>JANNYA010000120.1:0-46151 GCA_031409855.1 Rhodanobacteraceae bacterium | reverse complement strand
ATCAGAAGTTAGTTTAAGTTCCAGGGTGTAAATGACGAGGCGCGCGTCATGCGGATCAAGCTGCACATGAAAGTCCAACTCGTGCAACAGCGTACGCATCGATAAATTTTCCGCAAGCTCTCGGCTTTGCATTGCCGCAATTTGATTGATGCGGGCCAGCTCAATCAAATGTTTCATCAGCGCGGTGCCCAGGCCTTTGTGGTGCCAGTCATCACCGACTGCCAACGCGCATTCACAGCGATTATGGGCGACATCGTTACTGTAGCGGGCCATACCGACAATTTTTTCTGCCGCGCCGTCTTTTACAACGGCAACCAAGGTGACTTCATTAGCAGCATCAAGAGGGCTCAACAGTGCGCTATATTTTTCCGTGGAACGTTGAATTTGTGCCGTGAAATGCAGTCGTTTTGTATCACTGGGCAGTCCGTCAATAAAGCCGCGTTCGGCGCTTGCGTCCAGCCGGTTGATTGGGCGGATCAATACATGCGCGCCGCCGCTTAAGCTTTGGCTCCAGCGATGCGCGCTGATTGACGCCGCTTGCGTTAATGTCGGCCTGTCAAGCGTCGCACTGTTCGTGGGAATGGGCTCGCCAGTGGGCGTACTGGGTTTTTGCTCTTCGAATAAACGATTCATGCAAATCTCCTCGGGTTTATGCCGCCGCGTCTTTAGTTTGTTTGAACGGCTTATTGCGACCAAGGTAGTTTAGCGCTGTCTGCAGCTGAGATTTATCCTTCCACGACAGGTTTGTCCTTTGCCGCCATCCCAAGCTCAATAACTAATAAGCGCCGCAACAGTGACTCGCGTTCGGCATTAGTGCTTGCCGCATTGGGCTCATGCGACTGTCGCGCCGCGCTACCCACAGATACGTAGCCAAAACGCCCAACGCTATCGCAAAGCTTAAAATCGAATTGAATGTTTGAGATTGCCTAGGCTTTGGCTCCATACCGCACCTAACTCGGCGTTTGCCCAGCCTTCAATAAGCGACTCAAATACACACCCATTTGCCGCTCCGCTTGTTTGTCGCCATTTTTCTTCGCAGTTTCGATGCCGCTACGATAGGTGCCGATGGCGCGGGTGGCGTCGCCTGTTTTTTCATACGCTTGCCCAAGCGCTAGCCATACGGCGGTGTAAAGCGGATTCAGCAGCAGCGCACGCTGCAGGTGTCCAATCGCCTCATCAAAGCGCGCTGCCGTGCTTAATTGCTGGGCAATGCTCAGGCGTAATATCGCGCTGTCGTTGCCTTCAGCAAGCTGGGCTTCAAAACGTTCCAGCAAGGTCGCCATTAGCTTTCACCATCCTTTAAATCGACACCTAATGCGCGCAGTTTTCGGTACAGATGCGTGCGTTCCACGTCCACCACGCGCGCCAATTTGCCGACGCTGCCACCGGCCAAGCGCAAATGATGCAACAGATATTCGCGCTCAAACTGCTCACGTGCTTCTTTCAGCGGCAAACTCATATCCAGCGCGGTTCCAGCCAATGCCGCCGGGCGTTCTGGAATGATCGGGCCGAGTGCGTGTTCGACTTCGATCAGCTCGATCTCGCTGCCTTCACCCAAAATCATTAGGCGTTGAATCAAGTTTTTCAGCTCGCGCAAGTTACCGGAAAAATGATGTTGACGTAAGCGATTCAGCGCCGCCATCGTTAGTCCGCGATACGGCAAGCCATTGCGCCCAGCCAAGGATTCGGTCAGCGCGCGCGCCAGCTCAGGAATATCTTCGGAACGTTCGCGCAGCGGCACAGTTTTCAGCGGCACAACATTCAGCGCGTAATACAAATCCTCACGGAAACGCCCAGCTTTTACTTCCGCATCCAAGGGCTTAGAAGAGGCGGCAATCACCCGCACATCCAAAGTCACCGGCACTTGCCCACCCAAACGCGTGATCGAGCGCTGGCTGAGCGCGCCCGCGAGCTTGAGCTGCAATTCACTGTCCAAATCCGCCACCTCGTCTAAAAACAGCGTGCCGCCTTGCGCGCGCTCGATCAAACCATAGCGCAGCTCGCCGCCTTCCTCCGAGCCAAATAATTCGCGAAAAGCCTGTTCGCGCGCAATCGAGCCGGGTGCCACCGCCACCAAAGGTGCCGCCGCGCGCGCAGATTTTGCGTGCAAATAGCGCGCGAGCTGGGCTTTACCGGTGCCCGCTTCGCCCTCAATCAATACCCATGCTTCGACGCCCGCCACCCGCTCAATCTGGGCGCGCAGATCCTGCATCGCGCGCGAGTTACCGCGTGGCTCCAGCGCATTAGTCTCAAAACCCTCATCGGCGCTGCGCTTTAGCCCCTGGTTCTCTTGCCGCAATTCGCTGTGCTCAAGCGCACGCTCGATACTCAGCAGCAGTTTTGCCAGTGAAATCGGCTTTTCAATAAAATCATAAGCGCCCAAGCGCGTCGCTTTGACCGCAGTTTCCACCGTGCCATGGCCGCTCATCATTACCACTGGGCAATCGAGCGAACCGCTATTGACCCATTCTTTCAATAAGCTGATGCCGTCAATATCCGGCATCCACACGTCCAGCAGCACCAAATCATGCCGCGCCGCACGCCTTGCTGCACGTGCCGCCGCGCCATTCTCCGCCACCGAAACCCGATAGCCCTCGTCTTGCAACACATCGCGCGCCATTTCACGAATGCCGGGTTCGTCATCAACGATTAGGATGTGTTTGCTCATGGCTTATGTGCTGTGACTTGAAGCGAGGCTTCTTTTTTACCACAACTATCAGAGGCGTTAAGCGATGAATCTTGGAGAGTTTGGAAAAGTAAGGCACAATAACCTTACTTAAAGCAAAGGATCAAGTATGCATACCCTGACCGTTACCGCCAAAGGCCAAGTGACTTTTAGACAGAGTTTGCTAAAACATCTGGGCGTCAGACCAGGTGATCCGATTGAAGTAGAGCAGATGCCGGATGGGCAGCTTGCGGTTCGCGCCGCAAATTCGGGGGATTGGGCGCAATTTTTCGGGTGCTTGCAAAATGGAAATGCTGAAGTCGTCAGCATTGATGCGATGAATGAAGCGATTAGCGAAGGCTGGGCAGGCACACCGTGAAAATCACCCCGGATACCAATGTGCTGGTTCGTGCGGCGGTGTTTGATGATCTCCTGCAGGCTAAGCTCGCAGTCCGGATTTTGCAGGACGCGGAACTGGTCGCTCTGACCATGCCGACGCTATGCGAATTCGCCTGGGTTTTATTGCGCGCCTACAAAAGGCGTGCCGAAGATGTGGCGATAGCGATTCGGCGACTCGCCGCTTGTCCCAACGTTATCGTGAGCCGAGGTGCATTAAACGCAGGGCTTGCGGTGTTGGAGGCGGGCGGAGATTTTGCCGACGGTGTCATTGCCTTTGAGGGCAATCAGCTAGGCGGGAAACAGTTTGTGTCGTTTGATCAAAAAGCGGTGCAAAGGATTGCTGGGGCAAGGCTTTTGGAACATGGCTAATGCTATTCCTCGAAGTCGATTATTTCGGACGGTGGCGCAGAAGTCGTCACTCACTTACACATCCTCTTGCCTAAGCCTTCGCCAAACGTAGTCTCCGTCAAACCAGGCAAATAGTATTTTTTGCCTGCTTGAATATGGCGCTACTCCATTGGTCCATTGGGAGCCGCTTACGTAAGCTATTTTTTCCCAAAATTAGCAAATAAATCCGCGAACGCACTGCCCAACTTCGGCGCTGGCGGCCCCGATTTTTGTGCTGGCGCTGCTGGGCGGGAATTACGGTCAAAATTGCGCTCGCCGCCGCGTTCACTCCCTGATGGCCGTGGCCCGGAGCGATCTGCGGGACGGTTAGGACGGGCATCCGAACGCGGCGCGGGCCGCTGATCGCTGGCGGGTCGGTCTGCGCTTCTTTGCGGCTGCGACTGATCCGCACGCGGCGCCGGATTTTGCCCGGCATTTTGCCCGGCCGGGCTAGCTGCGCGCGGTGCGCGCTCTGGCCTAGTCGCACGCGGTGCGCGTTCTTGCCGCGGTTCTGGTGCGCGCTCGGCCGGCTCGGGTTCGGCGTCCAAACGCATGGTCAAACTAATGCGCTTGCGTTCCAAATCCACTTCCAGCACTTTCACCTTGATGATTTGCCCGGTTTTGACGACTTCGCGCGGGTCTTTGACAAACTTGGCGCCGCTCAATTGGCTGATGTGGATCAAGCCATCTTGATGCACGCCCAAATCCACGAACGCGCCAAAGGCTGCGACATTGCTGACCACGCCTTCCAAAATCATGCCGGGTGCTAAGTGTTTGACTTGCGTGACGCCGCTGGCAAAGGTCGCGGTTTTGAACTCTGGGCGCGGATCGCGGCCAGGTTTTTCCAGCTCTTTTAAGATATCGCGCACAGTCGGCGCGCCGAAATAATCATCGGTGTATTTGTCTGGGCTGAGTGTGCGCAAAAACGCGACGTCGCCAATCAAGGCTTTCAGCTCGCGCCCAGTGCTGCTCAAAATGCGCTGCACGACTGGGTAACTTTCCGGGTGTACGCCCGAGGCATCGAGTGGATTCGCACCATTACTGATGCGCAAAAATCCGGCGCATTGCTCAAACGCCTTAATGCCTAAACGCGGCACGTTCTTTAGCTGGCTGCGCTCCAAAAATGCGCCATTTGCCTCACGAAACTTGACGATATTGTCGGCCAAAGAATTGCTCAATCCCGCCACGCGCGCCAGCAGCGGGCCGGAGGCGGTATTGAGATCGACGCCCACGGAGTTCACGCAATCTTCGACCGTGCCATCCAAACGTTGGCCGAGCTTGATTTGATTGACATCATGCTGATATTGACCGACGCCGATGCTTTTCGGATCAATTTTGACCAATTCCGCCAGTGGATCTTGTAAGCGCCGCGCAATCGAAACCGCGCCGCGCAGGGTAACGTCCATATCCGGAAATTCTTTTGAGGCTAGTTCGCTCGCGGAATACACTGACGCGCCCGCTTCGCTCACCACCATTTTGCGCAGCTTTAATTCTGGATGCTTGCGCATCAAATCGATCACCAACAGATCCGATTCGCGGCTGCCGGTGCCGTTGCCGATACTAACCAATGCCACGCCATACTGCAGGCACAAAGCCGCGAGTGCCGCCACCGAGGCGTCCCACTGATTTTGCGGCTGATGCGGATAGATCACGCCGGTAAACAACACCTTGCCGGTGTGATCAACAATCGCCAGTTTGCAGCCGGTACGCATGCCAGGATCTAGCCCCAACACCACTTTCGGGCCCGCCGGCGCGGCCAGCAATAAGTCTTTGAGATTATCGCCAAACACGCGAATCGCTTCGGCTTCGGCGCGTTCGCGCACTTGGCCGTATAAATCCAGGGTCAAATGCACGTGCAGCTTCACTAGCCACGCTTGCCGCGCGGTTTCCAACAGCCATGCATCCGCCGGGCGGCCTTTATCGGCAATGCCAGCGGCAACCGCGACTCTGCCGCGCGCCAGGATGTGGCCTTCTTCCGGCTCGGTGCCCGGTTCCAGCTCTAATTCCAAAATCCCTTCGGCACGCGCACGAAAAAGCGCCAGCGTGCGGTGGCTGGGGATCGAGCGAATCGGCTCGACCATAGTGAAATAGTCGGAATACTTCGCGCCTTCCTTTTCTTTGCCAGCGATGACTTGACTGCGAATTTGACCGTTCGCGGTCAGCCATTCGCGCATTTCCCCAACTAGAGCGGCGTTCTCAGAAAAATGTTCCAGCAAAACATGACGCGCGCCATCGAGTGCGGCCTTGACGTCGCTAATGCCTTTTTCTGCGTCGATAAAACTTGCAGCAAAGGTTTCTGGCGTTTGTGTGGGGTCATTCAACAAGCCTAAGGCAAGTGGTTCCAACCCGGCTTCCCGCGCAATTTGCGCTTTGGTGCGGCGTTTGGGCTTGTAAGGCAGGTATAAATCTTCCAGCCGCGCTTTGGTTTCACTGGCCATAATGTCGCCGCGCAATTCCGGCGTCATCTTTCCTTGCTCTTCAATACTGGCCAAAATCGCGGTGCGGCGCTCTTCTAATTCGCGCAAATAGCTCAAGCGCTCTTCCAGCAAACGCAATTGGGTATCGTCTAGCCCACCGGTAATTTCTTTGCGATAGCGGGCAATAAAGGGCACGGTGGCACCTTCATCAAGCAACTTAATAGCGGAGTCAACTTGGCGCTCGCTGGCAGCGATGTCTTTGGCGATTCTTGATTCAATTGAAAGCATGGATAAGCCTGGTGCAGTTGCAGTTTGGCCGCCTGCCGGTTATGAACTGGCTGGGGCCGCTAATTTGGGGCCGTTAGTATAGCCCGGCGCATTCTTAAGGCGTACGTCTATGCGCCCGGGCATGGATTAATTTCGCCAATACGTCCGGGGCAAAGTCAAACGAATCGTAATACAACCGGTCTTCGGGCAATCCGGCACCTAGAAACGCACCGCGACAGGCGCTAATCATCGCCGGCGGGCCGCTCATATAAACGTCGAAATCATTTAAGGCGGGATAATCCTCCAGCACCGCCTCGTGCAGCGTGCCGTAGCGCGTGTCGAAACTGGCCTGTTCGCTGAGCACGGGCGTATAGCGCAACCCCGGCATTGCAGCTTTGAATTCGCTAATGTGTTCGGGCAAATAAAAATCTGCCGCCACCCGCGCGCCCCAGTAAAGGTGCGCTTCGCGCTCGGGGTTGAGCGTGGAAAAATGTTCTAACAAGGCTTTAATCGGCGCAAAGCCGGTGCCGCCCGCTACGAATAATAATGGCCGATCGGAATCAGCGCGCGGCACAAAAGTGCCGTGCGGCATGTCGATCAGAAATTCAGCGCCAACCGCGGTGTCCTCAAACAGGGTTTGCGTGAAACCGCCTCCGGCTACTTTGCGCACATGCAGTTCCAACGCGCCATCAGCGCGTGGCGCATTCGCGATTGAGAACGGCCGACGTTTGCCATCGCTCAATAAGAACTCCAAATATTGCCCTGCCAAATAGCGCACCGGTTGTTGGGGCATCAATGCAAGTGCTAACACATCTGTAGACAGCAAGGTTTTGCTTAACAAGCGCGCGGGCGTCTGCACGATTGCAAGCTCAGCTACTTCCGCCACTTCCTTGAGCGCCAAAGTCAGATCCGAATCACTCAGCGCCTGACACAACAGCGCGTGGTCCAGCCGCTCGCTGGCGCTTAGTGCACTAGGCTGGCTGGCGTAGTGCCAACTGCCGTGGGTCACACGCGCGGCACACGAGCCACAGCGGCCACTTAAGCAGCTGTACGGTAAAGCCAAACCCGCGCGGCGGCTGGCGCTCAGTACCGTCTCACCTGGTGCCACCCGAAATGATTTTTCGCTGCCCGCTAAAGTCACAGTGAAGTGCTCTGCGTATTCGCTAATCGCGTTAGAAATGTCTTCAGTCATGCACGAAGCGTAGCAGCGCCGACGGTAAACGTGCCGTGTTGTTTGCCAGTGGGTGAACCGCAAACGTGAAATTAGGCGCTACATGCTTGCATATTATGCAAATAGTGTGCATAAAATTGCCGCATGACTTCACTACTACCCACCTATACACCCTTTCCTTTCACGCTTTCACACGGGGTGCGCGATCAAGTGTTCGCCACTGACGGCCGAGCGTTTTGGGATTTTTACGGCGGGCACTGCGTTGCCAGCACTGGCCATTGCCACCCAAAGGTGGTTGCAGCGATCCACGCACAGACACAAAGCTTGTTGTTTTATTCCACTGCAGGTGAATTGCCATTGCGTGAAACGGCGGCCGCTGCGTTAATCGAATTTGCTGCAGGCAGCGGCATGGAGCGAGTTTTCTTCTGCAATTCGGGTGCCGAGGCGAATGAAAACGCACTAAAGCTGGCGCATAAAATCACCGGCAGGCCGGTAATTGTGACGCTCAAAGGCGGCTGGCACGGGCGTAGTTTGGCGTGTTTGGCGGCTACCGACGATGCGAAAATCACTCAGCCCTATGCCGCATGGTTACCACCGTCGCGCGCAATTGCTTTGAATGATTTGGCGGCGCTGGCGGCGGCGGATTTTTCCGATGTATGTGCGGTAATCATTGAGCCAATCCAAAGTTTGTCCGGCATTTGCAGCGCAAACAAAGCCTATTTGCAGGCCTTACGCGCAAAAACAGCACAGGCGGGCACGCTGCTGATCTTTGACGAGATTCAAACCGGCGTTGGGCGTTTGGGTGCGCCGTTCGCAGCAAACTTATTTGATGTGCAGCCAGACATCATTACCGCTGCCAAGGGCTTAGCTTCGGGCGTGCCGATCGGCGCGGTGCTGATGCAGACGGAAATTGCGGCAAAAATTGCGCCAGGCGATATGGGTTCGACCTTTGGCGGCGGGCCGTTGGCGTGTGCGGCACTTTTAGCGACGCTAGCGGTGATTGAGCAAGAGGCGTTGATCGCCAATGCTAGCGCAGCTGGCGCAGCCATTTGCGCCGGGCTAGCGGCACTGGGCATCAATTCGCGCGGCACCGGCCTGTTGCTCGGGCTTGAGCACAACCAGGCGGCGGCGCTGAAAAAGCATTTATTTAATGACGGTATTTTGCTTGGCGGCTCGAACGACCCCAGTGTGTTGCGCTTAATGCCACCGCTTAACTTAAGCTCAGATGCAATAGCGGCATTCATTCAATCCGTGCAGCGCTTTCAAAACAACGTTTAGGCAGAAACCATTTTATGAAACGGAATTTTTTATGAAGCACTTCACCCACTTTCGTGATCTTACTCCCGCTATTGCCAGCGCGATCATCACCCGCGCGCGCGTGCTAAAACGCGGCGAGCGTTCGAACGCGCTCGCTGATAAATTGCTCGGCCTGCTATTTATGGACCCGAGCCTGCGCACGCGCACCTCGTTTGACGCGGCAGCCACCAAATTGGGCGGGCAAGCGATACCGCTGGACGTAGGCCAAGGCGTTTGGGGCTTGGAATTTCTCGACAATGTCGCGATGAATGGCGACAAGCCCGAGCATGTACGCGAAGCCGCAGGCGTGCTGAGTCAATACGTTGACATCCTCGGCGTACGCGCATTTTCGCACGGTGAAGGCTTAGCCAGTGACGAAGCCGATCGCGTGATCGGCGCGTTTCGCAAACATGCGACGGTGCCGGTGATTAGCTTAGAAAGTGCGCGTGAACATCCCTGCCAAGGCTTGGCAGATTTGATGACGATGCAAGAAGAGTTTGGTGATTTGAGCCAAGTCAATATCGCATTGAGTTGGGCACCACATATCAAATCCTTGCCGCGCGCGGTACCGAATTCGGTATTGCTGACGGCTGCGGCGATGGGTGCAAAGATTAAAATTGCGCATCCGCTTGGCTACGCGTTGGCGCCAGAAATCACCGCCGAAGCGATCAAATTGAGCGAACAAACCGGTGCCAAAATTGAGTTTTTTACCAATCAACAAAGTGCGTTGCGTGGTGCGCATGTGGTGTACGCAAAGTCTTGGGGCCAGACCGATGCCTTGGTCGCGCCGCCAAATGATCCCAGCTTAGCCAGCTGGATGCCTACCGAAAAGCACTTTGAGCTTAGCGACCCAAAATCAATTTTCATGCATTGCTTGCCGGTGCGGCGCGGCGTGGAAGTGGCGCACGAAGTGCTGGACGGGCCGCACTCGCGGGTATTGGAAGAGGCGGGAAATCGCCTTTGGGTGCAGATGGCCGCGCTTGAATATTTGCTTAGTTAACTAATTTCACTTCTTATTTTTGACCCACTTTTCGGAGCCACCCATGCCATTCGCCGCCAACCCCTTCGATGCCTTAAAAGGCATGGCCAAATACCTGCGTCAATTTCGCGGCAAAATATTCGTGATTAAGCTGGGCGGCGAGGTCTTGGATAACGCGGAGGCGCGCAAAGCAGTGGCGGAGCAGCTGGGGGTTTTGTGGACGCTATCAATTCGCATTGTAATCGTGCATGGCGGCGGCTCGGGTGTGGATGCCCTTTGCGAAAAATTGGCTCTGCCGATCGAAAAAGTCCAGGGCCGACGTGTCACCTCCCCGGAAGGTTTGGAAGCGGTGAAAATGGTGCTGGCGGGCTCAGTGCACACGGATTTATTAGCCGAACTTAACCTCGCGGGCCTACCTTGCGTGGGTTTGAGCGGCATCGACGCGGGCATGGTGCGCGCACATCAGCGCGCGCCACTCTACGTGGGCCAGCATGTCGATGGCCCGCTGCAGGGCCAAGCAAAATTGATTGACTATGGTTTAGTCGCCGATATTGATGATGTCGATCCGGCGCTTTTGCATACGTTGCTGGAGAAAGATTACGTGCCGGTCATTTGCCCGCTCACTTGCGATGCCAGCGGCCAGGTGCTCAACACCAACGCCGATACGATCGCATCCGCAGTCGCCAGCGCCTTGAATGCGGAAAAGTTGTTTTTCGTATTGAAAGTGCCGGGCTTGTTGAAAGATATGGGCAATCCAGCAAGCGTCATTTCTTTTGCTTCGCTTAATGAGCTGGAAGAAATGGTGGCGCGTGGGGAAATCAACGGCGGCATGCTGCCAAAAACAGCGGCGATTCGAAATGCGCTAAACCACTCAGTGCAAAGCGTGCATTTGGTCAGTGGCATGCAGCCGGATGCGCTTCTGGTTGAAATCTTTACCAACGAAGGCGCTGGCACGAAACTGGTTAAAGAGCATGAACACAGCTAAGCCTACGTCCGCACCACTGTGGGCGAAAGATTTACCGCTGGACGCTGCGATCCATCGCTTCACCGTCGGACGCGATCCAGAGCTAGATCTTGCGCTGTATGGTTTTGACTGCATCGCCAGCGCCGCGCACGTGCGCATGTTGGCGGCCACACAGCTCATTGAACTTAGCGATTCGACGGCGCTGTTAGTAGCATTGAAGGCGCAATATGCGCTGAGTATTACCGCAAAGATACGCATCGAAGACAGTCAAGAAGACTGCCACACCGCGCTGGAATCCGCACTTGTTGCAGCCACCGGTGAAGCGGGCAAGCGCATCCATTTGGCGCGCTCGCGTAATGATCAAGTTCTAGTCGCATTGCGGCTTTATTTGCGCGCACAGCTCAATGAATTAGGCGCTGGAGTCCTCGCGCTGGCGCGGGTGCTGGCGCAATTTGCCGGTGACTTTAAAGACGCGGCAATGCCCGGCTACACCCATATGCGCAAAGCCATGCCCAGCAGTTTTGGTTTGTGGGCCGTAGGTTATGCGGAAGCCTTAGTTGAGGAATTGGATGCCAGCATCGGCGTACATGCGCGCATTGACCGCTGCCCGCTGGGTGCGGCGGCAGGCTACGGCGTGCCGCTGCCGATAGATCGCGCTATGACTGCGCAATTATTGGGCTTTGCGGGTGTGCAACGCGCCGCCACGGACTGCATTAATAGCCGTGGCCGACACGAACAAGCGCTGCTGGATTGGTGCGTTAGCGTGGCCAATAGTTTGGAAAAACTGCTGTGGGACTTAAGCCTATATTCCACCCCAGAATTTGGCTTTTTGCAGTTACCGGATAGCTACACCACCGGCTCTTCGATCATGCCGCAAAAGCGCAACCCCGATGTGATCGAGCTGGCGCGGGCCAAATGCCGGGCGCTGCGCGGCATCGCTGAAACCCATCGCAACATTATGACCGGCCTACCCGGCAGCTATCACCGGGATTTTCAGCTCGGCAAAGCACCGCTGATGGAAGGCGTGCAAACCTTGAGCGAACTTCTTCGCGTCGTCACCAGCCTAATTCCCGCGCTCAAAGTCAATCAAAGTGCTGCAAAAGCCGCGTGTACCGATGAGCTTTATGCCGCCGAAGCCGCGTATCAACTGGTTGCAGGCGGCATGGCATTTCGCGATGCCTATCGCGTGATTGCAGCGCAAGTCACGGCTGCAACATTCGTGCCGCCTGCCCAGCACCGAATGTCCATCGGCCACATCGGCAGCGCCAGCAATCTTGCGCTGGATCAGCTCCATACCGAGCTAGACGCACACCAGCAAACGCTAAAACTGCGCAGCGACGCCTATCAGCACATCGCCAACACTATTTGGAATGAATCATGAGCGCTAAACCCATCTGTCTGCTTGCCTTTTCCGGCGGCCTAGATACCTCCTACTGCGTGCTGCACCTGATCGAGCGCGGCTTTAGTGTGATTACCGCAAGCGTTAACACCGGCGGCTTTGATGCGCCGGAATTGGCGCGCATTGCGGCACTTTCCCAACAGCTAGGTGCCGTGTCACATCACGTGATTGAAGCGCAGCCCGAGCTTTGGCAAAACTATCTGCGCTACTTACTTTTTGGCAATGTGCTGCGCGGCCAAATGTACCCGTTGAGTGTTTCGGCCGAGCGCGTGTGCCAGGCCAAGTGCATCGCCGAGCTGGCGCTAAAACTCGGCGCCAGCGCAATCTGCCATGGCTCCACGGGTGCCGGCAATGACCAAGTGCGCTTCGATGTTGCCTTTCGCACGCTGGCACCCGGAGTACAAATCATCACGCCGGTGCGCGAGTTGGCGCTCAGCCGTGAATTTGAACTGAGCGAACTGGCGAAAGCTGGGGTTTCCCTGCCCGCGCGTGTTGGCTCGTATTCGGTCAACGAAGGTCTGTGGGGCACCAGCGTCGGCGGTAAAGAAACCCATGATTCCTGGGCGCATTTGCCGGAAGCGGCTTATCCCGCCGGTGAAATTGCCGCCGACAAAGCGCCCGTCTCGATTGAAATTGGCTTTGCGCGCGGTGAACCTTGCACATTCAAATACGGCCCACTCACTGCCGTGGCGCTCGATCCCGTGCAGTTAACGCACAAGCTCAATCAGCTCGGTGCCAGCTTTGGCATTGGTCGCGGCATTCACTTGGGCGATACCATTTTAGGCATCAAAGGCCGCGTTGGTTTTGAAGCGCCCGGTGCGGCGATTTTGATTGCCGCGCACCGCGAGCTGGAAAAACTCGTGCTTTCCGGCAAACAGCTGCAATTTAAGGAAGCGCTTGGCAATAGCTACGGCAATTTGCTGCACGAGGGCCACTATTTCGACCCGCTGGGGCGCGATTTAGAAAGCTTCCTTATTTCATCCCAAGCCAACGTCAGCGGTGAAGTGCGGCTAAAACTCCGCCCGTATCATGTCGAGGTTCAGGGCGTGCGCTCACCGCATTCGCTGATGAATAGCAAAGTTGCCAGCTACGGCGAAGGTGCGAGCGCCTGGAGCGGTGCCGAGGCCGCGGGCTTCGCCAAGATTTATGGTATTGCACAGCAAATTAGCTATTCGCGCAGTGCGCCTTAAATCATAAGTCCCGCGCGGTTTCATCCAACCCATTACGTCGTCCGAATAAAGGAAACACCATGACCATCCAACGCATTACCGTCGACAAAATTGCTTCCAGCGTGCGCAACTTAAAGCTGGCGCGCACTTTGAGTATCAGCGACAAAATTGATTGCCGCGAAGGCAGTGCGATTGCGGTGCGCGTGATTGGCGAGAAATCCACCTACAACCAGCTGGAAGACCTACATGGCCGCTGGATGACCCTGCATGATGGCGATTTGGTTGTGGGCGTGCTCGGTAAACGCCGCGCGCTGCATGGCTATGAGGGCGAAATGCCGGAAAGTCTGGCGGTGGGCGACCAGATCAATATGCTTAATATTGGCGGCGTCATGGGCCGATGTATTTCCTATAATCCTGACGTCGGCCCACCGTTCAAGCTGGAAGTATTGGGTCAGGTGCAGGTGTTCCCAGACTTTGGCTCGCGTATAGGGGTGCCCGGCCATATCAGCCGGGGTGCGATTACCGGCAATAAGGACGCGATCAAAATTCCGATTGTGTATATCGTCGGCACCTGCATGAATTCCGGAAAAACCTTCGCCGCCTGCGCGATGGTGCGCGCGCTGCATCAAGCCGGTTTGCGCGTCGGTGGCGCCAAGCTCACCGGAATCTCATTGATGCGCGATACCTTGAGCATGTACGACCACGGTGCGGAGTTGATTGCGGACTTCACCGACGCCGGTATCGTCTGTTCCGACCCCAGCCACGCCGCCAAAACCGCGCGCGTGGTGTTGAGCGAGCTAGCCAGCCGTGGCGTCGATGTCATCGTTGCCGAAACCGGGGACGGCATCATGGGCGAATACGGCGTGCAAGCGATTATGAGCGACCCTGAATTGCGCAGCCTAGGCAAAGTATTCGTGCTGTGCGCGAACGACCCGGTCGGCGTTGCCGGTGGCGTGGCGCACATGCAAAACAGCTTCGGCATCCCGGTCGATATGGTCGCCGGCCCCGCCACTGATAACGCGGTTGGGCAACGCTTCGTACAAAGCCTAGGCATCCCCGCCCGCAATTCCCGCGTCGACCCACGCGCGATGGGGGATTTGGTGCTGGATTTGGTGCAGAAGGCGCGGGTTGGGTGATGCGGTTAGTCTGTGCATTCGACTTCCCGGTTGCCGCCCGCGCTCGCACCAAATCCAAAACAGCCACATTGAGTTGCAAAGAACATGCGGAGGAAAAAATGTCGAGCTTAAACAACTTTCAACCCGACTATGCGCCTGCGCCAGGCGCATTGCTGTTAGAACATCGTAAGGCAAATTCACTTACGCAAAGCGAGCTGGCGATCCGACTCGGTCTAGACAAAAAAACGGTTAACCAAATCGAGAATGACCATCACCCAATCACAACGGAAACTGCGCTGAAGCTCGAAACAGTAATGGGTTTGCCCGCGCACATCTGGAGCGGATTGGAAGCACGTTACCGCGAATTGCCCTGAGCCTTTCGCTTGCGAAAACGTCTTGCCAAGGCAAGACTCAAGCCGCCGCCCGCCCCCGCACCGAATCCAAAACCGCCACAATGTGCTGCACGGTATCTTGATCAAATAAGCCACTGATGCCCTGATCGTTGAGATCGGTAAACGGGCTTTCGTAAAGGCGCTGGGCTTCCATGACGCCTTTTTCCGTCAGGTGGCGAATTATTAACTGCACGAACTGAATCTGATTGGCGTTGAGGTTTTGGTTCGACAAAAACTCGGCGAACAGACTTTGCACAACTGCCGCCTCCATACCAATCAGCGCGCGCACAAATACGCCCAAGCCGCCGATGTCGCGGGCGCGAGTTATTTCCAGCTCGGTGATTTCGCCCTGCGCGATCAGGATGCGCTCCAGTTCGTTCAAATCTTGCGGCGTTAGCTGTTCGTTGCGGCGCAGTTTTAGAATCGTGATGTGGTTTTCGTGCGTGCGTAGGAAATGCAGCATTTTGCGTTCGAAGCGGGCACGGTCAAATCCAGGCGTAATGTTCGGCAGGGTGACTTCCACGCCTCGCCAATCTGATCTTCAAAATCGGTAAACACCGGCTTGCTGCCATCGCCGCGCAGTAGTTTGACGAAGCTACGCAGGCGGCGGCGCGCTTGCTCTAGCGTCCAGGCGTCGATGTTTTGCCAATACTCGTCCGTTTGGATTTCTAATATCAGCGCCAGCTCGGCGCGCACCACACCGACATTGGCACTGATCGCCTCCAGCGCCGCCGCAATGCCGGTGATTTGTTCTTGATACTGTGCAAAGCGTGCATCACCTCGCAGCAGGGCAAGTTCAGCGCCAAGCATGACCAAGTCAAACTGTTTGGCTTCTAACTCATTGTCGATCAGTGCGCTCGGTAAGCCGGCAATGTTGCTGACCAGCGTATCCCGATCCTCAGCGCTTAAGCGCGTCCAGGATTCGCGCTTTTGAAAGTGCTCGACCGCTTCGCGCTGCATGCGCACGATAAAGTTAGCCAAATTCATGCCGGCCACTTCACTGATTAAGCGCTGGCGCACATCGGTATTGAGCCGCTGGGCACGCTCGCTAACAGGCTCGGCGTTTAGATCTTCCAGCGCTGCGGCAATCAACACCCGATGGACAAACAAGCGCGCGCCAATGGATGCGCGCGCGCTGCCTTCATAGGCATCGGGGTTTTGCCGAAAGAACTCGAAATTGCCGCAGTAATCGAAAATCAAAAACTCAGTTTTGTGCTGGCCGGGGCCGAAAATATTTGGGCACAGCCGCGTGCCACGGAGCTAACTGCAGGCTTTGGCGCCCGATTTAAACGCTCTTGTCCGCCTTGTTTGCATCCACACCCATGATGACGCGCGCATGACGTTGGTAGGTCAGGTATGAAAAACCCCACTGGATCAACACCAGCAAGCGATTGCGAAAGCCAATCAAAAACAGCACGTGCGCAAACAGCCAAAACCACCAGGCAATCAGCCCGGAAAATTTGAAGCCGCGTAAATCCACCACCGCCGCCATCCGGCCGATCGTGGCCAAATTGCCGAAATCTTGATATCGAAACGCCGAGCTGGGCCTGTTTTTTAGGCGTAGCCGAATCATTTTCGCCACGTGCGCGCCCATTTGCTTTGCCGCCGGCGCTACTCCAGGCACAGGCTTGCCGGCATGCGAAATACTGGCGAGATCGCCAATCACAAAAACTTCCGGCAATCCCGGCAACGATAGGTCCGGCTCAACCTGCACCCGCCCAGCGCGGTCGGTGCTGGCACCGCATTGCGCGGCCAGCGCTTTGCCCAATGGATTCGCCGCCACGCCCGCCGCCCAAAGCACCGTGCGCGCGGCAAAACGCTGATCACCTAGGTTAAAGCCCTGCGCATCAATCGCGGTGACGGCTTGCCCTAGATGTACCTGCACGCCCAGTTTCCTCAACTGCGCCAGCGCACTTTTCGACAAACTTTCCGGCATCGATGGCAGTACGCGCGGCCCGGCTTCTAATAGATGCACCTGCGCCTGACGCACATCGGCATGGCGAAACTCTTGTGCCAAGGTATGCCGCGCGATCTCAATCAAGGTGCCCGCAAGTTCCACACCCGTTGGGCCCGCACCCACGACGGCAAAATTGAGCCACGCGGCGCGCTTTGCCGGATCTTCTTCGCGCTCCGCCGCTTCAAAGGCGGACAGCAGGCGTCGGCGTAATAGCATGGCATCGTCCAGGGTTTTCAGGCCCGGTGCGAATTCGGCCCACTCCGGGTGGCCAAAATAGGAATGCGTGGCACCGGTCGCAACCACTAAATAGTCATAGGCAAGCTCGCCATTTTCACACTGTACGAGCCGATTCTCGGTGTCGATACTTTGCACCGTATCCAAACGTACTGTCACATTGCGCTGCTTGCGCAAAATGTAGCGCAGGGGTGCGGCTATGTCAGGTGCGGACAAGCCTGCGGTCGCCACTTGATACAGCAAGGGCTGAAACAAATGGTGATTGGTGCGGTCCACCAACGTGATGCGCACCGGCGCAGTAGCCAACGCGCGCGTCGCCCACAAGCCGCCAAAGCCACCGCCTAACACCACCACATGTTTAGTCATTGCGTTATCACCAAAGTAAACGCCGCATTTTGCCGCGAAACGCTGACTGGAATACTCAGAATTCGCTGCAAACGGTACCGATGTTTGATGCCAATTTCACGAGTGTCATCGCCTGCGTGTGTGATGATTCCACCGCTTGATCTGGCTGCACGCGATGGAACTACAGCAAAAACTCGAAATTTTGGCGGACGCCGCGAAATACGACGCGTCTTGCGCCAGCAGTGGCGCAGCGCGTAAGGATTCGCGTGCGGGGCGGGGCGTGGGCTCCACCGGCGGCGCGGGGATTTGCCATTCCTACACGCCGGACGGGCGCTGCATTTCACTGCTGAAAGTGCTGATGACCAATGTCTGTCTGTATGACTGCCATTATTGCGTCAACCGCAGGTCTAGCAATGTCGAGCGCGCGCGTTTTACCCCGGAAGAAGTGGTGAAAATCACCCTGGATTTCTACAAGCGCAACTACATCGAAGGCCTGTTTTTAAGCAGCGGCATTATTCGCAGCGCCGACTACACCATGGAGCTGGTCATCGAAGTTGCGCGCCAGCTGCGCGAGCTGCACCACTTTCGCGGCTACATCCATCTGAAGACCATTCCCGAAGCATCGCCCGAGCTGATTGAGCGCGCCGGGCGCTATGCGGATCGCATTAGTATCAATATTGAGCTGCCGATCCAATCGAGTTTGGTGACGCTGGCACCGGAAAAAAACCTGCCGCGCACGCTCGCCGCGATGGCGCATATACGCAATAAAATAGATGAGTCACGCGACTCGGTGATGGCCTCACCAATTCGTGCGGGCGCGACTAGATTCGGTGCACCCACAAAACCGGCGGCCATTAAATCCGGGCCAGTCAAATCAACACCAGCTAAAGCCGAGCCCTTTGCGCGCAGCCAAAGCACGCAGATGATTATTGGTGCCGACGCATCGACCGACGCGGTGATTTTACAGCGCGCCGATTCGCTGTATCACGATTACAAACTACGGCGCGTGTACTACTCCGGCTTTAGCCCGACCGCACAGCCGTCCATCCTATTGCCGCCACAAGCCCCGCCGCTGCTGCGCGAACATCGTTTGTATCAGGCCGATTGGTTGTTGCGTTTTTACGAGTTCAAAGTCGAAGAAATCACCTCCGCGCACGCGCCGAATTTAGATTTAGAGGTGGATCCAAAACTCGGCTGGGCGTTGCAAAATCGCGCGAGTTTTCCGATTGATATCAACCGCGCCGCGCGCGAGCAATTGCTGCGCATTCCCGGCGTCGGCGTGCGCAGTGTGGATCGCATTATTAGTGCCCGCCGCTTTGCACGCCTGCGTTTGGCAGACTTAGTGCGGCTGCGCTTAGCCATGAAAAAGCTGCTGCCGTTTATTATCACCGCCGATCATCACCCGCAAAATAGCCTAGATAGCGAACAACTGCGCGCACGTTTTGTCGCGCCTACGCAGCTCGCTTTAGACTTTTTTGGCGCAGCCAAGCCGACTGCGCAAGATGTGCAGGCAACGTTGAGCGGTGAGCTGTAAATGCACGTCGTAACCGTCGCGCAAAGCACCGCGCACGCCACCCTATGGGACAGCTGGCGCCAGCAAGCACGCGCACTTTTGCACGCTGGCGTGCTCCCAGAAGATGTCGCGTGGAATGAAGGCGCGCAGCAGGCATCGCTGTTTGCCAATACGAAAGCTGAGTCTATAGCTGCTGCCGATAAGCCTGCTAATAACCACGCAAACGTCGTAATTTCCAAAGCCTTTTTGGAGCTAGCGCACAGCGTTGCCGCACACAGCGACAGCACCCGCTGGGCGCTTTTGTACCGGATGCTGTGGCGACAAACGAAGGGTGGCGAACGCGCCTTACTGGCGATGGCAACCGATAGCGATGTCAGGCAAGCTGGGCGTTGGGCAAAAGCGGTTGGCCGCGATATTCACAAGATGCACGCGTTCGTGCGCTTTCGCCGAGTTGACGACGGTTTGCCTGAGCAAAACGCGCCAAATGCACGCGAATGTTTCATCGCCTGGTTTGAACCCGAACACCACATCGTGCGCCTAGCCGCACCGTTTTTTAAAGCCCGTTTCGCCGCGATGAACTGGTCCATTCTGACCCCACGCGAATGCGCACATTGGCAAGGCAGCGCGTTGCAGTTCAGCCCCGGCGTCACCCGCGAACACGCACCCAGCGATGATGTACTCGACGATCTATGGCGCAGCTACTACCGCAGCATCTTCAACCCCGCGCGCCTAAAAATTAAAGCGATGCAGTCGGAAATGCCCAAGAAATATTGGAAAAATTTACCTGAGGCGAGCGTGATTGAAGAGCTGATTGCAGGCAGTCAGGCGCGGACAGAGCAGATGTTAGTTACCGAACCACGTGCGGTGAAGGCAGCACCTAAAAACGCTTATTTACGCGGGTTGCGGGGCCTGGATTCGGGGGAGTGAGGGCTATCCCCGAGGATGATGAATTGCATGCAGCTTCTTCAAGTTCTCACGCGCGATGTAGGTGTAGATTTGTGTGGTGGATAAATCGACATGACCCAGCAGCAGCTGCACGACCCGTAAATCAGCGCCGTGATTCAGCAAATGTGTGGCAAAGGAATGTCGCAAACCATGCGGCGACAAGCTGCGCACACCCGCGCGCAGGGCGTAGCGTTTGAGCAAATACCAAAACGCTTGACGCGTCATTGCCGCACCGCGTGTGGTGACAAACAGCGCCGCTGACTTCGTAGCCGGTGCCAATTCCGCCCTACCCTGAGCCAGATAGCGCTCAATCCATTCGACTGCGTGTTCGCCCATCGGCACCAAACGCTCCTTCGAGCCTTTGCCCATCACCCGCAAAACCCCTTGGCGCAGATTAATCTGCTCGCCTTTCAGCGTGACCAGCTCGGTCACGCGCAAACCAGTGGCATACATCAGCTCGATCATGGCTTTATCGCGCAAGCCGGCGGGCGTGCTGATATCGGGTGCCGCGATCAAATCGACAATCTCACGCTCACTCAGCGCTTTCGGTAAGGAACGCGGCAACTTTGGGCCGCTGACTAGGCTGGTGGGGTTTTCCGCCTGTTGTGCGTAGGCCACCCGCTGCCCATAAAACGTCTTCAGTGTCGACAGCGTACGCGCGCCGGTACGCGCACTTTTGCCGCCAGAGCTGCGAAACGTCAAAAAATCCAGCACCTGCGCACGTGAAACCTCGGCTAAATTCGGCAAAGCATTGGCACTCAGCCAGCGCGCAAAAATAATCAAATCCAAACGATAGCTGGCTAGCGTATTCGCGCTGGCACCGGTTTCACCCCAGTAGCGATCTAAAAAGCTGTCAATCAGCGCCAAATCAGCGGCCCGGGGTTCGATCTGAGTTTGATCTGGCGTGGCATCGGGCGCGGCTGCTAGCATCGCCGCATTCGTGGTTTTTTTGGGATTTGGCATTGACGGTTAAAAATGAAGTCTCGCGTGAGCGACACGGGAAAAAAGTCTCGCGTGAGCGACACGGAAATGAAGTCTCGCCTGAGCGAAACGGAAATGAAGTCTCGCCTGAGCGACACGGAAATGAAGTCTCGCCTGAGCGACACGGGAAACAAGTGGCGCTTGAGCTCGCTGGCGTGTGGCCGCGCATTATGGCGCTGGTATATGAGTCTTTGATTGTGGCGGCTATTTTGTTTTTAGCTACCGCGTTGGCGATGCTGTTCACACAAAAGGCGATTGCGCCGGGTACGGTGTGGTTTGAATTGTATTTAGTCGCGTTACTCGCCGGTTATTTTTGCTATTGCTGGATGCGCAGCGGGCAAACCGCCGGCATGTTCGCATGGCGGATATTGCTGACCGATGTCGACGGTAAGCGAGTGAATTTAGCCACCGCTTTGCTGCGGTTTTTCGTGGCGACGTTGCTGGGCTTTGGCATTTTGGGTTTGCTATGGGCACTGTTTGATATTGACCGGGTGGCGCTGCAGGATCGTTTGACTGGGACTCGGGTATTGCGGTTGCCAAAGCCACTGCGGGCATGAGTGGGGGCTTCTAATGAGGCTATGGCAACTTCAAATCGCAAAAGCGCAGGTCTTCGATGTGGTCAAACGTGCGCCGAGTCGAAAAACGCAAGGCATTTTACAAAGTTAATAGTTTCGCAAGTACTTGCGTAAAGACGCTGGAAGTCTGTTGCGCATCAAATTTAGTGTCACAGACGCTGCGCCCGACGCAACCATCAAAAAAAGTCATCAATAACTCTGTAAGGGCTAGTGGTGTGTGTTCATTCGCAATTCGGCCAGCGGATTGCTGGCTGGTGAATGCGGCGATGAGCGCGGCTTTAAGCAGTTGATCGTCATTTTGGATCGCCGCTAACACCGCCTTGTTGCGGCTGGCCTCGGCGATGACTTCGCAGCTCAAGCGCGCAACATCTGGCCGGGTTTGATAGCCGATGAACTCCGTCACCAGCAAATTCAGAGCCAGCATTGGCGTCTTTGAGTTGGCAAATTTCTGGATGCTTATCTGTGCAAGCTCGCGCTCCAGTGAGGCAAAACTCACCACGATTTCCGCTTTGTCCTGGAAGTATCGGTACAGCAGGCCCATGCTGACCTTCGCGGCTTTCGCGATGTCGGCCATGCTGGCTTGGTGTATGCCTTTCGCGGCAAAGCATATTGCTGCCGCGCGCAGTATTTCGCCACGCCGCTGTTGATGAAGTTCCGGATCGGCGGTACGCATTGCGTTTCCATAGACTGAATGATCGCTCATCTTAACATTGACGGCGTCGATTTTCTTTTTTAAAGTGAGCGCTCACTCATTCAAAGGGAAGCCGCGATGCACTCTACTATTCCAGGCTGGATCGAAAACAACTTGAGCCTTTGGCTGGGGTTGACGCTGTTTTTACTGTTGCCATTCGAGCTGTATCGCCGATACCGCGCCAAGCAGCTGACGCGCGTTAGTTTGCTGGAAATGGTTGCGTCTACCAGCCCATTTATTTTTACCGTGTTGGCAAGTGGGCTTACAATAAGTTTCATTGCCGCGCTGTTTTCTAGCGCCGCAACCTTAGCGCCGTGGGAAATCAAAACCACCTGGCTAAGCGCCATTGGGGCGATCCTGCTGGTGGATTTTCTGTACTACATTGACCACCGCTGCGGCCACGTCGTTCGAGTTTACTGGGCGGTTGCGCATTCGGTGCACCACAGCTCACCGCAATACGACCAAACGACCGGATTACGCGTGTCCTTTGTGGATGGGTTTCTATCGCCTTGGTTTTATCTGCCAGCCGTGTTTTTAGGCTTTGATCCGCTGCTGGTGGCGGCCGCACTGGGCTTAATCATCGCCTATCAACAGTGGCTGCATACCGAAACCATTGGCCGCCTAAAGTGGCTTGATGGCTGGCTCAACACGCCCAGCAACCACCGGGTGCATCATGGCAGTCAGCCGCAATATTTAGATAAAAACTACGGCGCAGTGCTCATGATTTGGGATCGACTATTTGGCACCTACGAGCGCGAAAATGTGCCGGTCACCTATGGGCTAAAGACCCCGATAAATTCCGCCAATCCCTGGCAAGTGCATTTTTGCGAGCTCTTTCGGCTAATCGCCGATTTGAAAATTGCAACGAACTGGCGCACAGCGATGGGCTATTTGCTTCGCCCACCCGGCTGGCAGCCGGTCGGTTCGGCCAACGTGTCGCTGCAAACAGCATCTGGGGTTAGCAAGGCCGAGCCGTTGTGAACGCGGCCTGGTTTTATCTGATTGCCGCAGGCCTGTTTGAAATTGGCTTTGCGAGCGCCATCAAGCCTATGGATGGCCACAAGCATTTGGGTTGGACGCTGGTGTTTTATGTTTGCGTGCTGTCCAGCTTCAGCCTCTTGGAGCGTGCGGCGCAAACTTTGCCCATCGGCACGGCCTACGCGGTTTGGACTGGCATTGGCGGCCTGGGCGTGGCGCTGATTGGCATGCTGTTTTTAGGTGATCCGATCACGCCGCTGCGCATTACTTTTTTGATACTGCTGATAGTGGCCTTAATCGGGCTCAAATTGACCGCTGGGGCTTAAACCGCCCGACCTGGATCGCAGCTGTAAGGCAAAGCAATTTGCCCACACCGAAAAGATCAGAGTGACTAGACTCCCTTATTGGCAAAACCGCCATTCCCTGTTATTTTCTGACCATTCTAGTCAGAATTAAGGGTGCGCAATGGGCATATGGCAACTTCAAACCGCGAAAGCGCAGTTCTCGGACGTGGTTAAACGTGCGCAACACGAAGGGCCGCAGGAGATCACGGTGCACGGCAAAGCCGTTGCCATGGTGATTTCGCACGAATTATTTGAGCAATTATCGAATAACGATGAGTCCCTGCTCACGTTTATGCAGCGCTCGCCATTTTTTGGCTTGGATGAAATCGAATTTGAGCGCGATCACGGGTTAACCCGAGCGATTGAATTTTGAGCTATTTAATCGATACCAACTGCCTATCAGAATTGCGCCGGCGCACACCTAACCCTATCGTGGCGCAGTGGTTTAGTCAGCGCCCATCGCGTGCGACGTATCTGAGTGTTTTAAGCCTGGCTGAAATCCGTAAAGGCGCTGAGAGTGCGAAGGATGCCAGCCTGCGCGCCAGCCTTATGGATTGGTTAGAACTTGAGCTACCGGCCTTTTATCAAAATCGGCTTTTAGCTGTCGACCAAGCCGTTGCCGATCAGTGGGGGCGCTTATGGGCAGCGGCTGGAAAACCATTGCCAGTCATTGATAGCCTACTTGCCGCTACCGCCTTGGTGCATCGGCTGACGATCGTGACCCGCAACGTCAAAGATTTTGAAGGTTTAGGTGTGTCAGTGCTCAATCCCTGGCTGGAGTAATACCCGCCTGTATTTGCCCACGCCGACAAGATCAGCCAGACTCAGCACCCCACTGATCTTCCTTGCGAACACGCCATGTTTCATACGATCTTGATCGCCAATCGCGGCGAAATCGCCTGCAGAATTGTGCGTACCTGCCGCAAGCACGTAGATTTTCGGAAAGCAAAATGTTTACTAAATTAACGCTGACAAATTTTAAAACTTGGCGTAACTGCCCTGATATTCATCTGGCCCCAGTCACCATGATTCTGGGGGCAAACTCGTCCGGGAAATCAACACTCCTGCAGAGCTTGTTGTTGCTAAAACAAACAGCGGCATCACCGGATCGAACGATCCATTTGAATCTGGGTGGGGACGAGGTCAATGATTATTTTAACTTCGGTAGTTTTGACGATGTGCTGACGCGGAATGTATCGCCACGCGAATTCGGAATCGCGCTGAGTATCAAGTATCACGAAACCAGCAAACGTGATTCAGGGCTAATGAAAATTGTCTACAACCAATTTGTGGATTTAGAGCTTGCCTACCGCAAGACCTCGGTGGGTGCACCGATCGTCCAGACATTAGCTATGCGAGGAAAGGATGGAGCGTTTCGGTTGGAGCGCGGGGAAAAAGGTGCGTACAGACTCTTTATTGATGATGAGCCTTCGATTGGACAGTCACGCAGTTTCGCACCAGAACGTTCGATCGCGCTTTCTGCTGAAGCGTTGCAAAAGCTTGGGCCGGACGCTGCCGCCGTTGCCCAGGACCTGAGCTTAGTGCTGAGGCGCGAATTAGAAGCAATCGCTTATCTGGGGCCACTTCGCAAGAAGCCTGAGCGTGATTATGCGTGGAATAGGTCAAGGCCGGGGCTCTTAGGTGCTGATGGTAGCGGGGTAATGAATGCCTTGCTGGCAAGCGTGTATGCCAAAGGTGAAACCACCCAAGACATGCAAAGCGTATTGTCTGGGGGCGCTAAAGAAGACTCCAACGACTTGCTCAAAGAAGTATCGACTTGGCTCAATCGTATGGGTGTGGCCGAAAAAATTGAGCTTAAGCAACTGGGCTACTCATCTCGGTACGAGTTGATTGTGCACAAAGACGGTATTGCCGCAAATTTGCGCGATGTGGGTATCGGCGTATCGCAGGTTTTGCCGGTGCTGACGCTCGCCTATTTCGCCAAGCGTGGCAGCACTGTTTTATTAGAGGAGCCTGAGATTCATTTGCATCCGCTCGCTCAATCGGTGTTGGCAGAACTATTTGTGAAAGTGGCCAAAGAACGTGGCATTCAATTCATCGTGGAAACGCATTCCGAGCACATTTTCAGGCGGATGCAAACGTTAATTGCAACAGGCAAGGCGAAAGTAGCTGATTGCCAGATGTATTTCGTAAAGCGGGCAAAAGCTGACGCACGTTTAACGACATTGGAGTTGGACGAATTTGGCTCAGTAAAAAATTGGCCGGATAAATTCTTTGGTGACAGCCTCGGTGAAGCGCGTGAGCAAGCGCTGGCGCGATTGGCGCGTATGAGGAAGTTAGCGAATGCGGGTTAGTTGTGTTTTGGACACGAATGTTCTTGTAGTCGCGATGGCAGCGGATGCATCTTCCTCGATCATGCCAATTGAGACGCATGTACCACTGGATTCTCAGCAAAAAGTGCTTGAATGGTTGATTGAATTTGAGTTGTCTCCCGAGGCAATAATTATCGACTATCAAGGGTTGATCGAAAAAGAGTACAGGGGCAAACGTCGCACTACCAAACTATCGGAGCAAGATTATAGCTTTCAGGTGATTCGTAGAAAAATAGATCAAGAACGAGTGACGTGGGTCGAGCTTGAACTAGATGAGCATGATCTTGCGCTGCTTCCGCCCGGTCTGTCACTCTGTGTGACGGATACTGATGACCGAAAAATGGTTGCGGCAGTATTGGCCGCTACACAACTCGGGGATGACGCACGGTTAGTAAACGCCGGTGACACCGATTGGTATGATTGCGAAGAAGCTTTGTTAAAGCACGGAGTAAAAGTACAGCAGCTGTTGGACGATTGGCTGCGTAAAATATGGCGCGACAAGAAGAAAAAATGAACGCGTTTCTGCGCTTTCCCCATACACCACACTTGGCATGGCTCGGCAGTATTGCGCCACGCAATGACAAGGTGCTTTCGAAAATCGAACGTGACGTATTGCTGTCGCACGATGTCATTGTTGAGGAAAAGCTAGACGGCGCAAATCTTGGCATCTCGGTGGGTCCAGACGGTAACTTGCGCGTACAAAATCGCGGTCAATATTTACAGCCACCCTATCAGGGGCAGTTTGTCCGCCTGGAAAAGTGGCTGCAGCGGCACGAAGACGTATTTTTCGACGCACTGAGTGAAAACCTTATTGCCTTCGGCGAATGGTGTGGTGCAAGACATTCTTTGAACTACTCGACACTGCCCGATTGGTGGTTGCTTTTTGATGTTTATGATCGCTCAAAACAAACGTTCTGGAGCACCGTTCGGCGAAATATCTGGGCAACTAACTGTGGTGTTGAAACTGTGCCGACACTGCATGGTGGACGAACCAATCTGTCGGCCCTGCAAGCATTAGTTGACACAAGTGAAAGTCGATTTCGCAGCGGGGGGATTGAAGGTGTTGTGATTCGTGCCGAAAACGAATCCACACTATTGAACCGGGCAAAATTGGTTAGAGCAGATTTTTTGCAAACAATCGATATTCATTGGCGAAGCCGAATGCTTGAATGGAATCAATTAGGCGCAGTTGCCATTGGTGATCAACAACGATGCGAATCTTGCAATGTGATATCGGCGTCTGCGCCAGCATTAGAGGGCAGGTCGTGAGGCGGGCAACAAATCGTTAAACCAATTTGCCCACGCCGACAAGATCAGCCAGACTCAGCACCCTCTGATCTTCCCTGTGGCCGAACCATGTTTCATACGATCTTGATCGCCAATCGTGGCGAAATCGCCTGCAGAATTGTGCGCACTTGCCGCAAGCTGGGCGTGCGCGCGGTTGCGGTTTATTCCGATGCCGACGCCAATGCGCAGCACGTCAAGCTCAGCGATGTCGCTGTCCACATAGGTGGCTCGCGGCCTGCAGAAAGCTATTTGTTGGGGGATAGGATTATTCAAGCGGCGCTGGACAACGGCGCGCAGGCGATCCATCCAGGTTTCGGCTTTTTAAGTGAAAATGCGGATTTTGCTGATGCCGTGGAACAGGCTGGCTTGGTGTTTATCGGGCCCCGCTCGGCCAGCATGCGCAAAATGGGCAGCAAGGCCGGTGCCAAGGAATTGATGCGCGCAGCAGGCGTACCGGTGGTGCCCGGCTATGAAGGCAGCGATCAAGACCCGGCAGTCTTGATGGCCGAAGCCGCACGCGTCGGCTTCCCGTTGATGATCAAAGCCGCGCACGGCGGCGGCGGCAAGGGCATGCGGGTGGTGCGCCATGCCGCAGATTTCATGGCGAATTTGGAATCCTGCCAGCGCGAAGCCAAAAATGCCTTCGGCCGGGATCGGGTATTGCTGGAGCGCTACATCGAAACCCCGCGCCATATCGAGCTGCAAATTTTTGGCGACACGCACGGCAATGTCTTGCATTTGAATGAACGCGAATGCTCGGTGCAGCGGCGCTTCCAGAAGATTGTCGAAGAATCCCCCTCACCGATCATGACGCCTGAGCTGCGCGCCAGCATGGGCCAAGCCGCCGTGCTCGCCGGGCACGCGATTGATTACGTGGGCGCAGGTACCGTCGAGTTCATTGTCGGTGCCGATGGCGGTTTTTACTTTATGGAAATCAACACCCGCCTGCAGGTGGAACACCCAGTCACAGAAGCGTGTTTGGGGCTGGATTTGGTGGAATGGCAGCTGCGCGTTGCTAGCGGCACGCCACTGCCGTGGCAACAAGAACAACTCATTAGTAAGGGGCACGCGATTGAAGTACGCATTTATGCCGAAGATCCAGAGTCCGGTTTTTTACCCGCCACTGGCAAACTAACGCGTTTGAGTTTCCCAGAAAGCGGCGCGCGTATTGACTCGGGCGTGGCGGAAAATGATGTGGTCAGCGTGTTTTACGACCCCATGATCGCCAAGCTAATTGTGCACGCCCCGGATCGCGCGCAAGCCGTGGCCGCACTAAAAACCGCGCTCATGCACACCGAAATTGGCGGCATCAAATCCAATGTCGATTTTTTAGAAGTACTGATTCGCCACGCGGATTTTATTAACGCCAAAATCGACACCGGCTACCTAGATCGCGCACTGGATCAGGTTTATAGGCCAGCGATTTTGCTGCCGACTGCCGTGTTGGCAGCGGCAGCAAGCTACGCTTTATTGGAGCCCGCGGTAGCGGAAGGCAGCGACGCGCACAGCCCCTGGGCGCTCAGTGATTCCTGGCGCATCGGCCATTTTGGCAAGCGCGTATTGGCCTTTGACTACCGCAGCGAACGCCTGGAAGTGGCCGCGCACGGCACCGCAAAACGCGCCGAGTTGGGCATAGGCGCAATCACCTTGGCCGCCACCGATGCGGTCATGCAGCAGGGTAGCTTAAGCCTAAAACTCGACGGCCGCAGCGCCCGTTTCCGCATCGCGCAATTTGACGACGCGCTGGAAATACACGACGGCAGCCGCCGCTATTTACTGAAACGCAAACCCGCCTACGCCTTCGAGAAAACCGCTGCCGCCAAAGCCGACGCCGTGCGCGCGCCCATGCCCGGCCGCATTGTTTCGGTAAAGGCCGAAGTGGGTGCTGAGGTCAATGAAGGCACCGAGCTGTTAGTAATGGAAGCGATGAAGATGGAGCTGAGTCTAAAAGCGCCACGTGCTGGGAAAATTGCTGAGTTGCGGGCGGCGGTGGGGGAGTTTGTTGAGGCGGATGCGGTTTTGGTTCGGTTGGCGTGAGGGGTCGAACTTGTACTCTGACCCCTGAGCGCTAAACCGCAGCGGACGTTAACTTTCGATAAAGTGCAGCAAGTCGTGTATCAGCTGCACTTTGTGCGTTGCGAACAAGCCATGCGGCGCGCCTGGGTATTCGATGAGCTTGGAAAATGGAATCGCGAGCGCTTTTTTGCGGCCGGCGTCGCTGATTGGCACGATTTTGTCTTCGCTGCCGTGGATAACCAAGGTCGGTACTTTGATCGTGGCCAGATCAGCGTCAAAATTGGTGTGGGAGAATGCCTGTAAGCAGCCCAAAGTCGCTGGTAAGCAGGCTTGCAGTGCGATCGAGCGCGCCCAGACTAATTGCGCATCGCTGATCGGGTGGGCGATGGCTGGGGCACCGAAAAACTTGTCAAAAAATCCGACAAAAAATGCCGCGCGATCCGCCAGTATCGCCTGCTTGGTTTTTTCATAGGCCGCGGCGGATTCGCCGGATGAATCCGCAGCCACCACGACCTTGAACGGTGCGACCGAGGCAACAAAGGCGGCTTTGATGCAGGCGTTTTCTGGGTAGCGTGCCAAGTAACGCGCCACTTCACCGCCGCCCATGGAAAAGCCTACCAACACAACATTACGTGCATCGGTATGGCTCAAGACGGCATTTAGATCATCTGCCAAAGTGTCGTAGTCATAGCCGCCAAAAGGCTGTGAGGAGCGCCCGAAGCCGCGACGGTCATAGGCGATTACGCGGTGTCCAGCCTCGGCAAAAGCCATTGCCGCATCGTCCCAACTGTCGGCGGAAAATGGCCAGCCGGCCAGCAGCACCACCGTGCGTTGCGCGGGGTTTGCGCTCTCAGCTCGCCAGTCTTTGCAATAGAGTTGTGTGTGATCTGATGTGCTGACGTAGCTCATGGGTTTGCCTGCTTTTGCTGTGATTGTTAAGCGAGAGTGGCAGTTGCTGTGCCAAAGTTAAGTTCGTTGACGCACCGTAGGTTTGACTTTGGCCCATTGAGATTGTTCTCAAATCGAATATCTATCCAATAAGCGCAAGCAATCGTTCTAGTACACTGACTTTCTAGTGGCGATGGAGGCGATCAATGCGGTCAGATCGATTTGATATTGAAAGCGCGCGTTTTATCGGCGAGTCCCAGTATGCCCAGGCGTTGCGGGGCTTGGTGCGCTTAAAGACGCCGCAAGCACCGACCGCTGAAGATGCAACGCGCGTGCGGCGCGCCTTGATCGCGCGAAGTCTGTTGCTCTCAGAAGGTATGGCACCTTCGCTGTATCAATCCGCGCGCGCCATCGCTGCGCAGTTTGAAATCAATGAGCCGATTGAAATTTATCAAGCCGCTGGTGCCGAAAATGCGGCCATGCACCTGGTGCCTTCGCCGGTGTTACTCGAAGTACGTGGACGTTTACTGGCGTTGTTGGATGCCAACGCGAATGCGGCACTCATCGGCCACGAGTTTGGCCATTATCTTGCGCATGGCGCGCACAATCCACTTCGCGCAGAAAGTATTGCCTCAGCGGAACTATTGCACCATGGCGGCTCAGCTGTTGCAGTGCTTGCTGCACAGCGGCTATCTATGGCGCAAGAAATTACCGCAGATCGCGTTGGTCTTTTAGCCTGCGGCAGTTTGGAGGCAGCGCTGCGTTTGGAAATGGTGGTGGTCACCGGTTTGGCTGCGGAAACACTGACCTGGGACACGCAGGCTTACATCGAACAAAGCCGAATGTTGATGGAAGGCTTATTGGCTGCAGGCGAGCAAGTCGGCGGTGATTCACACCCCGAACACAGCCTTCGGGCCTGGGCGCTTTGGCTATTTTCCGAGACGGATCGCTACCATGAACTGACCGGCATGGGCAGTGCGACTAGGACATTGGCGGACATCGATCAGCTGTTGTTGCGTGTACTTGGCCGGGATGCGCTCCAGTTGGGGGTGCCAAGCGCCTTGGACGAGCCACTGATGGATGTGCACGAATGTGCGCTTGCCGCCTGCGTGCTGATGGCGAACGCAGATGGCGAATTTCATGAGCTAGAAATGCAGGTGATTGAGCGCGTATTTTCGCCTTTAGTTGCCGATTGGCGTGAACGCTTAGATCACGCGCAAGCACTGATCGAGTTCCAGCGATTAGCACCTTTAGTCTATGCCGCCGGCCCAGGCACGCAGCGCGCACTATTTGCGCTGTTGAGCCATATGCTCGCTATCGATGGCGAGTGCAATCTGATTGAAATCGATATGCTTTTGGCGATCGGCAAAGCAATCGGCTGCCACAAACTTTTTACCGCGCTATTGACCCAGCTGCTGGTGCATTTTTCCGTTGATATCAGTACCGTACAAGATCGCCCTGGGCGCAGCATTCCTATGCCTGCACGCAGTGGTGATGTGCACGAGGCGCTGCACACGCTTTTCAGCAGTGCCGCCAAGCGCGCCAGCACGCAAATTTCTATGCGTCGTTTGCTCAGCATTATGGGTTTGCAAACCAGTACGCCGGAGGCGATTGCGCAGCTCAACAAAGCCGCTGCGTCCTGCCAGGTTTTAGTGCTGCCAGAATTTGGCAAAGATTTGAGTCAGCTGCATATATTGCAAAGCTTAAATGCACCAGCAGCAATAGATTTGGCGGCATCTGCCAAAGCGCTGCCCGCGGATGACGCGGCACTGCACCGTGCATTAATGCGCCTGCGTGACAAGCTGGTTTCTGGGGATGGCCGGAGCCCTGCGATACGGCTCAATCAGATCCGAGCTGGCCGCAGTGTCGACGTGCATGCGCTGGAGCAGATTTCCGTTGGATTATCCGAACGGGTATTGGCGCTGATTCAATCAGGTAAGCGCGCGCGTGTTTTAGATGCCGCAGACGTTGACCAACTTGATGCAGCGAAGCGCTACGCCGGGCAACTGGTGACGCTTGAACGCGAACGCGCATTGCGTTTTGAAGAAACCGGCGCGGATGATCTCTACCTTGGCTATCCATTCGTAACGGGTATTGCCGGTGGCTATTTGTTTCGTGCACCGGTGCTGTTGCAGCCGGTACGCATCGAAAGTGATCCGCGCCGCCAAGGCGCGCTTTTTCTGCACGTCCCCACAGACGCCGCAACCATCATTAACCAGTCAGCGATTCGATTGATTTTCCAACGCAAAAACCTCCGGCAATCGGACGAGACGCTCGAAGCGCTGGACGCGTTGGCGGTTGAAGGTAGCGATGCGGTATTAGCAAAGCTACGCGACCTCGGTCTGAATTTGATTGGCAATAAAGACGCATTGAAGGCGTTTACGGATCGTCGAGTGGAATTGAGCGAATGGCGAGATGATCGCTTGGAGTTGGAGAATTGCGCAGTCTTAGGGCTATTTCCGCAATCAAATTCCGACCTATTGCAAGACTACGATGAACTGTTGAGTGAGCTGGCCCAGGGCGCTAATAAAACCGAGATGTTTGCGAGTGCGATGCAATTGCTACCCAGCGCGCTACAAGTTACGCGGGCCCAGCCGCACCCTGCCGTGCCTGAACCTACAATGCCGCTGCAGTTGGTTTCTTACGCGGATCCGGTACAGCAAAAGGTACTCGACGCGGTGCGCCACACCCCTGCGCTGGTGCTTGATGGCCCACCAGGAACTGGCAAAAGCCAAGTCATTGTCAATGTCATTGCGGATGCCTTGGCGCGCGGGCAGCGTGTGGCGGTGGTGTGCGAAAAGCGCGCCGCGTTGGATGTCGTCGCGCAACGCTTAGAAGCGGTTGGATTGCGCCATTTATTGGCGGTCGTGCACGATATTTATGATGATCGCAAGCCGCTGTTTCAGCAAATCCAAAAGCGCTTTGTTGAGGTTAGTGAGCTTGCGCCAAATGACGCAAGCCGATTGGCAAAGAAGTGCTACAGCAGCTATCAGGAGTTAAGTGCCGAGTTTGCAAAGCGCGCGCATTTGAGTGCAACTGAACTTTTGGCGCACGCCGGTGATGCCATTAGTTTAGACAAACTACACATCATTGCTGCCGCACAAGAGGCAGCACACACGGTGCAGCATCTGAGCAAGTATCTTCAGATTTTATCTCCCGAGGCGTTAAGCGTTTGGAGCTTAGTTTCTTTTGCCCAGATTGAAGCCATTGCCGAGTGCGCGGAGGAGCTGTTTTCTTATGCCGATATCGTGCGTTTTGGATCATTCTGGCATTCCAGTACTTTGGAAAATACGCGGCGCAGTTTCGCTGCATTTGATGCCATTAAGGCGCGCACATTCTTTGACGACATTGAGCGTTGGCGCATGGCTGCGTTTGAAGTGGAAACCTTGCTTGCCGCCGCCGGATTGCCGAATAAAGAGTTACCGAACAGGCCAGAAATCCTAGTTCACATCCATGCGTTAGCGGCCACACTTGCCGCTAGCCAGCAGGGGCGCAGCGCACGTGACAGCGCCATGGCCGCCGAAGTATTTTGTCAGCAACTCTATGCGCCCGAAGCGCAGCTTCGCCGCAGCAATGCCACCCCCGCTTGGCGCTTAATCGCCAGCTTGCAAGTGCCATTGCAGGAACAATCGCAGGCGCAACTTTTCGCCCAGCTTTTACATGCTGGCGCTGCTAGGCCGGAGGTGCTCGCAGCGCTACCTAAGCTAGCAGAACTTTGGCGCGAACATGCAAGCGCACTGTTGCAATATCCAGAGCCGGTTCAATGCGCGCTCAGTCCGGCGCTACGGGAAGCCATGGCGGTCATAACCGCGCATGCGCACTCAATGTTGCGCTGGTTGCAACCGGCTTGGTATCGCGCTCGCAAAGTTGTGCGTAGCCATCTGATCACCGTTTGGCCCGAAGTTCAGCACGAAAAAATCGACGGCGCGCTGATAAGCGCAGTGCAAGCGCGTAGCGATGTCAGCCTGTGCTGGTCATCGCTAACGAGCCTTTGGAACCAGCTTGGCGTTACCACGCGCAGCACAAAAACTGCGTTGGCAACAAAGTGGGTAGAGGACGCTGCCGCGTTGGGGCACTCGGCGCATCAGCTTGCAAGTCAACGCGGTGCGCTGCAGGCACTTCAGATGTGGCCGGAATTATTGGACGAAGCCACGTTACGGGATTGGCAACAAAAAGCCCCAGAAATGCTTGAGGAGCATGCCTTAGCAACGCGCCTGCAGAAGGAAACCGATGCACTGGTTGCCGCGCGCGCCAAGTTAGAACAGTTGGCGTGCTGGCCCGGCAATGTTGCGGCTGAACTTGGCAAATTTGATCGGCGTTGCGATGCCTTGGTCGCCATTGAGCAAGCGCAACGTGCGCGCTTGCAAGCAGCGCAGCGCATTGCCACCGAGCTTGCGTTTATTAATACAAACGCAAGCTCTAATTGGATTGCATTACTGTTAGAAACATGGCGTCGGGATGCCTCACGTATTGCGGCGTTAGATCGCAATCTAGCGCAACTAGGCCAGATTGAGCCGTTGGCGCGTGCACAAGCCTTAGCATTTTTGGCTGACCAAAATATTGCTAGCGCAGCCCAGCTTTCAGATGCGCTGCGCTGGTTGTGGTCACGTGTGGGATTGCAAGTGCTAGAACAGCGCTACCCGGACATTACCAAGCTCACTCAAATAAGCCGATCGAGCGTGCAGCAAATGGAGCAGCGCTTGCCAAAAATGGCGCATGAAATGCGCAGCGATACCGCCGCACAAATCAAAATCACGCAGGATCAAGCCGACATTTTACAGGCGCCGCAGCCTGCCAAAGGTGCGCGACGAAATATCAGCCAAGCTAGGCGTGAGGCGATTCAGCGCGAGGCAAGCAAGCAGCGCAATGTCATGCCACTGCGTGCGTTTGTGCGAAAGTTTTGGAATGAGGGTTTGATGGACGTGCTGCCGGTATGGCTGTTGTCGCCGGAAACCGCGGCGGTGCTATTTCCACGCCAAGCAGTCTTTGATTTAGTCGTATTTGACGAGGCATCACAATGCACCGTGGAAAACGGCTTTCCGGTGCTGATTCGTGGCAAGCGCGCACTGATCGCCGGTGATGATCGGCAGATGCCGCCCAGCAACTTCTTCAAAAGTGCTGAGGATACGAATGATGAGTTGAGCGAATCGGTGCAGCAGGCCAAGGATGTTTTTGATGCGGAATCACTACTGGTATTAGCACGCCAACGCGTGCCACATCAGCGTTTGGCTTGGCACTATCGCTGCCAACAAGAAGAATTAATCGCGTTCTCAAACCACGCGATCTATCAAGGTAGTTTGAAGACGATTCCGGCACCGCAAAGCCGATTGGCTAAAGCTGCCATTTATTGGACAAATGTTCCGGACGGCGTTTATGACGCGGGTGGGAATTTAGCCGAAGCGCGTGTTGTGATAGATACGGCGGTGCAAATTTTGCGCCTGCCACAGCCCCAATCGATTGGCATCGTGACGTTCAACCTTGTGCAACGCCGAATTATTTTGGATGAAATTGATCGCCGTATCGCCAGTGATGCAAATTTTGCCGAACTGTGGGCAAATGCCGCCACCAACCCGCGCGTGGATGAGCGGCCGTTTGTCAAAAACATTGAAAGCGTGCAAGGTGACGAGCGCGACGTCATTATTTTCTCGCTCGGGCATGCGCCGGTACAGCGTAAACGTCGCGACGGAAAGATCGACATGTACGTACCCGCGCGCTTTGGTCCGCTCGGCCAGCGTGGCGGTGAACGTCGGCTCAATGTCGCTATTTCGCGCGCAAAGCAAGCCATTCACATCATCGCCTCGTTTACGCCGCACATGCTTTCCGTGGCACAAAGCAAGCATGAAGGGCCAAGATTATTTAAAGGATTTCTGTTGTTCGCGCATGAGCTAGCCGCCGGCCAACGCAATCAAGCAGAGCAATCGCTGCGACTATTTAATTCCGGCCCGACCATTTCGGCGGAAAAGCATTCATCACGGGCACAACCGTTAGGACGCGCTGGCGGTGGCATCGTTTCAATTGCGACCCAGTTGGTTCTCGCCTTGGAGGAACGCGGCATCAAAACCGAGTTGGCAGTCGGAACCTCGGATTTTCGTGTGCCCATTGCCGTGCTTGATCCAAACGACCCTACGCGGTATGCGCTGGGTATTTTGATTGACTACGAGCCGGATCCAGCGGAAGTATTCGAGCGCGTGGTGCATATCCCAAACGTATTACACACTAGAGGTTGGAATTTGCTGCGGATCAGCGCGCGCGAATGGGATTTGCAGCGCGAACAGGTGCTGGATGAAATTGCTGAGAGAGTACGGCTGGTGAGCCCGGAGCCCAGCGCTCTACCCAATCGGTAAAAACATCATCAAAGCCCAGATTTCGGTAATGCTGCGCGCGTGCTGGGTCATCGGTATAAACCAGCACACGGCTATTCACCGCATGCATGCGCCGGACAAAAGTGCCGGGGCGAGCTTGGGCAAATTACGGGCTGTAAGTGGCGTCGTCGCCCAACATCTGGGCTACATCTACCCACAAATCAAATTGCTCGGCGTTGACCTCAGTCAGCGCCAGCGCCGCCTCGCGTAAGCTCATGCCGTGCACATGCGCGTGCTTGGCAATTTTCGCGGCGCGTGCGTAGCCGATATGCGGCGCAAGTGCGGTCACTAACATCAGTGAGCTTTGCAGTAGCGCCGCAACCCGGGCCTCATTGACCTCAATCCCGGCAAGGCAGTGTTGAGTAAAACTGCGCATCGCATCGCTCAGCAGACGGGTGCTGTCCAACACGTTCATCACGATCAGCGGCTTGTAAACGTTGAGTTCGAACTGCCCTTGGCTGGCGGCAAAGCCCACGGCAGCATCATGGCCGAATACCTGCGCGCACACCATCGTCAGCGCCTCAATTTGGGTGGGGTTGACCTTGCCTGGCATTATCGAGCTGCCCGGCTCGTTTTCCGGCAACTGCAGCTCGCCTAAACCGGCGCGCGGGCCGCTGCCCATTAGGCGAATGTCGTTCGCGATTTTGGTCAATGCAATCGCCAACATTTTTAAGCTGGCGTGCAGGCCAACGATGGCCTCGTGCCCGGCCATGGCGGCGAAAAGATTGCCTGCTTGGCGCAGCGGCAAATCCAGTTTTCCCGCTAAAAGTGCAGTCACGCGTGCGCCAAATTTCGGATGTGTGTTTAAGCCGGTACCGACAGCGGTGCCGCCAATGGCGAGGCTATGCACCGCGATCAGGGCATGTGTGATCGCGTTTTCGCACAGTTCCAGCTGGGCCGCATAGCCGCCAAATTCCTGGCCCAGCGTTATTGGCGTGGCGTCTTGCAAATGCGTGCGGCCGATTTTTATGACGCGACTGAATTTTTGCGCTTTTGCCTGCAGCATCGCGATTAGATCGTGAAGCGCTGGCAGCAAGCTTTGCTTGCTTGCGATGGCAATGGCGATATGCATCGCGGTCGGGAACACGTCGTTTGAGGACTGCCCTAAATTGACGTCGTCATTCGGGTGAATTTTCCGCTGCGTCGCGGTCGAGTTCGCCGAAAGATTGGCGATCACCTCATTGACATTCATATTGCTTTGCGTGCCCGAACCGGTTTGGAATACCGAGAGCGGAAATTCTGCGTCAAACACGCCGATTGCCACCTGCTGCGCGGCGTCAATAATGGCCTGCGCCTTACTTGCCTCCAATAATCCCAGATCGCGATTCACGTGCGCTGCCGCCCATTTAATCCAAGCCAAGGCGTGGATCACGGCGAGCGGCATGCGCGCCTCGCCAATCGCAAAAAAATGCAGGCTGCGCGCGGTTGCAGCGCCCCACAGCGCATTGAACGGCACTTCGAAAGCGCCAAAACTGTCGGATTCGGTGCGGGTAGCTGGCATGGCGAGTTCCTGAAAACGTTAGGCTAAGTTTAGTGCAACAGCCCAAGGGAGGGTTCGCTAACGCACGGAACTTACCCAGAGCGCGCACAATGATGCAGCTTCTAGGAAAACATAATGCCCAATGACACGACCCGCAACGGGCAAGTCCAAAAATTGCTGGTAACGACTGACGCCAAAGTGATACTGCAAAGCCCAAACGTAGAAATGGCACCGCCAGTTTCTACGGAAGCAATGCGGCAAAAACTCCACGAGCTGCAGATGCAAAACGACGAATTGCGCCGCACGCAGCTCGAACTGGACAGTGCCCGAGCACGCTATTTCGATCTATATGACTTGGCGCCGGTGGGCTATTGCACCTTGAATGCGGCTGGCCTGATTGTGGAAGCCAACTTGACTGCGGCAGTTTTGCTTGGGGCATCACGGCGCGATTTGATCGGCAAGCCGATCAGCCGCTATATCTGCGAAAGCGATCAAGATGTTTTCTATTTGCAACGCAAGCGCTTGCTTGAAGATGGCCTGCCGGTGAGCTTTGATCTATGCATGCACAAAGCCAATCTGGAACCTTTCTGGGCGCTGGTGGCGGGTAGTGTGGAAACCCTGGCGGATCAAAGCATCCAGCTGCGTTTGGTGTTGAACGATATTTCCGCGCGCCGGGCGACGGAGGCGAATGTTCAAGAATACCAGGCGAAATTGGATCAGGTGCTACAGGAAAAAAACGCCTCGTTGGAACGCGCTACTGCGCTTGCAGAAGGCGCGAGCCGCGATGCCGAACTCGCCAGTCAAGTTGCCGAAAAGGCCACGCAAGTCGCAGAAAAAGCCAGCCACGCTGCTGAAAAGGCAAGTCAGGTTGCGGAAAAAGCCAGCCAAGCAAAGTCAGCATTTTTATCTAGCATGAGCCACGAATTGCGCACGCCACTAAACGCGATTTTGGGCTTTGCACAAATGCTAGAAATCGGCCTACCGCCGCCCACGCCGCTGCAAAAACGCAATGTTGATCAGATACTAAAAGCGGGCTGGTATTTGCTGGAATTGATCAATGAGGTATTGGATTTATCGATGATCGAATCAGGCAAAGTGATGCTTTCGCGCGAGCCCGTTGGGCTTGCCGACTTATTGCTTGAATGCCGGGCGATGATTGAGCCGCAGGCGCAAAAACGCGGTATCAGCCTGCACTTCCCGCGCTTGGAGCGTGGCAGTTTTGTCAGTGCTGACCGTACGCGCTTTAAACAGGTGTTACTGAATTTGCTGCTAAACGCGATCAAGTACAACCGCCCAAATGGCTCGGTGGTGATTGAATGCACTTTGAGCAGTGCCGATACCTTGCGCATAGGCGTGCGCGATACCGGCGCGGGCATGGCGCCAGAGCAAATGGCGCATCTATTTCAACCGTTCAATCGCTTAGGCAAAGAAACTGGCGTTGAAGAAGGCACGGGCATCGGCTTGGTGGTTACCAAACGGTTGGTGGAATTGATGGGCGGCAGCATCGGCGTGGAAAGCAATGTGGATGTCGGCACCTTATTTTGGATTGAATTGCGCGTGACCAGCGCGCCACAATTTGCGACGCATCAATCAGAGTTGCCGCAAGAGCTGGCATGCAACTCAGCTACAGATCGCCAATCAGATACCGATCGAAACAGTGCTGTGCCACTGCGCACGCTGCTTTACGTCGAAGACAATCCAGCGAATCTAGAGCTGGTCGAGCAATTGGTTGCGATGCGCAATGATATACGTTTGATCAGCGCCACCGATGGCAGCGTGGGCATCGAATTTGCCCGCAATTTACAGCCTGACGTGATTTTGATGGACATCAATTTGCCCGGAATCAGCGGCATTCAGGCGCTGCAAATACTGCGCATCGATCAAAACACCAAACATATTCCAGTGATAGCGCTCAGCGCCAACGCGATGGCCAGCGATATCGAACAAGGCTTGCGGCTGGGATTTTTCCACTACTTAACCAAGCCAATCCGCGTGCGCGATTTTATGCAAACGCTAGACGCCGCACTGGCCTTTGCGCAACAAACAAACAAGGAAGCACCATGATTAGCAACACCGAAATTTTAGCGGCGCGCATCTTGATCGTTGACGATCAGGAAGCCAATGTTTTGCTCCTGGAAAGCCTGCTGAGCAGCGCCGGCTACACCGAAGTACACAGCACTATGAACCCAGTGGAGGTGTGCGCGCTGCACCGCAAAAATCCTTTTGATTTGATTTTATTAGATCTGCAAATGCCGGTTATGGATGGCTTCCAGGTGCTGGCAGGGCTAAAAACCAACGTCAGTGACCCATATGTGCCGGTAATTGTGCTAACCGCGCAACCTGGCCACAAGCTGCAAGCATTGCAATCTGGCGCGAAGGACTTCATTAGCAAACCCTTTGATTTGATTGAAGTTAAAACCCGCATCCACAATATGTTGGAAGTGCGCCTGCTGTATCGAAAGCTGGAGCGCTATGCTTTAGAGCTGGAAAAAACTGTCGCTGAACGCACGGCTGAATTACGCGAAAGCGAAGCGCGCTACCGCAGCCTGACCGAGCTCGCCTCAGATTGGTATTGGGAGCAAGATGATGCCGGCAATTACACCAAAGTGTCCGGCCCGGCGTTGGAGATGCTGGGTATACAAGTCGGCGGCCTGGGTGAAAACGGCGTGGGATTAGACACGCCAAGCGCGGACAGCAATGCCTCGGGCTGGAATGAAGCCGAGCGTGAAGTACTGCGCGAACGCGTGCAGGCACGTGCGCCGTTTTTGGATTTCATCTTTAGTCGCGTCAATGCCGATGGTTCGCAGCAACAATTTCGCGTCAGTGGCGAACCCATGTTCGATGGCAGCTGCCGCTATGTCGGTTATCGCGGCATTGGTGTCGAGATCACTGCCAATGCGCAGCACTAGGAGCAGGACGCGCCATGCGATTAACTAGCTCAGCCACTGAAAACCACCTACTTGCGGCCTTGCCCACTGCTGAACTTGAGCAGCTGTTGCCAGCCTTGGAGCAAGTCACCCTTCCCGTCGGTAAAATGCTGTACGAACCCGGCGAACAGCTCAGCCATGCGTATTTCCCGACTACCTCAATTATTTCACTGCACTATGTCATTGAATCCGGCGCCTCTGCTGAGTCCGCAGGCGTCGGTAATGAAGGCATGGTCGGCGTAAGTTTGTTTATGGGCGGCAATACCACCACCAGCTCGGCCGTGGTGCAAACGGCTGGGCAGGCCTATCGCCTGGAGCGCCGTCGCTTAAAGGAAGAATTTGAGCACGGTGGCGCGCTGCAAAAATTACTGCTGCGCTACACGCAAGCGCTGATGACGCAAATGTCGCAGACGGCGGTGTGTAATCGCCACCATGTCGTTGAACAACAGCTGTGTCGCTGGTTATTGTTGACTTTGGATCGTTTGGTGCCAAACGAAAGCGCGAGCAAGTCCAGTTACGGCGCACAGCTGCCGTTGACCGAACTGGTGATCACGCAAGAACTGATCGCCAACATGCTCGGCGTGCGTCGTGAAGGCATTACCGAAGCCGCCGGGCGTTTGCAAACAGCAGGAATTATTCGCTATCGGCGCGGGCATATTGCGGTGCTGCAACGCGATGGCTTAGAGCAGCGCGTGTGCGAATGCTACGGTGTGGTGAAAAAAGAAATTGCTAGGTTACTAACGGATGTGGGTAGTCAGGGGCGGCGTGGTGGTTGAGCAAGTTCGCCATCCTAAGGCGATTTGTCATTGCGAACGCAGTGAAGCAATCTCAACGCGGCACGACTAAAAGACGAGATTGCTTCGCTGCGCTCGCAAAGACGAGGTTCATGGTCTCGGGGCAGCCGCTTTGTGGCTGAAAACTCGCAAAGACGAGTTTTAAGGCCGATCAAAGTATTTCTGCGCAGCCAAAAAAACCATACCTTAAGCGCGTTACCGCACCGAAGCCGTCGAAATTTGCGGCCATGATGATCCCACGCTAAGCCATAGCGATCACATCCACGGGAGCCACCATCATGCTTGAAACCATCGCCGTACTGTTACTTATCCTCTGGGCTTTAGGACTAGTTACGTCCTACACCATGGGCGGACTCATCCACATTTTATTGGTTGTCGCCGTTGTTGTTGTATTGGTGCGCGTCATCCAAGGGCGCCGCGTGCTTTAAGTGCGATACCGCACCGACGCAACCCTGATCGCACACTAAATTTACCTCAAATCATCCATCGGAATTCAAAATGAAAACTGCAAGCCAAAAAATTATTCTCAGTCTGTTTGTTGGTGCTTTTATCGCCAGCATCGCCGCCTGCAATACCGTCAAAGGCGTCGGCAAAGACACTGAACGCGCCGGTGAAATTATTCAAAAAGAAGCTGATCAGCACATCGATAAGAAGTAATCGTCGTAGCGCACCAAACACCTATTTCACCCCTCCGTTTTAAGGATTATTCCCATGACTTACCGCCCAATATTATTCGCTGCCATTTCTGCTTTTGCGTTGACAGCCTGCCAAGAAACCCCATCAGAAACCGCAAAAGATGTTTCCCAAGCAAGAGAAACCGCCGTTGAACAAAACCAAGAAGCGCGCCAAGATGCGACCGAAGATCGCGCCCAGGCTGACGTTAAAGTTGCCGACGCACAGGAAGATTTGATGGTAGTCGACGCCAACGCCGTAAAAAAACTAACAGCTGCTGAATCCGACGCCATGATGGTAGACGCGAAAGCCAAATACGATGTCGCCATGACTGAAGCCAAGGGCCGCTACAACATCGCAAAGGAAAAATGTGATGCGCTTAAAGGCGTCGGCGAAGATTCGTGTCGCAGCACCATAAACGCGACATTGGCAGCCGATGAAGCCGCCATTACCGCCACCCGTGATGCGGAAATCGTCAGCGCTACCTATCACGAATAACAAGTAGCTGTTTTTTGCCGAGCCCCGAGGCGCCATCGCATCCACTCCAGATTTAGGGCGGCCTGGATGCACGCCCCGGGGCTCAACTAATTTAGGGCTCAATTTTCTGGGGCTCAATTTGTTTACCGTGTCTATGACGCGCGATGTCTTAAAAACCTTATCCCCCGTGCGCTAAATCAAGCCGCATGCGTTCAACAAACCCGCGTGGCGCGAGCAACTAATTTTGGAGTCGTAATTTATGAGCAAGAGCAGCGCTACAAAGAAAACATCCGCCAGCGCAGCACTTGGCGCGTCGGAATTGAGCGACGTCAAAACCCTGCGCAAGCAGGCCCGCACAGACGCTGAACAAGGTGCAGTAACCGCTGGCTATTCTGCGGATCGCAGCAAAGTTCTCCAGCTATTAAACGACTCGCTTGCGACCGAGCTGGTGTGCGTCATGCGCTATCGTCGGCACCACTTTATGGCGACGGGAATACACTCCAAAGCCATTGCGGATGAGTTTCTAGCGCATTCCAATGAAGAGCTGGGCCATGCCGATGCGCTGGCAAAGCGCATTGTGCAGCTGGGTGGCGAGCCCAACTTTGCACCTGATGAGCTGAGCAAACGCAGCCACGCTGAATATGTCGAGTGCGAAACTTTGGCCGAAATGATTAAGGAAAATGTCGTCGCCGAGCGCATTGCGATTGATAGCTACCGCGAATTTATTCGGTACCTAGGTTTTGACGATCCTACAACCAGTCACTTGCTCAAGAAGATACTGGCGGTGGAAGAAGAACATGCCGATGAATTGGCGGATTTTATGATCAGCATGCATAAGTAAGGACTCCGCTAAATTTTTAAGTGCAAAATGCCCGGCTCTAGCTGGGCATTTTGCTTCCTGCGTGGGTTGAAAGGCGTTCGGGGATTACTGCGCTGCCTTTCGCTTAACTTCGCGCCTGCGGATAATCACAGCGACTTCCGTGCCAATATCCACTGCTTTGAGCGCCCATGTGTCAAATACTGAAACGCGACTAAGTTCTGCAGTGCGGCAAACGCTGCCGCGCGCATGGCGACAAATCTTGGCGCCGCTGGAAGCCGCCGCCTGTGATTTATTGCTGCGACAAGGTGCGCCCTTGGAAACGGGTTTGGCTGCAGCGCTTGCGATCCGCGCAGAGTTAAACGGCGATAGTTTTTTTGAGCTAGAAGATGCCGCGGGTGCCACCGCCGGTGTGCTCGATCCCTTGAGTGAATCGCTGCGTTGGCCAGAACTCACGCCGTGGCTGACCGCCCTACGCGGCTGCCCGATGACGGCGTACGCAGAGTACGCGGATACCCACGCTCACCTTGGTCGCGCACTAATCGTTTGCGGCAGTCGGGTTTATTTGCGCCGCCTCTGGCACGCACAGTCCCAGCTGGCAGCACGGATCAAAGCACAAGTCTCGCCGCAAGGCGACACGGAAGCACAAGTCTCGCCGCAAGGCGACACGGCAAAACAGATGCGCACGGGCAGCGATTCCAAGGCATTGGGCGCATCGCATTCGCCGTTGGATATTGCTGCTAATGCACTGATCGAAAAGCATTTTTTCCTGCTCACCGGTGGCCCAGGAACGGGCAAAACTACCGCTGCGGCGCGCATAGTGCTGCAAGCCACGCGTGCTTGGATTGCGCGTTTCGGCCGCGCCCCGATCGTGGCGCTTAGCGCGCCGACTGGCAAAGCCGCGGCGCGCCTTGGCGCAGCGTTTGCGGCGCAGTTAGCACTAATGAATAAAGACGATGCCTTGGAACCGCAGCTGCTCGCGGCGCTAAGCCAGCTACCTAGCTACACCCTGCATCGCTTGCTCGGTTTTCAGCGGCAAAATGATCGCTTTAGTGCAGGCATTGATGCGCCACTTGCGGTCGATATTTTGCTGGTGGATGAGGCTAGCATGCTGTCCTTGCCGCTGATGCAGGCGCTTTTTGGCGCGCTGGATCCGCATTCGCAGCTGTTACTGCTTGGCGATGCGAATCAGCTCAGTGCCGTGGAAAGCGGCACGCCTTTTGCTGACTTGTTGCAGGTAGCGAGCCAAAAAAACCACATATTAAGTGGCTGCGCGATTGAGCTTAGCCAGCAGTGGCGCGCGAATGCGGCGTTAAGCGCGGCGGCACAGGCGATTCGCAGCAATCAAAACGCGTTGTCGGCCTTATTGCCATTTGTCTGGAAACCAGGTCAGCCGATCATGGGTGGAGCGCCAGAACAGCTTTTGCAACGCCAGATTGATGCCGGCTTATGGGATGGGCTGTGCACCGCAAGCAGCTTGGAGCAGGCGTTCGCACAGATAAACGCGGCGCGCGTGCTGTGTGTGCTGCACGAGGGCCCGGCCGGCCAGCGGCATGCAAACAGCGTGATCGAAGCCGGGCTCAAGCGGCGCTTTAAATGGCCTAGTAAGGCGTCATATTTTCGCGGGCAATTGCTGATGGCCACCATTAATGACTACCGCCTGGGCATTATGAATGGCGATGTCGGGCTGTGTTGGCCGGATGCCAACGGTGTTTTGATGCTGTATTTCGAGGCGAGTACGGACGTGGATGCGGGCAGCGACGTCGATATAGCAGCAGGTGCGCAAGACACCAATACGAGGCTCGTGCCCTTTGAAGTTACTTTGCTGGCCGGTGTTGTTCCGGCGTTCGCGATGACGGTGCACAAAGCCCAGGGCTCGGAATTTGATGCGGTGACGTTGATTTTACCGGAGCTAGTGATCTTGCCGGAGCAAGATTCCGCGCAACTTGAAAAAATTGGCCTGCACCGGGCCTTAATCTATACCGCCGTCACGCGCGCCAAATCATCGTTGCTGATTTGCACGACTGAAGCCGCGCTGGCACACGGCTTGCAAACTACCGCGCGGCGCAATTCAGGCTTGGCGGATCGCTTGTTGAGCAGCTGCCAACAAGCGGGATGCGAAACGTCATAGTGTCGCGCGCGCCAACAGCAGTTCGGACAGCTGGGCGACGTTTTCATGCAAAAACAGCACGGCTAGATCCCCGGGCTTAAGCCATGCCAACGCGCGATCCACTAATTCAGCGTCAGTGCGCAAGTAGTGGGTTTTTTTCTCCGGGTAGCCGTTGCTTTTTAAACTGGCGCGTAAAATTCCGCTCAGTTCGCCTTCGGGCCGACCGCGTAGGTAGTCGCTTAATTCTTTGACAATCACCAGCGTGGCCTTCGCGCTAGCAACCCGCGCACCCACTTCCCGCGCGGCATCATCGCTGCGATCGCCGGGCAAGCCCACGCCAATCAGCAGGCGCTTGTGCGGCAATGCCGCGGCGGCATCCAAAATCGCGGCGATGCCATCCGGGTTATGCCCATAGTCGAGCAGCACATGCGCGCCAGCTATAGGATACAGATTGGCGCGCCCTGGGTTGTCCAGTGGGTGCTTGCCGAACTGCGTAAGCGTTTCCGTAATCGCCTCAACCGGGGTGCCGAGCATCACCGCAGCGGCCGTCGCGGCTAAGATATTGGCGATGTTGTAGCGTGCGCCGCCACGAAAGCTTAAGGGGCAATCGCGCACGTCATTCAAAACGTATTTGACGTCCCGTGCCAGCTCGACACAGATATGATTTTGCTCCAGATACACCAGCCCCGCACGCGGCGCGCGGCCACGCGTGATGCTGCTGCTTGGGCGCTCAAAGCCAAACCAGCAAATGGGGTGGCTCAGTTTGCGGGCATAGGTGCGGCAGTGCTCGTCATCAGCATTCACC
>JANNYA010000119.1:0-16990 GCA_031409855.1 Rhodanobacteraceae bacterium | reverse complement strand
CGTTTACCGGCCAGCTGTTGGCGAATCGCGGTCCAGTCCAACTGCACCGGTTCGCGCCCTAAAAGATCTTCAATCGCGACTTCTTTGAGGGTGTTGAATTGGGAGCGCCCAGAAACCACGTCCTGCAAACGCGGCACCATGCGAAAGGGCAAGCCGCTGCGCTCGCAACACTCCACCACCGCCTGCATTTTCACTCGATTGATCGAGGGCATCGCGATGAGGAGCATTTCCGCCGCCACTTCTGGCACCAAGCGGCCCAGATCGCTCAAGCGCCCAAGCACCGGAATGCCATGTACGCGGGCGCCGGTCAGAGTTGGGTCATCATCGAGAAACCCGACCGGCAAGTATTGCCCTGCGGCGCGTAAATCACGCACCAATAGCTCCCCTGCCCGGCCTGCACCCAACACCAATACGCGCTTACGCTCCGAGCCGCCGTACAAATCTAGTCGATGGTCTTTCCAGAAGCGATACATCAACCTCGGGCCGCCCAACAATACCGTCAGCAGCAGCGGATAAAACAGCAGTGTGGTGCGTGGGGTGTTGCTCAGGCGATCAAATAAAAACAGCGCCGTGCCAACTGCGACCGAACCCAACAATGCCGCGCGCGCAATATTGTATAAATCCGGCAGGCTGGCAAAACGCCACAGGCCGCGATAAAGCCCGGTCCACCAAAGCACTGTGCCCTGAAGCCCCATCACCAAGGATATTTCAGCAAGCTTGAGCGCTTTCATGCTGCTCATCGGCTCAAAACTTAAGCGAAACGCTTTTGCCAGATACCAGGCAAGCGCAACCATCAGCAAATCGTGCAGCACCACCGCAATACGCGGATGAAAAAACAAAAACTTAAAACGCTCGATGAGGCTCACAACCCACCCGCAATATTTCCATTTTTGCGCCCACTTTCGATGCGGGCTAGATGGCCAGAACGCCGATGCATCGCTAAGACTTTTCGGCGCAAAATCAGCCACAGCGACGATGAAAGCACACACCAAAGCGCGGCCAAATACAGGGCATTAAGGCTAGTTTGCATGGTGATCCAGCGCGCCATTAAGAAACTCAAGCAAGCATAGACTAGATAAATCGCTAAGAGTTTCGTGTCGCTTAAACCGGTACGCGCCAGGATTTGATACAGGTGCTGGCGATGCGCACGCCACACGGGTTTGCCTTGCGTAATGCGCAAAATTAGAGTCAAAGTTGGGTCGGCAATCATGCTGCTCATCGCTATCAAAAGAGCGAGTAGCTGTGTTGAGGATCTTTGCGCCGCGTGCAGGAGCAGCCAAGCTAAACAGGCGCCGATTAAATAGCTGCCCACGTCGCCCATAAATATTTTTGCGCGCGGAAAATTAAACGGCAAAAAACCTAACCATAGTCCGGCCATTGGCATTGCCCAAACGCCGTGCACCCCTGCAGCTGGCAACGCAAATAGAAACACCACGAAGTTACCGGCAAGAAATCCGTTACGACCATCAAGAAAATTTGCCGCATTCACTAGCCAAACGGCACTCAAAATCAACGCCAAGCGCACCAAAAGCACCGGGCCATCCGGCCAAACGTCGCCTAAGCCATAGGCCGCAAAGCCACAAAATGCAAATTGCAGCGCCATGCGCAAAAATGCGGGCTGCGGAAACAAATCATCCAGTAAACCCAGTCCAGCGAGCGCAGTTAATAGCCATAGCTCATAGCCTGGATGCCAATAAACGAAGCAAACCGTTACCAACGCGATACCTAACGCACCAGCACGCGGTGTCGGCACTAAGTGCGTATGCCGGGCACTCGGTGCATCAATCCGACCAATTTTTCGCATTACAACCAGGCTCATGCCAGTGCTCAGCATGCCGAGCGCAAGCGCGACGCAAAACTGCATCAGCGGCGACAAAGTCAGCGGTAAAACGGCCAACTAAATCGCCACCAGCGGCTTAATCGTGCCCCAGCCTTTACAGCTTGGGCATTGCCAGTGCTGCTGAAGCATACCGAAACCGCATTGCGAACAGCGGTGGCTCAATGTTGAGCCGGTCGCCTGCGTCAGCGAGTCAAACATAAAACTTAAATCACCGATACCCTCGTCATTTCCTGACTGATTACTGGGACATGGGCGCAGTTTTAGCCAGCGCGCTAATACCCGGGCACTGGGTTTTAACTTTAGCCTTCGATGCAGCAAAGCTGCCGCTTCATGTTCGGGCAGCGTTAGTGCACGTGCAAGCAGCGCATTACTGCCGCGTTCGATGAGCGAAAACTGTTCCAGCAGCGCATCCGCCGAGCTCGCTGAAATCGCGCGCAATTTCGCCAGTATCGGCAAAGTCTCAGGAATAAAGAGCACATCGGTTTCCACGACATGGCACAACGCCGCCTGAGCTTGTTGCACATTATTTAGTTCAATTGCACGCCCGGCTTGCATCAGCGCGACGCGTACCGAATCTGGATCTGCCAAACTCGCCAATGCGAGCGCTGCATCGAATGCTTTGTACGCATCAACGCTCGCTGATTTGCGCGTATCCACCTCGCCGAGTATAGTGTCAAGAGGAACAATCGCCGCTAGCGCGGCTTCACAGTGAAAATGCGAAATCAACTTCCCCATCGGTTCTAGTGTGAGCCGCTCGAACTCAGACGCCGCTCTTGCAGCCTTGTGCCATTCACGCTCTTGCTCGTAAATACCTATGAGTTGCTTCAGCGCTGGCGCGCTCTGTGCGTCAATCGCGAGCAATTCATCAAAAAGCGTCTCAGCACGGTCAAGTAGGCCCGCGCGCACGAAATCATCGCCAAGTTCCAGCAATGCGATTGAGCGCTGTTCAGTGGTCAGCATCGCGCGCACCGATAAGTCTTGGTGCAGGCGTATCGCGCGTTCTAACTCACCACGGCGACGAAATAAATTCCCGAGCGCAAGCTGGGTCTCGAAGCGATCGGTATCGTCATCGGCAATGCGTTCAAATAAGGCGATGGCTTGATCTTGCTCTTCATTGAGCAGGTGGTTCAGCCCTTGAAAGTACTGCTTAGAAAGCATGTCTACCCGCTGGCCACTGGATTTTTCGCCGCCACGACGGCCCAGCAAATAGCCACTCAGGGAAGCAACCGGCAGCAGCAGGATTGCAAGCTCAGGCCAATTCATGGGTGTCCATACTGAATGACCGCAAAGCTAATTGCCAGCGACGCTTTTTGCAGCCTCGCACTGGCGTTTGAGCTGCGTTTTCAATTTTGGCACAAATGCTAAATAAGCACCGGCAACACCTGTCAACGCACCAATCACCAAAAAGCCAAGCAGTGCGACCCCCAATGGCAAATTCCACTTTGCGACGACAAAATCCAGCTCGACCATGGCGCCGTTAAACGCACCGAACACGGCCGCTGTAGTCAAAATGACCAGTAGAAAAATGCGAGAGAGCAGTTGCATCAGTGCTTCGCAGTCACGGCTACAACATCGACTTTGCGTCGACGGCCTTTAGGCTTGGCCTCAGCGATCACGCCATTGGCGCGATCACGTAATTCTTTCCCAGGTTTAAAGTGCGGGACACTTTTACCAGGTAGCGACACCGTCGCGCCTGTTTTCGGGTTTCGCCCAACCCGTGCGGGGCGGAAATTGACTGAGAAACTACCAAAACCGCGAATTTCGACCCGATCACCGCGCTCTAGAGCATCGCTGAGTTGATCTAAAACGGACTTTACAGAAAGCTCTACATCCATAAAACCAAGGTGCGTTTGCCGTGCGGCAATCGCGTCGATCAATTCAGATTTGGTCATCGAAAGCCTCGTCGACACATCTAAAATTCTTTGCAAAAAGCAAGGAGCGGCAAGTTAACTAGATTCCGTTAGCGACAAACGCCTAGGCGCTGTCGCTAACGTCAATCAATCCAAGCTTAGCGCTTTAACGCGCCCATTAATGCACCGAGTTTCGTGCTGCCGGTCGCGGCGGACTGATAATCGTCCATCGCTTCGGTTAGCTCTGCTTCGTCTTTTGCACGAATCGAAAGCTGCATGGTGCGGCCTTTACGATCCATCCCAATGAACTTAGCTTCGATTTCTTGGCCAACTTTCAAGTGTTGGGTAGCATCGTCAACGCGGTCACGCGAGATATCGGAGGCACGTACATAGCCTTCAACGCCGTCGATCAATTCAATTGTGGCACCACGAGCATCAACTTCTTTGACGGTACCCTTGAGCACGGAACCCTTAGGGTTGCTCGCCATGTAGGAACCAAACGGATCTTGCTCAAGTTGCTTGAGGCCCAAGGAAATACGCTCGCGCTCTGGGTCAACAGCAAGAACCACGGCTTCCATACGGTCGCCCTTTTTGTAATTGCGCACCAAATCTTCGCCTGGAGCTGCCCAAGAAATATCGGACAAGTGCACTAAGCCATCAATACCGCCATCAAGGCCGATAAAGATACCGAAGTCAGTGATGGACTTGATGTTGCCACCGACTTTGTCGCCTTTCTTGAAGTTGCCAGCAAAAGCTTCCCAAGGATTCGACATGCACTGCTTCATGCCCAAGCTGATACGGCGACGTTCTTCGTCGATATCCAACTCCATGACTTCGGTGTCGTCACCAATTTGCACGACTTTACCTGGGTTGACGTTTTTGTTGGTCCAGTCCATTTCGGACACGTGAACCAAACCTTCAACGCCTGCTTCCAGTTCAACAAAGCAACCATATTCGGTAACGTTGCTGATTTTGCCGAATGCACGGGTACCCGCTGGGTAGCGGCGCGCGATATTGACCCATGGATCTTCACCCATTTGTTTCAGACCAAGGCTGACGCGGTTGCGATCTTTGTCGAAACGTAAGACGCGAACTTCCAACTCGTCGCCAACGTTGACGACTTCGGATGGATGGCGCACGCGCTTCCAAGCCATGTCGGTAATGTGCAACAAACCATCGATGCCGCCGAGATCGACGAATGCGCCGTAATCGGTCAGGTTCTTGACGGTACCCTTGAGAATTGCGCCTTCTTGCAGCTTCTCTACCAATTGCTCGCGATCAGCGCTGAATTCGGTTTCCACAACCGCACGACGGCTAACCACAACGTTATTACGCTTGCGATCAAGCTTGATGATTTTGAATTCCAGCTCTTTGCCTTCCAAGAACACCGGATCGCGCACAGGGCGCACATCGACGAGTGAGCCAGGCAAAAATGCGCGGATTTCCTTGATATCGACGGTGAAACCGCCTTTGACCTTGCCGCTGATTTTGCCCATAACGCTTTGACCGGCGTTGAGCACAACTTCCAGCTCGTCCCAAACTAGCGAACGCTTGGCTTTTTCACGGCTGAGCTTGGTTTCGCCGAACCCATCTTCGATCGCTTCGAGGGCAACCTTAACTTCGTCGCCTACAGAAACTTCGCACTCGCCTTTTTCATTGCGAAACTGCTCAATAGGCAGCACCGCTTCGGATTTCAGACCTGCGTTAATCACCACGGAATCGTTACGAATTTCGATCACGATTCCGGAAATGATGGCACCAGGACGTAACTTACTAAGGCGCTCAGACTGTTCAAATAATTCGGCAAAACTTTCAGACATGATATTTTCCAATGACGGGCTTGGCAGGATGCCTTCCCGTAACTTGCTAGGGGTTTAAAAGTGGTACGAGGCCCAAAAGCCACGCGTTTACCTCAAACAGTCAAAGCGGAGTTTTCGTTCGCCGCCTAGCAAAATAATTTAGGCGACCGCGTAAATCCCAACTTTTTCGGCATGCGCCATAACCGCGCTGAAGACATCTTCGATCGACATACTGGTCGAATCGATCAAAATAGCGTCTTCAGCACACTTAAGCGGCGCCACTGCACGACTACGATCACGCAAATCACGCGCGGTCAAGTCCTGTAAAAGGTCGGCGAGTTTAGCCGAAACTCCTTTTTGCATCAACTGCTTATAACGTCGTTGTGCGCGTTCGTTAACGCTTGCTTCAAGAAAAATTTTTAAGCGCGCATCCGGAAAGACGACCGTACCCATATCCCGACCATCAGCGACTAAGCCAGGCGGCTGGCGCAGCTCACGCTGCTTGTCCAATAACACGTCTCGAACTGACGAAAACGCCGCGACTTGACTAGCAGCAGCCGCAACAATTTCGGTTCGAATGGCATCAGTAACGTCGACATCGTCCAAAATGACGCGCGGGTCATCTATTTCACGTTCAAAAAAGCGAAACGAGGAAGTTTTCGCAACCTCAACCACGGCCGCTTCATCCGCTAAATCTACATTTGCCTTGGCCGCAGCAAGCCCAACGACCCGATACAGCGCCCCGGAATCTAAAAAATGCCAACCGAGCGCACGCGCGACCGAGCGGCTGATCGTTCCTTTGCCTGAGCCACTAGGCCCGTCAATCGCTAAAACGTGCGGTAATAATTGGAGCACATGATTCTGATTTTCTGGCCTGGCCTCTGGATTCATAGGTTTCCTTTAACTCGTTTGCCAAGGCAAAGGAGATATGTCTGACTCGTTTGCCAAGGCAAACAAGCTTGCACGCTGTCGATAATTTTATGCGCCGGAGGATACACGCCAGACACAGTCCAATACGTGCATATCATGCGAACAGGCGGCCTTAAATCGTCCAGTCAACGATGCTTAAACCCTCAACACGTTCAAAGTGCCGCACATTGTGAGTGACTAGGGTTGCGCCTATAGACAGCGCGTGGGCTGCGATGTAGGTGTCGTTTTGACCAATTAAAACTCCATTTTTACGCAAACGCGCTGCGACGTTTGCGTAACAATCGGCGGCCATTTGGTCAAACGCCAATGCGTGGGTTCGGTCAATGAACTCATTAATGTATTGCGCAAGCGATGTCGCTCCTGGCTTCATTAAAACGCCGACGCGAAGTTCTGCGCGGGTAATACTTGAGATACAGAGCTGACTATTACTGACCTTTGCAAGGTGCCAGTCTAGGCGTGGGTAACCACCGCGAACCGAGTAGCTGACGATATCGGTGTCAAGCATAAAAATTGATTGGGAAATCAAAAAATTTCTCGGAAAACAATGGGTTCGTTACCGTAGCGCTCAAAAGGCTCATCACGCAGCCCTGGAACCGCGTCGCGTCGTGCAAAAAAGGCTTCCCATGAATCGTCAACAACAGGCGAGATTGTCACCGCGCCCGTAGCGACATCGCGCGTCAAAGTTACTTCAGTGCCACTAAACCGAAATGCTTTGGGTAACCGAACCGCCTGCGAACTGCCATTCTTAAACAACTTTGCTCGAATTGCGCTCATGTTGCACCTCCATTTCGTCTATGCGATTAAGTATAGACGAACTTAAAGCCATAGTCTGCGAAGCGATCTAGTCGGCTTTGAAGAAACTTCGTTTCAGCTTCGCAATTTATCCGCCTTCGGCGGATTGCTACGCTAACTATCTTTGCCCCGTTGCTCCAGTAAGCGACGTTCCAAATAATGGATGTTAAAACCGCCCAATTGGAACACCTGATCGATCATATTTTTCTGCTGCAGCGGGATGTTGGTCTTAATGCCTTCCACCACCAGCTCGCCCAAAGCCACACGCATACGCGCAATTGCGGCGGTACGGTTGGGCCCGTGCGCGATAACTTTCCCGATCATTGCGTCGTAATTCGGCGGCACCGCGTAACCATCGTAAATATGCGTGTCGAGCCGAATTCCAGGGCCACCGGGTGGGTGAAAGCGTTTAATGACGCCTGGGCTAGGGATAAAGGTATCGGGATCTTCGGCATTTATTCGACATTCAATCGCATGCCCAGTCCAACGCACGTCGGCTTGCTTAATTCGTAGTTTTTCACCCGCTGCAACACGCAATTGTTCGGTAATCAGATCGATGCCCGTCACCATTTCCGTGACCGGATGCTCGACCTGTATCCGCGTGTTCATTTCTATAAAATAGAAACGACCGCGCTCGTACAAAAACTCGAATGTACCCACGCCGCGATAGTTGATGCGGTGACAGGCATCGACGCAAACCTTGCCAATCTGTTCGCGTTCTTCGGCAGAAATGCCGACTGCCGGGCATTCTTCCACCACCTTTTGATGCCGCCGCTGCAGGCTGCAATCGCGTTCACCCAAATGGATCGCATTGCCGTGTTGGTCGGCCAGCACCTGGATTTCAATGTGACGTGGATTTTCGAGATATTTTTCTAGATAGACCTCGTCATTTGAAAAAGCCGCTTTTGCCTCGGCTTTGGTCATCGTAATCGCAGCCATCAACGCCATTTCCGTGTGCACCACGCGCATGCCTTTACCGCCACCACCGCCGGAGGCTTTGATAATTACCGGATAGCCGATTTCTTTGGCAATTTTTGCGTTCTTGTTGAAGTCATCGCCTAGCGCACCGCCAGAACCCGGCACGCACGGAACACCGGCTTCTTTCATCGCGCGAATCGCGCTGACTTTGTCACCCATCAGCCGAATTGTTTCCGCACGTGGGCCGATAAAGATGAACCCGGACTTTTCGACGCGCTCGGCGAAATCGGCGTTTTCTGCCAGAAAGCCATAGCCTGGATGAATAGCTTGAGCATCGGTCACTTCTGCGGCCGCAATAATCGCGGCCATGTTCAAATAACTATGCGCTGCTGCCGCTGGCCCAATGCAAACCGACTCGTCTGCCATCGCGACGTGCTTTAGATTTTTGTCTACCGTCGAGTGCACTGCGACGGTGCGAATTCCCAATGCCTGGGCGGCGCGCACAATGCGCAAGGCAATTTCGCCACGGTTGGCGATCACTATTTTTTCAAGCATGGTTATTCAATCACCATCAGTGGCTGATCAAACTCCACCGGCGAACCGTTCTCGACTAGGATTTTGATAATCGTGCCGGCGAACTCACTCTCGATGGGGTTGAACATTTTCATCGCTTCAACAATACCCAGCGTATCGCCCACTTTGACGACCTGCCCCACTTTCGCAAGCGCTGGTTGCCCAGGCGTTTGACTGGTGTAAAACGTACCCACCATCGGGCTGCGCAGGGTTTGCCCTGCCGCGCGTTCGACCGCCGGAGCCGGAACTGTCTCAGCAGCAATCGGCGCAACGGGGGCTTGCACCTGCGGCGGCTGCGCCTGCATTGCATAGTTGGGCAGCATCTGCGGCATCATCATGCCCGGCATTGGCGTCATTTGACGACTCAAACGCACGCTTTCCTCACCCTCTTTGATTTCAATTTCTGACAGATTGCTTTCTTCTAGCATCTCAATCAGTTTTTTTATTTTGCGCAGATCCATGGCCAACTACTTTTCCCCTTGCAGGCGTTGAATGGCGGCATCCAGCGCAAGCACATAGGAGTGCGCGCCGAAGCCAGTAATGACGCCAACTGCGGCGTCGGATAGATAAGAATGCTGGCGAAACGCTTCACGAGCATGCACATTGCTCAAATGCAGCTCAATAAAAGGAATCGCTACGCCTAAAAGTGCGTCCCGCAGCGCCACGCTGGTGTGTGTCAAACCACCGGGATTGATCAGAATGAAATCGACATTAGCGCGCGCGGCATGAATCGCGTCAATCAGCACGTGCTCGGCGTTGGACTGCAAACTAGCCAGCGAAACACCCAAGTTCGTCGCGCGCGCGCTTAAATTTTCGACTATTGTTGCCAACGTCGCGTGACCATAAACCGAAGGCTCACGTGTACCCAGCAGGTTTAAATTGGGGCCATTGAGTAGCAATATTTTAAGTATAGGCTGCACCAAAAGGGCTTCATCCGAATTTCACGAGCGCTTGAGTTTGGGGAAAAGAGGCTGCTTTGTCTAGCGTCGGCTTGCTTTTGATCAGCTTGATCACCGCAGATGCCTGGAAAATAGGCGAAGTTCGGTGCTTTTAACGAAATTTTAAGCGCGTAGGACATTCATGCAGCCCGCCAGTGGAGTTCGCAAACTCAATCCAGCAGCAAATCCTGCGGCACCAAGCCATGCCGTGCGTTTGCGTCGATCAATTCGACCGCACGCATAAAATTTCCGGCGAACCGGGCGCTGTCAAATAATTTTGGCCGCGCTGCAATCAGCTTGTCGCGCCAAAGCTTTAATTGCTCGGGCGCGTTCGCCAGCTGCGTGGCGCTGGCAATGTAGTGTGCAATATCTGAGGTATTAAACGCCTGCATGCCCGCTGCCACATTTAGGCTGCAGGCTACACGTGCGGCGAACGTATCGCCGGCGATCGTTAGCACGGGGCAGCCGACAAACAGCGCATCGCGCGCGGTGGTGTGTGCGCCGTAAGGAAAAGTATCCAGAAATAGGTCGCTGTGCGCCAACGCGGCTAAATACTCCGCATGCGGCATTTTTGGAAGGAAAATAAGGCGCGCCGGGTCTATTCCCGCCGTCTGCGCATGCGCCTGCATATTTTTCGCGAATAGTTCTGCATCCGGCGCGCTCAGCAGCCAAAGCACGGCGTTTGGCACCGCCTGCAAAATCCTGCACCAAGCGGCAAAAACGGCTGGATTGATTTTATAACTGTTGTTCAAACTGCTCAGCACCACGGCATCGTCCGGCAAACCGTAAACCGATCTGGGCTTTAGCTCAGCAACTTGGGATTGCGCGTCATACGGTTGAAACGGGCTTTCCAGATACACCACCGCTTCGCTAAAACCCGCGCGAACCTCGGCTGAAATCACCTGCGCATCAGCAAAAACATAGTCCATCCAGGGTGCGCCGGTGGTGCCTGGATAGGCCAACCAATTCACCTGCAGCGGCGCTGGGCGCAATGCAAACAGCTCAGGCACGCCGCCATCACCAAAGCCACGCAGGTCAAACAACACATCAATTTCAAGTTCGCGAATTTTCTTGGCGCTGATTTTCGCTGGCACATGGGTCAAATCGCAAATCAGCTCGACCGCATTCGCTAGGCGCTGGCGAATCGGCCCTGCATCCGAGGCTGCAGTTGCGAACAACACAGTCTGCATGCGCGCGCGATCCAGTAATTCAAAAAACTCAACCGTCAGCAGCCCGGTTGGATGTTGGCCAAAGCCGTTGCTGACGAACCCGATGCGTAATTTGCGCTCAGGCCCGTGCAATTTGCCTCGGCTCAAACCGGCTGGCTTAGGCCCCCGGTGTTTCGCTGCAGATTCAAACACCACGCCGACACCGCGCGCCACCTGTTTGCTCATTGTGCGCGCGCAGCTCAATTGATCAATCGCACTAGCGGGCTCAGCCAAAAATGAAAACGGCGTTATTCCCGGCACACCCAATCGAACCAACTCCAGTAAGCGCTCACTATTCGCCGCTAGCCCGCGCCAATCGGCGAGTTTGCGCTGAGTAAACAGCCGCTGCGCCAACGCGGCATACAGTTTTGCATCCAGCGCCAAGGCGCGATCAAAGGCGATCAATGCGCGCTCGGGCGCGTGCAATTTGCCTAAGCACAATCCGACGTTGTACCAAAGCTTGGCTGACGCTGATGCGCCCTCGCTCGTTGCCAATTCCAAAGCACGCTGGAAGCTGCGCAGTGCCGCCGGCCAATCGCCCTGTGCGTAGGCGCTATCGGCCAAAACGTACCAACCGGCCTGTAAATTCGGCGCACGCGCCACCACTTGGCGCGCCAGCATCGCGGCCTCCGCCGGTTTGCCCGCGCTGAGCAACACTGCGCTGAGCTTCAGCCGGTGTTTGATTTCGCCCGGATCAAGCCGAATCGCCTCGTGCAGCTGGGTCTGCGCTTCCGCAATTTCACCCAGCAACTCCAAAACCGCCGCCAATTCCGCGCGCAAGGTGCCGGATTCCGGTGCCAGCGCGATGGCGCGGCGCAAACCACCGACTGCAACGCTCGGCTCACCTAAATGCACCGCGATCAGTGCCGCGGTGCGCCAGTGTTCGGGCTGATTCGGTAATTGCTTTGTCAAAGCATCGGCCAATACCTTTGCCTGAACTAGATCACCGCGATTTAAGGCGTTATCAAGTTCAGCGACTTGCCTGGCGATCTTTGGCAGCATTAGTTTTCTGTGCCGGTCGAAAAGCTTACGACGGAATCAACAAGCGCAAGTGGACCCTGCGTCAAAACATCGACGCGGGCAAACCGTGGCCCCTGTGCCAAGTATTGCGCCAGCGCGTCCAAAGCCAATGCACTGCCAAAGGCACGCACCCGCAAAGCACCATCAGCCAAATTATTCGCAGACCCGCACAGCCCCAAACGCAATGCCTCGCGCTGAGTTGCGGCGCGAAAGCCTACGCCCTGCACCCGCCCACGCACCAAAAACTCACGCCCAAACATGCTCGTTCACTGCTTTAAGTTGGGCACACTGCTGGCGGCGACAATGATTTTTTCGATATCCTGCCGCGTCACCGGGCCCAATATTTTCTTCAACAACAGGCCTTGACGATCAAATACCAGCGTCGTTGGCAAACCTTTCGGCACTTCTAGCGGTACGGGCATGGGTGCATAGACATCAACTTTCGCTACCGGATAAGTCACTTTGAGTTTGGCCAAGAACGCAATTAGCTCCGCATCACTAAGATCCTCATACGCTAAACCGATTACTGCAGTATCACTGCGTTGGCTCAAAAGCTGAAAGTCCGGCATTTCTTTCACGCAAGGCTTGCACCAAGTCGCCCAAAAATTTACGACGACAAACTTACCGCGCTGCGCCTTGGCGTTCCAACTTTTCCCGTCGAGCGTAGTGACTTTCAAGGATTCTAGCGTCATTGAAATAACCGCAGGTTCTTTCGCCGAACCCGGGCTGGCTGCGCCGAGCAATAGGCTAGTTAATGCAAAACATAAAATTGTCAGACGCTTCATTAAGATTTCCATTGAGCTTTGCCGCACATGCTACCGCCAAGGTATAAGTGGCGTCGAATTTTTCATTGTGAGTTTTTGATATGCCGACTGAACAACAGGACATAGAAATTTTGGTGCTGTATTACTCGCGCCACGGTGCGGTCGAAAAACTGGCGCGTTTAGCCGCGCGTGGCGTTGAAGCCACCGGCGCGCGCGCACGGGTGCGCACCGTCGCCGCATTAAATGGCGATACGAACGCCAGCGCGCCGATCGCGACTTTAGACGATCTGCGCGAATGTGCCGGGCTATTGCTCGGCACGCCCACCCGCTTTGGTGCGATGGCAGCGGCGATGCAGGCGTTTTTCGAGTCCACCACACCCCTTTGGCTATCCGGCGCGCTGGTCGGCAAGCCCGCTGGCGCATTTACCTCGACCTCAACTCAGCACGGCGGCAATGAGTCGACACTGCTGGATATTTTGCGGCCGCTGTTGCACCACGGCATGCTGCTGGTCGGCCTACCATATACCGAAAATGCCCTGTCCGAGACCAACAGCGGCGGCACGCCCTACGGTGCTAGCCACGTCGCCGGTAGCGCCGGCAACGCACCGATCACGCTGGAAGAACGTACGCTGGCGATGGCGCTGGGGAAGCGGGTTGCGCAGACGGCATTGGCGTTGCGGGGCAGTCATCTGAGCTAACACTGCAATCCGGTCAAATCTCAAACCTTGTGCACGAACAATCGTGTGTTTTAATCACTGGGCCTCAACAACGCCGGAGCGCTTGGTGAACCCTGATCTGCTGCCCAAACTGCTAGATGATTTGTACGGTTCAATCGAAGACCCAGCTCGATTGGAACGTTTCAACCAAACGCTGCTGAGCGCATTGCGGTCACACGCTGCGGCGCTACAGTGTGTCGATGCGCTAGCCGTACGTGCATGGTTTCCGATTATGTCCGGCGTCACCGCACGCGATGTCGAACCGCACATGGAATTGATCGCAAACGAAAACATCTGGGTTCAGCGTATGGCGCACCTTATGCAGCCTGGATATGTGCCTGAATCAGACCGATTTGTTTCACTATCAGAACTCAAACGCACGCGTTTTTTCCAAGACGCCATGCGCCACCTGGACATTTGCCACTCCACCGGCATCGTTTTGGCGACAGATCCGTCCTTGTTTGCAAGTTATACCATTAGCCGCTCCGAACGTTTGGGTGCTTTTAATGCGCAGGAGCTTGACTTACTGCGCGCCCTATCGCCGCACTGGTTGAATGTTTTTCGCCTGCAAGAGCGCCTTAATTTAGCTGAGGCATTCGCCAATGTGGTAGCTGACGAACCAGTGGCGCGGCCACTGTGGGTAATCGACAGCATGTGCCAGTTGCGCCGTACCAATGCGGCGGGCGAATGGTTTCTCGCCGATCAACGCTGGTTGGTCAAGCAACATGGCCGTGTAGCACCGACTCAAGGCGGTAGGCTTTCTGCGTTCTGTGCAATAGCGCGCGCTGTTGCACACGGCGTAACGCCACAAACAACCCTGCAGCTACAAGGCATAGGCGGGATCACCGCAACCCTGCATTTTCAGCAATTACCTTGCCTAGTTGGTTTAGTTACACCGTTTCAGCGTCCACTTGTTGTGCTTAGCATCGAGATACAGTCACTGACTAAAGACGTACCCACTTTATTGCGAACTTGCTACGGTTTGACGGGGGCGGAAATTAGGCTCGCCGCATCGTTGCACCGAACAATGGCGCTGAGCGATACCGCAACCGAGCTGCGCATCACCTTGGGCAATGCTCGCACAACGCTAAAAAGCGTTATGTCGAAAACGCAATGCCATACCCAAGTTGCCCTACTGCTGCTGATTGAACGCCTGGGATAGTCAAGCCCGCAGCGCAAAACTGAGCGACCTAGTACTCACGTATTCCTGCCGTCTCGCTCATTGCGCGACCTTATGCCTACGGCTTCACTCATCGCGCGACTCCCAAATGGGAGTGGCAGCACACAACTCAGCCCTACATCATCTTAGCCATAACGGCGGGCCTGACTTGATCCAGAACTAAATTCAGATAGTCGTAGCAATTTTGTCGAAGCTGGAGAATGCGTCATGGGTAAACGGTTTATCGCCGCCGCAGCGCGCGATTGCAGCCACAAGTCAGTAGATGGTTTCAGTTTATTTCGCCACGCGTTCACCGCACTAGTGCTCTATTTTTGCGCGCTCTGGTCGCCATGGGTGTCGGCAGCGCCCGGCGATGTCGATGGACTCAATGCCAATATCGTCGGCGGCTTCGTCGCTACCAGCGTCGTGCAGCCGGATGGCAAGACGATTATTGCGGGCGTCTTTAGCTCGGTGCTGGGGCAGGCGCGTAGCAATATCGCACGGCTAAATGCCGATGGCACGCTCGACATCGGTTTCAATCCCGGTGCGAATAATTTCATCTACAGCGTCGTGCTGCAGGCGGACGGCCAAATTCTGCTGGGCGGCGGATTCAGTGCTGTCAGCGGCACTACGCGCAACCGTATCGCGCGGGTGGCGGCGAATGGCGTACTGGATGCCAGCTTCAATCCCGATGCGAATGGTGCCGTCCTCAGCATCGCGCTACAGGCGGACGAACAGATAATCTTGGCTGGTGAGTTCACCACGATCGGTGTAACCACGCGCAATCGTATCGCGCGGCTGGCAGCCAATGGCACGCTCGATGCCAGCTTCAACCCCGATGCCAATGGTCGCATCATAAGCGTCGCGGTTCAGGCGAACGGTCAGATTTTGCTGGGCGGCGCATTCAACGCTGTTGGTGGAGCTGCACGCAACCGTATGGCACGCGTGGCAGCCAATGGCACGCTCGATGCCAGCTTCAATCCTGACGTGAATAGCGAGATTTACAGCGTCGCGGTGCAGACAGATGGCCAGATTTTAATGGGCGGCATTTTCACCAGCGTAGGCGGAACAACGCGCAACCGCATCGCGCGGGTGGCGGCGAATGGCGCGCTGGATGTGGGCTTTAACCCCGATGCAAACAATTTCGTTGCAGGCATTGCCGTCCAGGCGGGCGGCCAGATTTTGCTAGGTGGCGGCTTCAGCACCTTGGGCGGGACGACGCGCAACTCTGTCGCGCGAATAGCGGCCGATGGCACGCTAGATGCCAGCTTTAATCCCAATGCGAATGGTGCCGTCTACAGCGTCGCGCTTCAGGCAGACGGTCTGATTCTGCTCAGCGGCCCGCTCACCGGCGTCGGCGGAAGTACCCGCAACTTCTTCGCGCGGCTGCTGAATGACCCGGCGACGCAGACGTTGAGCGCACTCGATGCCACACAAGTGCTTTGGAGCCGTGGCGGCAGCGCGCCGAATGTCAACCAAACCACGTTCGAGCTGAGCACGAACGGCGGCGTCTCTTACACTCCGCTCGGCGGCACGGCAACTCGCGTCGGTAGCACCGCAAACTGGCAGCTAATAGGACTAAGCCTGCCCGCCACCGGCCAATTGCGCGCCCGTGGCCGCACTTCCGGTGGTTTTTTCAACGGCAGCTCTGGCATTGTTGAGCAGGTGGCGAGCTTTACTCTACCACCCACCGTTACTGCCATCAGCCCAAGCACTGGCATCACAACCGGCGGCACCAATGTCACGATTACCGGCACCGGCTTTACCGGCGCCACCGCAGTAACCATCGGTGGCGTGGCGGCCACGGGGGTTAGCGTCGTTAGCGCCACCAGCATTACCGCCGTCACCGGCGCACGCGCTGCGGGTACGGTAAGTGTGAATGTCACAACCCCCGCCGGCACTACCACCGCGAATACGCTTTACACCTATCGGGTACCTGTGCCCGGCGATGTCGACGCGTTGAACCTCAATATTGTTGGCGGCAGCTTTGTCCTTGCCACTGCGGTACAGCCCGATGGCAAGACAATTATCGCGGGTCAATTCAGCTCGGTGCTCGGCCAAGCGCGCAACAATATCGCGCGGCTGAACGCCGATGGTACGCTGGATGCGGGCTTTGATCCGAATGCGAACAACAATGTCTATAGCGTCGCGGTGCAGGCGGACGGCCAGATTCTGCTCGGCGGTGCTTTCACCGACGTCGGCGGATCGACGCGCAATGGTATCGCGCGGGTGGCGGCGAACGGCACGCTGGATGCGGGCTTTAATCCGAATGCGAACGCTCGCGTCTACAGCATCGCGGTGCAGGCGGACGGCCAGATTCTGCTCGGCGGTAGTTTCACCACGGTCGGCGGATTGCCGCGCAATTACTTCGCACGGGTGGCGGCGAACGGCACCCTGGATGCGGGCTTTGACTCGAATGCGAATAATACTGTCTACAGCGTCGCGGTGCAGGCGGACGGCCAGATTTTGCTCGGCGGTGATTT
>JANNYA010000118.1:0-4377 GCA_031409855.1 Rhodanobacteraceae bacterium | reverse complement strand
ACAACGCGGGTACTCGAGCGAAACGATATGGAAGTCATCACTGCGAAAGACGGACTTGATGCGGTTGAACAGCTGCAAGATAGAGTGCCGGATTTGATGCTGTTGGATATTGAAATGCCGCGTATGGATGGCTACGAATTAGCAACCTACGTGAAAAATGACAGCCGACTCAAGCATATTCCGATCATTATGATTACATCGCGTACTGGCGAAAAGCATCGTCAGCGGGCGATGGAAATCGGCGTTGAGCGTTATTTAGGCAAGCCTTACCAAGAAGTAGACCTTTTGAAAAATGTCATGGAGTCGCTCAATGGCGTTAAAGCAAAGTAGCGGTGTGGCAGTCCGCGCGGGTTTGGTTTTTCAAGCGGTCGGGCTCAATGAACACCTAAAAGTTGCACTTCGCGATGCTGGTGTGAACGTCGTTGTGGAGATCATTGCGAACGCGTTGTCATTGGATTTAATTCGCGAAGCAAATTTGGATGTTTTTGTCGTTAATCTTGATCCTGAGCTGGAAGACAGCCTGGAAGAATTAACTGACATGTTGGATCAGATGCGGCGACCCGTCATTTTTAATGACGGCGCAGCGTCGTCCGGACTATCAGGCTGGGATCAAGCGCGCTGGGCGCGTCATCTTGCCGCAAAAATTACCGGAGAATTGGATGCAACGCCACCGCGTCCCGCGGATGCCAAGTCGATTCCTGCGCCGGTAAGAGCGGTGCCGCCAGCTGCCGCATCAGTGCTGGTGGCCGTAGCGCCGACGCCAAGCGTGTCCGGTGCACCTGCGGCTGTTGCGATTACGATTGACCCGGCACCACCTGCGTCTGTTTCGATTAACCCGGCAGCAGTGCTCAATGCCGTGGTCGTGGCGAACGAATTACCCGCTGCGGACGCTGGTTCACTCGATGATTTATTTGCTGAACTAGACTTTAATTTCGATACGGAAAGCGCGACTACAGCGGTAACGCCTAAACTAGACGATGAGGAGTCTGGACTTGACGGTTTCGACCCGTCTGCTTTTGATATGCCAGAATCGAACGCACCGAGTTTTGCCGAGGAGCCGTTAAGCGACTTGGATGAGCTATTTCGAAGCAGCGCCCAGCCGGGCGCTGACGAGCCAAATTCGGTGAATGCTCCGTCCAACGCAACGGCAGCAAAAGCTACGCAGGCGGATCCGAAACTAGCCCGTGTGGTCACAGCCGAGGCAATGGTTGTAAAGCCAAAAACTGATTTGAGTGGTATGAATTGGTCGCTGGAGCCGCTTGATGGTGAAATCTTGGCACCGATACCGACCGGGCGCGCGGTATATGTTGCCAAAGAGCTGCCGTCGAGTTTAGAAGCTTCTAAGCCTGCGGCGAAGCCAGTCGCACCTGCAGCAGCGTCGATACAAAAGGATGATTCAAATGAACTTGGAGATTTTGATTTTTTCTTAGAATCGGATGCTCTGGAAGTACCCACACTTGTCGTTCCAAATGAAGTTCCTCCACTCAAGTCGGCGGCAATTACTAAGCAAATGCCGGCGATTACGGCACCTGCGGTTAATAATTTTGAAAATAACAGTCCAGCGCCGATAGCACCATTGGGCGATGAGATGTCGGAGTTCGATGCGCTCTTTGCTGATTTAAATGATTTGTCAGCGGTCAGTATGCCAGCGAAAGGCGAACCTGCGTTTGAAAACTCATTTGCGATCGAGTCTGATACTGCTTTTGACTCGTCAAGTTTAGATTTCGATCTGGATTTTGAAGTCGGTGCGCCGACTAGTTCGAGTGAACTTGAAAAAGAAGACGATTTTGCCGATTTGGATGCATTGTTTGCGGACGCGCCAGTGGCTGCAGTCGCGCCCAAAGTGGTGGAAAAAAGTGCTGCGCCAGTAAAAACCGCCGCGCCAGTTGTGCAAACGGGACCAGCGCGAGTTTATGTATTGGGTGCTTCAATCGGTGGCCCCGAAGCGGTGCGAAGTTTCCTCAGTAAGCTTAAGCCGAAATTGCCAGCGGCGTTTGTTTTGGCGCAGCACATGGGTGCAGAGTTTTTGGAGCTCATGACAAGTCAGCTCGCAAAAGCCTCGTCCATGCCAGTTCGGCTCGCGAAGCCAGGTGAAGTGTTTGCCGCTGGTGAGATTGTTGTGGTGCCAGTTAATCAGCGCTTTTTGGTCGACCAGCAAAGCGTGGTTCAGTTTGCGCCGTTGCCAACGGAATCTCCCTACAGCCCCTCTATCGATCAGGTGATGATTGATATGGCTGACCGGTTTGGGCAGCGCTGCACTGGAATAATTTTTAGCGGGATGGCCTCAGACGCCATTGAAGGTGCGAAATATCTTTCCTCTCGTGGCGCGAAAATTTGGGTGCAAGATCCGGCGACCTGCGTAATAAGTTCAATGATCGATGGTGCACAGGCGGCTGGCGTGGTGAGTTTTGTCGGCGCACCTGAGCAACTTGCGGATCATGTGTTAGATGAATTGGGTGCATTGAATTAAGAGCCCAGCTTTTTATGGTTGGGTGAGATTGGAAATCTATCTGATTTTCTTGACGTGACTGTTATGTAACAAACTATTGGATTGCACGCGCATGGACAACGTAGTTGTAGAGCAAAAGCGAGAAATTCGCGGATTGATGATTCCAATCACCAACGGGCGCGTGCTGATGCCAAACGCAAATGTGTCTGAGGTAATTACCCTATCCACGCCAGAGCGGGTGCCAAACGCTCCCGACTGGTTGCTTGGGCGGGTAGCGTGGCGGGGCTGGAAGTTGCCGCTTATTTCATTCTCGCTTTTGGCAGGTCTAGCGCTGGATGAGCGCGCAACCGGTGGACGTGTGTGCGTGATGAAAGCACTAAGTGGACACCCGCGTATGCCGTTTATTGCCTTGTTGGCACAAGGGTTTCCGCGCTTGACGACCGTTAATATTGATGAGCTTGTGCCTCTAGGTGACAGTTTTGGTCGCGTCGGCGTCAAAATGGATCTTATGTTGCGTGATGACCAAGCGGTTATTCCTGATTTAGAAAAAATTGAGCAAATGATTTTTGACGCCATTAGTGCCCCTGTGGCTGGGGTCGCCGCTTAGTTTTCTTACCAGACATCGGCCCACTCGACCGATTTTTATTGAAGCGCAGAAGGGCTCTATTACCTTTTATGCCACAATAGTGGATCGAATTTTGAAAGCGCCATGTTTTGTAATGACCTACATAGTTGCCTTGCTTTGTCGATGTTTATTGCTGCCCTTGTTGTGGCTCGATTGTAGTTTCGCGCTTGCCGAAACCTCGGCGCTAGCGGCCGCCAATGCACCTACACAAGCGCGCTATGCGAGTCTGTACCATGCGTTGGAGCCGGGCTTGATTATTGCCCGGTACGACCGGCTCTTTGCGCGCCAGCGCATTGTGTCCCGGCGGACGGATGTTTTGCCTAGCCAAATTGAGGTTCGAATCATGGCTAATGCCGGGGTGATCTTGGTGAAGGTGGCCGCCGATGGCAGCGTAAATTTTCCGATGAACCAGGCGTTGCTTACGGAAAATCCCTTAGTGCAAAGCAATCAGGCTAAAGGTTCCTTGAGCTTAAGTGCCACGATGGAAATCAAGCTTGGTCAAACTAAGGTGCTGGCTTATTCGGATATTTATGAAAGTGCTAGACAAGCACAGCAAGCGATCGCGGCACTCGGTCCGGCAATGGCTGGCCGCAACGTTCGAAGTATTGAGTTTGAATTTGACCCCAATCTCGAAACGCGCGCTGAAATCAGTGATGGCGTTGCCGAGGAACTGCTATTAGCAGACAAGCAGGGGTTTCTGATTTTGCGCATTGATGAAGCACTGGCTAAGCGCAAGGCACAAGTGACGTTTTCAAATCTCCCAATTGCGGCTCGGCCGCATATAGACTGACACCTAGCGTCGACCTAGTCGTCTGATTGAAAAAGTTGTCGAGCAATTCAATGAGCCGTCGGTATCGCTTTGACATCCACACAGGCAAAGACATGGAAGTTAAGTTATGAGTTATCAGGTACTTGCACGCAAGTGGCGGCCGCGCAATTTTGCCGAGCTTATGGGGCAAGAGCATGTGGTGCGTGCGCTGACGGGTGGCTTAAGCCAAGGACGCTTACATCATGCATTTCTATTTACCGGTACACGCGGTGTGGGCAAAACAACGATCGCGCGGATTATTGCAAAGGCCTTGAATTGCGAAACCGGGGTGACCGCGACGCCGTGTGGTGTATGTAGTAGTTGCAAAGATATTGATGCCGGGCGTTTTCCAGATTTGATTGAAATCGATGCGGCTTCGCGAACCAAAGTTGACGATACCCGCGAAATTTTAGACAACGTAATTTATGCGCCGTCGCGAGGCCGCTTTAAGGTCTATCTAATCGATGAAGTTCATATGCTTTCCACGCACAGCTT
>JANNYA010000117.1:0-19976 GCA_031409855.1 Rhodanobacteraceae bacterium | reverse complement strand
CCGTACAAATTGATCAGTGCGATACGGCAATTTTCCGTGGCATCGCTGTTTGGTTCGCCCGCACTTTTGCAGAATTTGGCTGCGCATTGCCAGCTGCATAATCAGCAACTTGCCAGCGTCAAAACGATCATGAGCGCCGGTGCCCCGGTGCCGCCCAAGTTGGTTGAGCTAGCCCGCGCGATGCTGCCGAGCGAGGCGCGAATATTCACCCCGTATGGCGCGACCGAAGCGCTGCCGGTCGCGATTGTGGAAGGCCGCGAACTTCTTGGCGAGGTGCGGAGCTTGAGTGAAAACGGCGGTGGCGTTTGTGTCGGCACACCCTTACCGCAAAACACGGTGCGTATTATTGCAATTACCGATGCCGCCATTACCCATTGGCATGATGCACAAGTCTGCGCAGTGGCTGAGATCGGCGAAATTACCGTGCGCGGGCCGAGCGTGACTGAAGCTTATTTTAATGCGCCCGAGAAAACCGCGTTGGCCAAAATTGAGGAAGATGGCGGCTGCGTGCATCGCATGGGCGATGTTGGTTATTTTGACGCACTCGGCCGACTTTGGTATTGCGGGCGCAAATCGCACCGCGTGCAATCCGCGAACGGCACGCTCTACACCGAACAAGTTGAGGCTGTCTTTAATGCCTCAGGTTTAGTTTTTCGCAGTGCGCTAGTCGGGGTTGGAGCCGCACCAAAGCAAACTCCGGTGTTGGTTTTTGAGTACGGTGCCCGCACGTGGCCGCCGCCCAAACGCACGGTTGAAGCCCTGCAGGCACTGGCCGCTGCACACCCGATGTGTAGCAGCATTACGCGTTTTATGTTGTATCCAAAGCCGTTTCCAGTGGATATACGCCACAATGCAAAAATCAATCGCGAGCAATTGGCGCTGTGGGCAAGTGCACGAATTGCCGCAAATTAGTAATGGTGGAGCAGCACATTGGACAAAGTTATCGTTACGAATCAAACCCAAATTCAACTGCCCGCAAAAGCGCAAGTCGCCGCTTTTGACGTCGACGCGCAATATACCTTCACGCCAGTTTGCCCGGATGAGTTACCCGTCGTCGGTGGCGATGAAATTGCCTTTGAGCTCAATGCCCAATCCAAGTTTGCAAAGTATCGACTTGGCTCGAAAGATGCGCACAGTCTGAAGGCTCAATGGCTTGCAACGCCAAGCGCACCGGTGTTTTCGCCGGTTGCGGGCAAAAATATGGATATCCGCTGGCCCGCACACGCAGTAGTCGGCACGCGTGGCTTTGAGCTGCTGGACACGCTGCCCAGGCCCAGTGACTATGATTATTTCGTCTGGAAGGGTGTCGAGCCAGATATGCATCCTTATGGTGCGTGTTTTCATGATCTGCAGGATAGGTTAAGCACCGGCGCGATCGAATTTTTGCGTGCCAAAGGCGTCACCACCGTATTAGTTGGCGGTTTGGCGACGGACTATTGTGTTTGCACCACCGCGCTGCAATTGCGCCGCGCGGGTTTCGAGGTGATCGTCAATCTGGGCGCGTGTCGTGGCATCACGGTTGAGACCTGTGCACAAGCGGAAGAAAAATTGCGGCTAAGCGGCGTTAGGCTGATTCAATCGGCCGCCGAATTGCTGGCTTTGGAGCAATAAAATGTTAACTTCATTATTAGATACCGATTTGTATAAGTTCACGATGATGCAAGTCGTGCTGCATCAGTTTCCTGGCGCACAGGTGGAGTATCGTTTTCGCTGTCGCACGGAGGCGGTGGATTTGCTGGCGATTGAAGCGCCGTTTCGCGCCGCGTTGACGCAACTTTGTACCCTGCGTTTTAATGAGGACGAACTGAGCTATTTGCGAAACCTGCGCTATATCAAGCCAGACTTTGTCGATTTTCTGCGCCTGTTTCAGCTCAACGAAGGCTATGTTGAAATTGATACGCGCCAGGGTCTAGATATTCGCATTCGTGGCCCCTGGCTACATACCATTTTGTTTGAAGTGCCGTTGCTGGCGATCATCAATGAGCTGTATTTTAAAGCGCTAGGCGCGGTGCCGGATCTGAGCATTGCGCGCAAGCGGCTGGCGGATAAAATCGAGCTGATCCGCACGCACTCGGATGTGGCGCATTTTGTATTTTCAGATTTTGGCACGCGCAGGCGTTTTAGCGGCGCGTGGCAACAAGAAGTGGTGCACACGCTCAAGCACGAACTGCCGCAACAGTTGAGCGGTACCAGCAACGTGCTGATTGCCAAGACTTTGGGCATCAGCGCGATCGGCACCATGGCGCATGAATATCTGCAGGCTTTTCAAGCACTTGGGCCACGTTTGGCGGACAGTCAGCGCGCCGCATTTGAAGCTTGGGCGAAAGAGTATCGTGGCGATTTAGGCATTGCGCTTTCAGATGTGGTGGGCATGGACGCATTTTTGCGTGACTTTGATTTGTATTTTTGCAAGCTCTTTGACGGCGTACGCCATGACTCCGGCGACCCAGTGGAATGGGGCGAGAAAATGCTAACCCACTATCAGGAACACCGCATTGATGCACACGCAAAAACCCTGGTTTTTAGCGATGGCCTGACGGTGCCAAAAGCGCTGGCGCTGCACAATATTTTTAGCGGGCGCACCAAACCCGTGTTTGGCATTGGTACCAACCTAACGTGTGATGTGGGTGCAAGCCCAATCAATATCGTCATAAAAATGGTCAGCTGCAATGGCCAGCCGGTGGCAAAACTATCCGATTCGCCCGGTAAAACCATGTGCGATGACCCACTTTATTTGGCCTATCTAAAGCAAGTTTTCTCGGCGCACCCACCGATGGGTAGTTTTGCCGCGCGTGGACGCCGATAGCGCGTAGCTCAAGTTCAAGGCATTCCACCCTGGTGCCAAACTGAGCACTACACACGTCTAGCGGAAAACATAACCCCCGTCATCGCGACGCCCGCTTCGCGCCTAGGCATGATCGCTTGCAGGCTGATTTCAACGAGGCCAACTTCGCGCGCTAAACGCTCAAGGTATCCGGGTTCGTGACCGTAACGCCCGACTGGCGTTTGCTCAAAGCCATTCAGTGTTGCCATTGCCGGGGTTTCGACGTTGAAAATGAGCCAACCGCCCGGGCGCAGTACGCGCGCACCATGCCGCATGATGTCGCTAACGTCACCAAAATAAATAATCGTATCGGCAGCGACGATGGCATCGAACTCCGCAGATGCGCATGCACTTAGAAAGCCACCTAATTCGGCGCACACCAAATGTTGGTAATTTCGCCCGAGCGCAAGCGCAAGCATCGGTTGCGATAAATCGACGCCGGTTAAGGCATAGCCTGGCAGTTCTAGACCCAAAAGCCCGGTGCCGCAGCCTAAATCCAGAACGCGTGGCGAAACTATATTGCCGCTTATCGGGCATAGTTTAAGCAGCTGTTGTGCAAGTAATTTGTGGACGACGTAACCCATTTGTTCGGTCATGTGGACATCGTAACGGCTGGCGTAACCGTCGAACAGTTCACGCACATACGCGTCGCTGGCGCGCGCGGACTGCGCAGTTAACTCTAGGCCGCCAAGCAAATGAGTGGCTTGCACATGCGCTGGCGTACGAATTAACACCTGCGCTAGGTATTCTTTAGTCACGCTGGGCTCGGCGTGCTGCACCATCAAGCGAATCAGCTGAGAATCAATGCTTGGATCCTGATGATGCGGTTCGAGTAGCGCGAACGCCTCGGTCCAACGCGTTTGTGCTTCTAAGCTATGTGCCAAGCCAATCAACGCTTCTGCGCGCGGCGCACCGTGCTCTAGTGCGGCGGTAAAAGCGCGCTCGGCACGCGGTGCATGGCCTAAACGCAGGCGCGTCTGCGCCAATGCCAGCCAGGCCTGAGCGTTATCCGGGGCCGCTTGAATGCTGGCTTCAAAATGCCCGGCGGCTTGATCTAGCGCACCGTTTCGCGCCAGCAGCTTAGCTAAAGTGAACAATGGTGCGGGCGCATCCGGGGCGATCAGAATGCAGCGCTCAAGGCCGGCGATGGCATCCTCGTTGCGCTTTTCACGTGCAGCGAGCACGGCATCCCAATAAATAAACTCAGGATCGTCGATCAGGCTAGGATTGTGCGCAAAGGTGCTGCGAAGTTGCGCCAGCCGCGCGGCAAGTGCACTAGATTCGCCCATGCTTGCGGCATGGGCGAGTTCGTTCGAGGTTGAGGTTTCGATGAAAAAGTTTCGAAATTAGAGGTTTTTCGCCACGAACTAACTAGCGCTTGATCAGTGGCACGTAATCGCGATGCGTCGCACCGGTGTAGATTTGCCGAGGACGGCCGATTTTCACGTCACCTGCGGCGTTTTGCTCTAGCCAATGCGCGATCCAGCCGGCGGTACGGCCAAGCGCAAACATCACGGTGAACATTTCGACCGGGATGTTGAGTGCTTTGTAAATCAGGCCGGAATAGAAATCGACATTCGGATAAAGCTTGCGCTCAACAAAATAATCATCTTTCAGTGCCGCCTGTTCTAGTTCCAACGCCACTTCCAGCATTGGATCATGTACACCCAGTTTTTCCAGTACTTCATGCGTCATTTTGCGAATAATAGTGGCGCGTGGATCGAAATTTTTATAGACGCGGTGGCCAAAACCCATCAAACGGAAATCATCAGACTTATCTTTTGAGCGCGCGATGGCTTTCGCAACATTGCCTTTAGTGCCAATTTCCGCCAGCATTTCTAACACCGCCTCGTTCGCACCGCCGTGCGCGGGCCCCCAAAGTGCGGCAACGCCTGCAGCAATACACGCGATCGGATTAGCGCCGGTCGAGCCGACTAAGCGCACCGTCGATGTCGAAGCGTTTTGCTCGTGATCGGCGTGCAAAATAAACAGCAAATCGAGCGCTTTCGCAGCGATTGGATCCACTTGATAAGGTTCCGCAGGCACCGCAAACATCATGTCTAAAAAGCGGCTGCAATAGTCCAGCGAATTTTTTGGATACACGCTGGGTTGGCCAACCATATGTTTGTAGCAAGCGGCAGCAACCGTTGGCATTTTGGCGATCAAACGAATCGCAGTGATCATGCGGTGCTCAGGGTTATTCGGGTCGAGCGAGTCGTGATAGAAAGCGGCTAAAGATCCGACCATGCCGCACATCATCGCCATCGGGTGCGCATTGTGGTGAAAGCCATTCATGAAGGTTTTGAGCGACTCATGCACCATCGTGTGGTTGGTTACGTGATTTGTAAATTCTTGCGCTTCCTTGGCATTCGGCAACTCGCCTTTGATCAGCAAATACGCGACTTCTAAAAAATTTGAATGCTCGGCCAACTGCTCAATTGGGTAACCGCGATACTGCAAAATACCTTTGTCGCCATCAATAAAAGTAATCGCCGACTTGGTTGAGCAGGTCGACACGAACCCAGGGTCAAAGGTGAAAACACCGAGATCTTTATTGAGTTTGCCAATATCGACCGCGGGATCACCCTGCGTGCCTGAAATCAGCGGAAGTGCTACGGATTTGCCAGAGTTCGGGTCGGTCAGTTGAAAAGGCTGAGACATGCGGTTTTCCTCAATGGAGTGAGTTCGGGGCGTGTGACTATTGTGCAGCGTGGTGCGCGAAAGATACTCGTTCAGCGCGCAATAAAACATCTAAAAACGCGGGTGTTTTGGAAAGCTTGTAAAAAGCTTGACGATGCAGACCATGCGGTTACCCATGCGCCCCTGAATTGCCTATTGTCACAAAGCGTCAAAATGACTTATGGCGGGATTCTGTCGTGACAATTGGCACTAACGTTGCTTATGCCATTGGAAACAAGCTTTACCTTGTCCGCTGCAAGTGCAAAGCACTATTCTTAGGGACGCTGACGGGCAACGCAAAATCATCGCTTTTTCCGTTTTCCCCTAAATTAATCAATGAGTTATTTTTATGACCGTTCAAAATACGCCCGCACAACACGCTCAAGCCCGCTTTAACATGGTCGAACAGCAAGTCCGAACTTGGGACGTGTTGGATTACCGGGTGCTTGACGTGCTGCACGCCATTCCGAGGGAGGAGTTTGTCCGCCCCGAACACCGTGCGATGGCTTATGCCGACGTTGAGTTGCCGGTACTTAACAGCCAAGCCGGTGGCGCAACTGAGAAGCTATTCAAGCCGGTGATTGATGGCCGTATTTTGCAATCCATTGCGCTTACCGGCGACGAAGAAGTGCTGGAAATTGGCACTGGCAGCGGCTACACGACGGCGTGTTTGGCGAAATTGGCGCGGCGTGTAACCAGCATTGAGCGGCGTGCTGATTTTGCCGAACTGGCAGCGATTCGGCTCAAATCACTCGGGATTTTTAATTTAAGCATTGAATGCGGTGACGCGCTGAACGGCTATGCGCCTGCGCACAAATTCGATGTGATTGTTTTGGGCGGTGCGGTCGCTGAATTGCCGGAGGTGCTTTGGCAAATGCTGAACCCGAACGGGCGCATTTTTGCGGTGCGCGGCCTAAGCCCAGTGATGGATGCGGTCGTACTTAGCGGCACGGCAAAACTACCGAAAACGCTGTCGCTATTTGAGACTGACCTGCCCTATTTGCACGGTGCCGAGCCAGCCGAAAAGCCCTTTGTGCTTTAGTTTTGCACCGAACTCTAAATTTCTTTGAACTCTAAATTCTTTTTGAACCCTAAATTTTTTTGCCGAATTTGATAGGACTGACTATGCGCACTCGACTGACCGCCCTCGCCGCTGGCTTTATCGCCGCCTTTATTACTGCGCCGCAGCTGCACGCGGAAGACTTGTTGCAGTCTTATGAGTTGGCACGTGCGAGTGACCCGCAGCTGCAAATTACCGAGGCCGCACGCAATATCGCCGCTGAGGGAATTGTGCAGGCCCGTAGTGCTTTGTTGCCGCAAATCAACGCGTCGGCTGGTTATCAGCATTCAAAAAACAATTTCCCTTTGAAAGATTCCGTTTCTCGGGTTGTCGTCGGCTCCGGTACGGGCACAACCAATGCAAATGATTACGGCGCCCAGCTCAGCCAGAGCATTTATGACCATGCAAATTACACACGACTAAGGGCGGCGAAAGCCCAGGCCGAAAGCGCCGAAGCATCCTTTCGCGCAGCCGAACAAACCTTGCTGGTACGGGTAGCGACAGCGTATTTTCAGGTGCTTACCGCGCAAGATTCACTGACTAGCTCGCAAGCCGAAGAAAAAGCGGTCGGGCGTCAGCTTGAACAAGCCGAGCAGCGCTACAACGTTGGTTTAACCGCGATTACCGACGTGCACGAAGCCAGGGCGCGTCACGATGGTGCCGTCGCGGCAGCAATTTTGTCGGAAAATGCCTTGGATGACGCGAAAGCGGCATTGACCGAACTGACCGGGAAAACCATCGATACGGTCGTCGTTGTGCGTGCACAAATTCCACTGGTGCCACCCACGCCAGCAGATTGGCAAACCTGGGTCGAGAGCGCGATTAAATTTAGCCCAACTCTGGCAGCGCGCGCGGCAGATGCAAAAGCGAGCGCGCAACAAATCGCCACGGCAAAAGCGGGGCGCTACCCCACCGTCACAGGCAGCGTCAATTACACTGATAATGCCAGTCGATCCACCTCGGATCTGAGCTTTAACAGTGGCACACCAGGCCGCAGTGTCAGCTCAACGGACGATAGCGATGGCTCCTCGATTGGCATCAATGTCAATATTCCGCTGTTTTCTGGCTTCAACACTAGCTCGCGCATACGCCAAGCCGTGCTTGATTCAGAAGTTTCCAAAGATCGCCTAGAACAAGAGCGCCGCGCGATCACGCGCGCAACGCGCAACGCCTATCGCTCAGTCATTGCCGGTGTCAGTGAAGTCGGCGCACGTAAACAAGCGTTAGTCAGCGCGAAAAGCGCGCTGGAAGCGACGGAGGCTGGTTTTGAAGTCGGTACACGCACCATTGTCGACGTGCTATTAAGCCAACAAGTGCTGTTCCAAGCGCAGCGCGACTATTCGCAAGCGCGGCATAATTTTCTGGTGAACGGCCTGAGGTTAAAATCGTCCGCTGGCACGATTACGCTGGATGATTTGAAAGCGGTGAATGCGCTGTTGTCAGAGGGGTAGTTTTGTCCGGACAGTTCTATTTGGCTGTTGCTGAGCTTGAGCACGTTCATTCTCACTCGGTTTGATCCTGATAGGTGCAGCAGCGCCAACTACTGCCCTTGTCCATAAAATTCAGGGCCTTCGTTCTCGATAGTTGTCGAGAATGCATGCGTTCGAGCTGCACCAACCTAAGCCGCCCCCACCAACTTCGCCGCCTCCGCCAAATCCACGCTGACCAAGCGCGACACACCCGGTTCGCGCATGGTCACACCGGCGAGTTGGCGGGCGTGTTCCATGGTGACTTTGTTGTGGCTGACGAAAATAAATTGCACGGTTTGGCTCATTTCTTCGACCAGCTTGCTGAAGCGGCCGACATTGGCTTCATCGAGTGGCGCATCCACCTCATCCAGCAAACAAAACGGCGCGGGGTTGAGCTGGAAGATCGCGAAGATCAGTGCCACGGCAGTCAAAGCTTTTTCGCCGCCGGACAGCAAGCCAATGGTGGCGGGGCGTTTGCCGGGTGGTCGGGCGATGATGTTGACGCCGGTTTGCAGCAAGTCTTCGCCGGTCAATTCCAGCGCCGCGTCGCCGCCGCCGAATAGGCGTGGGAATAGCACTTTGAAGCCGGTGTTGACTTGCTCGAAAGTTTCTTTGAAGCGGGTGCGGGTTTCGCGATCTATCTTTTTGATCGCCTCTTCCAAGGTTTCCAGTGCGGTGTTGACGTCCAGCAATTGGCTGTCCAAATAACTCTTGCGGGTGCGCGATTCTTCCAGTTCTTTGATCGCGGCCAAATTGACCGGTTCTAGGCGTTTGATTTTTATTTCTAGCTCCGCCGCACGCGCGTCCCAGTCGCGGATATTCGCGGCTTCGGGAATTTGCTCCAACAATACTTCGCGCTCGAAGCCGCTTTGCGCGATCGCGGCTAAGAATCCTTCTTCGCGAATGCTCAGCGCCTGCGCTTTTAATAAGCTTTCGCTACGGCCTTCGCGCAAGGCTTCGGTTTGCTGTTCGGCGCGCTGGCGTTCACCGTCCAATTTGCGTAAGGCTTCAATGCAGTCATCGACTTTCGCGCGCGCTTCGCTAATGCGCTTATCGACGATCACGCGCTGCTCTAGGGCGGCCAATAAGCTGTCCTGCAAGCCTTCTAGCGGCGCGCTGGATTGTTCCAACTGCACATTGAGCGTGCGTTTGCGTGTTTCTAGCGCCTGAATGCTGGCGGTGATGCGCGTGATCGCCAATTCCAAAGAGGCCAAGGCGGTTTTCTTGCCCTGCACACCCAATTCCAGCTGATGCGCACGTTCGCGGGCTTCGCGCGCGCCTAGGCGGGCGATTTCTAAATTTGAGGCGATGCGGCTGCGGTCCGCTTCCAAGGTGTGGCGCTCGTCTTCAAAGCCGCCCATCAAATCCAAGCCTTCTTCCAGCTTGGCGCGGGCATCGCGAACTTGCGAATCTTCCGCGTCCAGTTGCTCTGAAATGCCAGCAAGTTCGGCGGCAATGCGTTCACTACGGCTGCGGGTTTGCTCGACGCGGCCTTTTTGGCTGGTTTGTTTGCCAATATGTTCGCTGACTTTGCGCTGCTGCGCATAGACCGCGCTTTGCGCATCTTCTTTGGCGCGCTCGGCCTGCGCGACTTCGGATTTGCGCAAGTCAATCGCATCGCGCGCGACGTCGCTGTGCTCGCGCATCGCTTCAATTTTGTCTTTCAAATCAATAATTTCGCGGCCGCGCGCCAGCACGCCATCAAACGCCTGGCCGGCACCGCGTAACTTGACCCAGTCCAGGCTTAGCCAATGGCCATCGCGACTGACTACCGATTGATTGCCACTCAGCTGCGCCGCCAATTGCTGTGCGCCGCTCAAATCTGGCGCAATTTGAATGCCGGCCAGCCAGGTGGACAGCGCCGCCGGGCCGCGTACTTTTGCCGCCAAGCTATTGCTATCGCCGCCTGCGGCCAACAACGCGGCTTGCCCGCCAGCCACAGCGACTAAAACCCCGCCGGGTAAGCCCGCCGCGTCTAAGCTGTCCAACTCCGGCACCACCACGGCCTGCAGTAATTCACCTAGAACCGCTTCAAGTGCAGCCTCAAAGCCGGGCTCAACTTCGATCACATCGCCCAAGCGCGGCGCATTCGCCAAACCGCGTGCGGCCAGCCAGCGGCTGCGCTCTTTTTGATCTTGCCCAAGCGCTGCATGTTGTAAGGCATCTAACGAGGCGGCGCGCGCTACCGCAGCGCCCAATTGCTGCTCGGATTCGCGCAAGTGCGCGTTCGCTTGCTGCTGCGCGTTTTGCGCACTGAGGTGTGCCTGCTTGCGCTGATCACTGACGTGGCTCAGCTGCTCTAGCTGTTCCTGCAGAATTTCCGAATCATCGGTTAATTGATCCAGCTCCAGCTGCAGCGCGTCCAAATTAAAAATGCCCTGCTCGGCAATTAAGGCATTGCGGCGTTTGATTTTGTCTTGCGCGGTGCGATCCAACAGCTCGATGCGGGTGCGCTCGACTTCGGTCATTTTCGAGGCGGCACTGGAGCTTTGCGTGTGCACAGCAAAACGCCGCTGCCAGTCACTTTGCGCGGCTTCGGCGGCTTTTAGGTTATCGACATCGCGCTCGGAAATATCCAGCAACGATTCCAGCTTCGGCTCGTCAATGGTCAACACTTCCGCCAGCTGCTTGGCTTGGCGCTCATCGGCGTCCAGCTGCTCGGTCAGATGCGCGAATTGCGTGTCGGCTTCGCGTAACTCACGCTGGGATCGTTCGGTCAAATCGCGGCGGAATTTAAGTTCCTGCTCCAAGCGCGCAATATCACCGCCAACGCGGTAGCTTTCCGCTTGAATCGCATTAAACGCCTCGACCGCTTGCTCGTGTGCGACGCGGCCGGTGCTGTCGCTGGATTCCACGCGCGTGCGCACGGCGGCCAGCTCTTCCATCACGCGTTCGGTGTTTTTCAGCTTTTCCTCGACCGCGCGCCGCTCGGTTTCCAGCTTTTGCCAGCTCAATGCCGCCAGCTCCGCTTCCACGCGCGCTTTTTCGGTTTTGAGTTCGGTGTATTTTTCCGCTTGCTTGGCTTGCCGCTCCAAGTTCACCAGCTGCTTGTCAACCTCTTCGCGCACATCGTTTAAGCGATCTAGATTTTCCCGTGTCGCCTTCATGCGCGACTCGGTTTCTTTGCGGCGTTCTTTGTATTTGCTGATGCCCGCCGCTTCTTCTAAATGCACGCGCAAATCTTCCGGGGCGGACTCGACAATCTGGCTGACCATGCCTTGCTCAATAATCGAATACGAGCGCGCGCCCAAGCCGGTGCCCAAAAACAAGTCAGTAATGTCGCGGCGCCGGCAGCGGGCTTGGTTTAGGTAATAGCCACTTTGGCCATCGCGCGTCACTACACGCTTGACCGAAATTTCCGCATACGCGGCAAATTCACCGCCAATAAAGCTGTCCGAGTTATCGAAAATCAGCTCCACCATCGCTTGGCCGACCGGTTTGCGCCCGGAAGAGCCGTTAAAAATCACGTCGGTCAGCGAATCACCGCGTAAGCGCGAGGCCGCAGATTCGCCCATCACCCAGCGCACCGCGTCAATAATATTGCTTTTGCCACAGCCATTCGGGCCGACAACGCCGGTCAAATTGGTGGGAAGATGCAGCACGGTTGGGTCTACGAAAGACTTAAACCCGGCCAGTTTGATGGTCGAAAGGCGCATAAATTTTTAGTTTCGCCAGCCAGCAAGGCAATACCGGCCTTACCGAACGCTGAAAAAGGCCGACGACTATAGCATTCGCGTGAAGATCCCCGAATTCAGCTGTTTATTTAGGGTGCCATTCAAACTGACGGATCGTCATCCCCGAATGTTTTAGTCGGGATCCAGCCTACACTTGTGCAAAGTACAGCTAATTACAATGGTGCAACGCCAAAACAAGCTCCCTGGATTCCCGCCAAAAGCACGCGGGAATGACGAACTCAGAGCGCCGCTGCCTTATTAAATTCGAATCATCGAAAATTACCGTGATTCCCCTTCAGTTTGAATGGCCCCGTTTATTTAGGGTGCGGGAGTGACATTGCGCGGTGCCGATTCTGCCAAGCCGCTGTAAACAATGCCAATCGCTGCACTGCTAACGTTGGTCGTTGAGTCAGCCGCACAGCCTTTTGACTCGCATCGGCCGCCCCGACCACGTCCTGCCAACGCCGCGTGTTCGCAGTCAATGGGTGATCCACGCCAAACTGGCTGATATTTACTGCAATTGCTTGCTCGACCCGGGCGCGCGCCGCCGCCCTATCGCCACGGCGCACGGCGATCAAGGCAAAAGCTAGCTGCGCTTCGGCCCAGCGCGGATGGCGGATTTTAGCCACCGCGCGCAAGCTGGCTTCGGCGAGTGCCAAATCGGCTAGCGCCTCTGAATCACGCCCGATCGCCAGCAGGCACCAGGCACGATCTAGCCGCGCATAGCTTGGCAACACATTGCCGGGCGGTGTGGCTTGGTAGTCGAGCCGCAAGACCTCGCTCAGCGTTGCAATCGCCTGCACAAAGTGGCCATCAAGCGCATCGGTCAACGCCAGCGCGTGGCGGGCGATGCCCATTTGCGGATGTTTTGGCCCAACTATCTGCCGTGTGCTGCTCAGGGCGGGCTGCAGCAAAGCACGCGCAGATGTCGCGTTGCCAGCGCTAATCTCCAATCGCGCGAGCGCAATTTGGGCACCGGCGATGCTGGCTTTATCCTGTGAAAATTTCGATAGCAGTGTCGCCAAGGCCGTTTCCAGCAGTGCGCGGGCATCTGGATCCGCCGCGTCGCGCAGCACGATGCCGCGATCACGCTGCCACATGGCACGGGCAAATGGGGTCAACGGTAATGCCTCGATTTCATCCAGCACGTTTAAGGCTTCGCGATAGCTGCCGCGGCTGTGCAATACATCCACCAAGGCCAAGGCAATGCTGGAATTTCCCAGCCTACCTTGCGCCCGCCACTGGGCAAATGCCGTGCGCAGCGTTGCTTCTGATTGCGCATACTTTGCCTCGTAATGTAGCGCCTGTCCGTAACTCGCTAAAATTTGCGTTTGCCTGATTTCACTGGGCCCGGATGCCGCCACGCTTGCGCCGTTTTTGCCGTGCAGCAATGCCACCGCTTCACTGTACAGTGCAAGCGCACGCTTAAAATTACCTTGACGCGTAACCGAATCCGCACCGATCTTCAAAACTTCCGCAAGCAATTCAGGCTGCCCTGCAAACTGCGCGCGTGCCAAGGTCAAAGCCTGCTCTAAAAGCGCTGCGGTAGTTGGGTGAGTGCTTTGCGCATAAAGTGGATCGGTTTGGCGCAACACTTGAATCAAATAATCGCGCACCGCGACATTCGCCTGCGCCTCGCGGCGGATACGCTCGGCTTGCACCAGGCTAACGCTGATAAACGCGATCATCACCAGCAAAAGCAAAGCCGTCACCAGGCTAGTCCACGCATTGCGCCGCAGTAACTTGCTGAATCGGTAGCTGATGCTGGGCGCGCGTGCCTGCACCGGCTGCTGTTGTAAGTAAGCTTCCAAGTCTTGCGCTAGATGTAGCGCGCTGGCGTAACGTCGCTGTGGCTCGCGTGCCATCGCGTGCTGACAAATCGCGTCTAAATCACCGCGTAGCGCACGCATCAACGCCGCGGTTTGCGTACCCCGCAAACTCGCCATGTTGCCTTTTTGTTCAACACTTAAGTCGCTATAGACCTGGCTTGGGCTGCGCGCAGCGGCATGCAGCACCGCTTCGGCCAGCGCGATTACATTGGCGTCTTGCGCTGCGTTTGGGCGCGCGCCCGCAAGCAGCTCGCATAGCAGGGTGCCCAGCTGATAGACATCACTGGCAGTGGTGATCGCTTGCCCCAAAAATTGCTCTGGGCTGGCGTACTGCGGCGTCAAGGCAGTGCCCAGCGTTGAGACCTCCTTGCTGCTGGCAGCATCGCTTTGCAGCAATTTAGCGATGCCAAAATCGAGCAGTTTGACCGCGCCGTCGCTGCGCACCAGCACATTGGCTGGTTTGATATCGCGATGCACGATCAAGGCGCTATGCGCACTGTGCGCCGCGCGCGCCACTTCCGCCACCAGGCGTATTCGGCTGTTCAAGCTGAGCTTTTGCTGATCACACCAATGATCGATGCGTTCGCCCTCGACAAATTCCATTGCGAACCAAGGATAGCCTGCGCCGTCCACACCACTGTCGATCAAACGCGCGATGCGCGGGTCGTCCAGCCCCGCCAGCAGCGCGCGTTCGCGTTCGAAGCGCAGTGCACCGAGCGGCGAACACAAATCTATATTTGGCCGTTTGATTGCTGCGCGCTGATCCTGATGCGCGTTGAGGCCGTGCGCCAACCAAACATCGGCCATGCCGCCCGCGCCCAAATGTGTAGACAATTTCCAATCGCCCAACTGCGCATCGCAATACTTTGGCGCCACATGACGTAATGGCAACAGGGAGCTGAGCACTGCGTCGCGCACCGCAGCCGGTAAATCGTTTGAGGCCGCATCGGGTTCAGCCGCGTGCAGTAGCTGCGTGAGTTTTTCCGCCAGCTCCGGGTGCGCCGTACAGATTTGCGTCAATCTTGCCGCACGCGACTCGGCATCAAGCGCTAACAGCTCGCGCAGCGCCGAGTTCAGCGCGGCAAACTGGGCAAGGTCATCCCAGCCGCTCATGCGCTGCTGCGCGCCGCAGAAATAGTTAGCTTACTCACGGTGTTAAGGCATCCAAGAGCCATGCTCTTGCGCGTTTTAGGTCGCGTTGCACCTGGCGCAGATGCATGCCAGTCACGCGCGCCACTTCGGCATTTTCCAAGCCCGCCAGCCACGCCAGTTCTGCCAGTTCTGCAAGCTCCGGATCCAGCCGTGTCAGTTGCGTCAACGCTTCACTCAAGCGCGCGGCGATCTCAGGGTTTTCCCCCGCCAAAGCAACACCATATTCCACACGCGTTTGCACGCCACCGCGTTTGGCAGCGACACATTCGCGCGCATGATCAATCAAAATCTGATGCATGACGCGCGCGCACAGGCGCAACAAATGCCGTTCATCGTTTAGGCTCAAACCATGCGGCGTGCAATTTCGCCCGGCAAGGCGTTCGTAGGCCTCGTGTACCAGCACGGTAGTGCTCAGCGTCGGCGTGCCACCGACACGACGCAGCTGGCGGCTAGCGAGTGTGCGCAGCTGCGCGTAAATCAAAGGCATCAGGCGATCCAGGGCACCGGCTTCGCCCCGATCAATTGCAGCAAGCAGTTCTGGGATGGGTAGGCAGGCTTCGCTGGCTACTAGCGGCGCGCGCGTCATTTTTCTGCTCTCCGTTAATTATTTTTGCTGTCGCAAAAACTCGGTCGGCGTGATTATTGCCAAGCCATTCCAAGGATGCAGAGTTAGCAGGTCTTTGTCGCTGCTAATCAAAGCGACGGCCTGACTACTCAGTGCTAACGCCAAAAATGGCTCATCTTTGGGATCTCGGCACGCATTCTCGGCCAATTGTTGGCTCCGCGCGTCAACTTCGACTATGTGCGCGTACTGTAAGATTAACTCGTGAAAACCAAGCCGCTGCGGTAATGCCAAATAACGTTCGAACTTCGGCCGCGCTATTACGGCGCGCAACTCCGCAAGCGTATCGTGTGTCGCACAAATTTGGTGGCGGCTTGCCGCAAGCAAAAGCGCCTGCCGTGGCACGGAACTCGCTCTCAACATGGCACCAATCAAGGTGCTGGTATCGAAAACAACCCGCGCCGGAGCGCTCATCGCGACGCTTTGACGATGCGCGTTACGTCAGCATCGGTGAGCGCGTGAGCGGCAGGTGTCAGCTCAGGGTCTGAGCAGGCAAAATATGCCGCAAACGCAGTCGCAGCATTCTTTTTATTCTGGCTGCGCGCAACCTGTAAAGCTTGCAAATCTTGCATATCCTGCGGCGAAACCATAAATGCCGCTGTGCGCCCATGCCGCGTTATCGTTACCGGCTCGCGCTGCACAGTATCCAATAGTTGGCCAAAGCGATTTTGCGCTGCTACAGAAGTGACCGTAATCATCTAGGATTCCTTAAAACTAGCTAAGTTGCACAGTATAGCTAGTTGGTTGGCGCACGAACTGGTCTTAACTACCCTTACAACGACCGTTCGCGCATATCGCTCTGGATTTGCTACGAACCCTATCGCACGCAGTAAAAACCCTAGCGCGCCCAAGCAAACCCTAGCGCACCCGATACAAACCTTGGCGCGCAGTGACGTACAAACTGCGGCCATCGCTGTCGCCAAAGGCGCAATTGGCGGCCATGCGGGGAATGGCGACATTGCCCCAGCGCGCGCCATCGACGGTAAATATCTCAACGCCGCTGGCGACGGTGACATAGATATTTCCGGCGCTATCCATACACATGCCATCTGCAACCGATAGCCCAGTGGCCAAAATCACGGGGTTGGATAGCGCGCCGCTAGCGGCTACGTTCCAACGACGCAGCTGACCCTGAGTGGTGTCGGTGACCAATAGAAAAGCACCGTCCAAGGAAAGCTGCACGCCGTTCGGCTGATTCACGCCAATCGTGCCCATCCACTCCAAGCTCAACGCACCGTCCGGCGCCCGTCGATACAGGCTGTTGTGCTGCAGCTCGCGGTTCACCGCAGGATTGACTAGGCCGAAGTCAGGGTCAGTGAAATACAGCGTGCCATCGCTGCGGGTTTGCAAATCATTCGGCGAATTAAAGCGCAGGCCTTGATAGCGATCCACCAGGGTGGTGCGCACGCCGGTTGTTGCATCGGTGCTAGAAACCCGGCGCGTGGCGTGTTCGGCGGCTAACAGATTGCCGGTACTGTCTTGCGCTAAGCCGTTTGCTTGATCGCTGGGCGTGCGAAATACGCTTAAGCCGCTGGGTGGGGTCAGCCGATAAATGGTGTTGCCAGCGATATCGCTAAAAAGTAAATGGTCACCGCGCCAGAGTGGGCCTTCGGTGAATTGAAAGGTCTCGCCAACCAGCTGGGCTGGCGCTAATCCAATAATCGGATTGCACAGCGGCGTGACCACGATGTCATCCACGAGCGCGTTTGCGGTGACCGGATTGGGCGCCAAAATGCCGCTGGCCGAATCCACCGCAATGCCGCCCGTCAAATTTTGCAACTCGGGGGTGGAATCAATAACGCTTACCTGCCACGCAATAGGTTCCGCAATGCTGTCCGGCCAATACTTCGCCTGCAGCATGGTGCTGCTGGCATTGAGCTGATGCACGCGATAGCGCACTCGGTACAGCGTGCCAGCTACAGGCCCAGGCACTGCCGGCGGACTGTGCGCCAAAATGGATTCAACGCCCTGCACGCCCTTCCAGATGCCAATGCCTTGGTTCCCCGCGCCGCGAAAAGTGCCCTCGATAAACACGCCATAACCCCGATCCGAGGGCGTGAAATAATCGCCGCTGTGGCGCACCAAAAAACCGAGGCCTTGGCTAGGCACATGCTCGATTTGCATGGCAAAGCGCACCTCGACATCACGCGCGAGCACCGGAGCGGTCATGCGCGCCAAGGTGTAGCTGCTGGGCACCGGGCGTAAACGCGCGCGCCCGGCCTGCACGTCGCTCAAGGCAACGCCGCCGACGCCAATCCAAGGTGCGGGCCAACTTGCGCCGTCGCTGCTAAAGCTGGTGCTATAGCTCGCCACGCCGCAACCACCCTCGAAGCCGTCAGCAAACAGGGCTTGGGCGTGTGCTGACGTCGCGCTTGCAACGCCCAAAATAGCCAAAAAGCCTAAGCGTGTTGCTTTGGCATGCGCAAACTGCAAACTTCGGATCATGAGGATGGCTCCAGGAATTACTAGCTAAAACGCAAAACTGCGAGCACCGCGACAAGCAAAGCAAACTATTTTTTGGTGTGTGCCAGCAATTTCAAAGCAGATCTGGTTTTCAGCCTGCCCCAACAAACTTGCAAACCATTATTCAAAACCATCCGCAAACAAATCGCTTTCGATTACCCCAACTTCATCCGCCAACACCGCCGTGTCCATCTTCAAAATACCGCCCGCAAGCGCTCGGGCACCGGTCATGTTTTCTGGCAAATCAGTGAGTCTATGATAGTGCGGATAGACGCTTGCGCCGTTTTCCCAAGTCACCACCGCAGGCACGCCCGCTTGTAAAAAGTACCAATGATCTGAGCCTGAGTTCGCGTTGCTGCTAGTGATAATCGCAAGCTCCGGCGCGTAAGTTGCGGCGGCGCTGGAAAAGCGATTGATCAGCGTTTGAAACTGGGTTCGGCTTTCGATGCGCGCGGTATTGGTGCCGTTCGGATCAAAGCCAATCATGTCCATATTGAGCATCAATTTGACCTTGCTTATCTCAGCGGATGCGACCAAAGCATCGACATAGCGTCGGCTGCCGACTAGGCCTTGCTCTTCCCCGGAAAAACACATAAACAGCATCGAGCGTTGGGTTGCTACATTCGCAAACACGCGCGCCAACTCAATCACGCCCGCGCAGCCAGAAGCATTGTCATTCGCGCCAGGTTGCACGTTCAGTACACCATCGCAGCGTGAAGCATTGCGCGAATCGAAGTGCGCGCCGATGACCACCCATTCTTCGGGCAGCGTTCTGCCCTGTTTGCGGCCAATGATGTTGGGCAAAGTCACTGGTGCCGGCGTGGGCGTTCCGCAGGAGGTGATATTGCTCAGCTCAAAATTAAAGTCAGACGGCATAAGCTTTGATTCGACAAAGCGATCCCGGATCCAGTCGCGTGCACTAAATAGCTGCGGGCTGTAGCTGTTGCGACTGAAGCTGGACAATGTGCTCATCGTTTGGAACCAGCGCTCGGCATCGACGCGCGCAACTAAACTGGCGGTACTGCGCTGCACCGGCATCGCCGTAGGCGGGCTCGCCTCATTCGCTGATGCGCGCGCGAACACGCCATTTTCGGGCGCAAGCTGCAGGCTAGCATCGACTATGGTTTGCATACGCGCCAGCGATGCCGGCACACGCAGCAACTCATAACCGCCGACCACGGCCCACGTGGGTATTTTCGCCTCATGCGCGCAGACATGGCCACGGATCAGCAATTCTTCTCGTGCAACTGCACCGGGCCCCGCTTGCGCGCCGGGCAAGGACTGCAATCGTGATTGTGCCGAAGGCGTCACGCCGAGCAGCAGCTCACTGCCAAACTCGATAGACCAGAGTACGCCGCTTATCCGCTTGAGTGCGGCGAGCTTTTCCGCGCCAAGCGTTTGCACATCAACCACGACCGTAGCATCGCGTTCTTGGGCGTGCGCGAGGCAAGCGCTTAATATCAATACTGCACTTAAATTTTTCATGCGCCAATACTATCTATTTTCCGCTTTCATGTTTTATCAGCGCGAGTTTTGCGACACTTAAAGATTAGCGATCCCATGAATGAGTCAACCCATGAACGTAATACCCACAACCCAGCCCAGCAAAAGCTTAGAAACCTTTCCGAACCCAGAAAAGGGCCGCGATTACACCATTCGCATGAAGATCCCTGAATTCACCTGTTTATGTCCCAAAACCGGCCAGCCCGACTTTGCCACGCTGCATTTGGAATATGTGCCTGCCGATACCTGTGTCGAGCTGAAAGCGCTGAAGCTTTACATGTGGAGCTTTCGCAATGAGGGGGGCTTCCACGAAGCGCTTACTAACCGCATTTTGAGCGACTTGGTGGCAGTAACGCAGCCAAAATTCATGCGCCTGCGTGGCGAATGGTATGTGCGCGGTGGCATTTTTACCGACGTGATTGTTGAACACCGCGCTGAGGGGTGGGTGGTCCCGGTGCGGGTGGAATTAGCTTGAATGAAGCAAATTTACACCTGATCAGCGCTAATCCTTAGAGTTTGGCTCGTCATCCTCGCGAACGCGGGGATCCAGGGGCGGTGAAGACAGAAATTGGTTAGTGCGAAGTTTACGGAAACTCGAATTCAGGCTTTTGAAACATCGCCACAATCAGGCACCTTTGCATTCACCCTGGATTCCCGCCTTCGCGGGAATGACGATTTCGTGTTACTGAGGATTGGCGCTA
>JANNYA010000116.1:0-30763 GCA_031409855.1 Rhodanobacteraceae bacterium | reverse complement strand
TGGTTGCGGTAGTCATATAGCAATTCTAACACGATGGCAAAGTTTGGCAAACCGGGGCTAACGACGATGACCATCCAGACACGGCGTGCTGAAGCCAATTTGATTGTTCGTCATCCCTTGCGAAAAGCAGACAGCGCATGGCGCACCAATTTACGAAAATATGCGTAAAAATTCCCAACGTGTGCAGTATTTATCCTCAGTTCCTGCACATTTCGACGCGAAGATCGTGTCCGCAAAAGCGAAAGCTGGCGCGGAATGCTGCTGAAATTAAGCCCACGAAGTCTTGCCTATGCAAGACGTCCCAATAAAAAAGAGTCCCGACATGCTCAAACTACTGCACCAATTAGCAAAAGCCACCTGCTTAACGCTGTTTATGGGCCTCGCGTATGCACAACCCGGGCCGCCACCACCCTTAGGCGCGCCACCCGTTCCCCCAGGCAACCCGCTAACGGTTGCAAAAATCAATCTGGGCAAAGCGCTGTTTTGGGAAGAACAATTATCGGTTACCGGCACCGTTGCCTGCGGTAGTTGCCACCGCGCCAGCGCCGCCGGCACCGACCCGCGCACCAGTGTTCATACGGCGCTAAACAGCCTTGCCAGCACGCATCCAGGGCCGGACGGTATTTTTGGCAATAGCGATGACATCAAAGCCTCGGCCGGCGTGCCAGCGCACGGCGCCGATGGACGCTACCAAGCCAGCACATACTTTGGTTTTGCCGCACAAGTGGGCGGCCGCAAATCACCGGCAACGATCAATTCTGCCTACTCGCCGCAAGTGCTTTTTTGGGACGGGCGCGCGGGCTCGGTGTTTACCGATCCACTTACCGGCTTGGTCATCATTCAACAGGGTGGGTCGCTGGAAAATCAAGCGCTATTGCCGCTGCTGGATACCAGTGAAATGTCATCCCTAGGCGCGGTGGTGAGCGATTTGCCGGGGCGCTTATTTCAGGCGCGACCGCTCGCACTGGCAAGTGCGGTGCCAACTGATCTGCAGACTTGGATAAATGGCCGCAACTACGCCGCATTGTTTAGCGATGCTTTTGGCTCGGAGGGCATCACGCCAGCGCGGATCGCACTCGCCATTGCCAGCTACGAGCGCACGCTCAATGCCAATCAAACCCCGTTCGATACCTTTAATGGCGGCACCCAAACCGCGCTGACTGCGCAAGAACAGCGCGGCTTAGGCGTGTTCCGAGGCAACGACTGTGCGGTCTGCCATGCGGGTGCGCTGCTGAGCGACAATAGCTTTCGCTACATCGGCGTGCGCCCCGCGATTGAAGATTTAGGGCGCTTCAACCAAACCGGGAATCCACAAAACCGCGGGCAATTTAGGGTTCCGAGCCTGCGCAATGTCGAATTGCGCGCCCCCTTTATGCACAACGGCCGCTTCAACACACTTGAGGAAGTCGTGGAGTTTTACAACCGGGGCGGCGATTTTAATGAGCCAAACAAAGACCCGAATGTGCGGCCACGCAACCTGAGCGCCGGTCAAAAAGCGGACTTGCTCGCGTTTCTAAGACGGCCATTGACCGACCCGCGCGTCGGCCCCGAACTTGCGCCCTTTGACCGCCCAAATCTGTATACCGAATCAAACCATGTGCCGGTCATTCAGGGCGCAGGCGTCGCTGGCACTGCCGGAATCGTGCCGAATATCATGGCGATCGAGCCGCCGTTACTGGGCAATCGCAATTTTACCGTGCAAGTGTCGCGGGGCCTTAGCAATGCTGCAGCAACGTTGGTCGTGGCTGACAGCGATCCCGGCGTGCCAAGCACCACAAGCTTGCCGAGCGGCAACTACGCCAATATCGCGGTCAATCTGAGCGCTGCAGGCGATATTTCGCTGCAATTACCCTTACCCGATGGCCAGGCTAATTTTGGCCGCGTGCTTTACGGGCGATTTTATGTGGCCGACCCAGCGGCAGCGAACGGCTTTGCGGTGATCTCTGCATTTAAGATCACGTTGTTTGGCGAAAGCGATCTGTTAATTCAAGCCGGTTTTGAATAACTTGCGCTAAATTCCAGCGGCAAAGCAAAACCGCCCCGAAGCAAATCGAGGCGGTTTTTTTACCTGATCAGAGCTAATCCTCATTGAATGGTTCGTCATCCCCGCGAACGCGGGGATCCAGGGGCGGTGACGACAGAAATTATTTAGTAAGAAGCTTACGGAAACTGGAATCCGGGCTTTTCAAACTTTGCTACAAGCAAGCGCATTCGCATTCTCCCTGGATTCCCGCGTTCGCGGGAACGACGATTTGGCGTTACTGAGACTTGACACTGCTCAGGTTTTTTAAGCTTGCCACCCACTAATCTGCGCAAGCCCTCAGCGCGTAAGGCAAAACGCTCATAGCTAATTGAGCGGCTGAAACGCATTCCGATAGACGTAGCTGGCAATTTTGCGCCCTTGATCGATGCCTGCGGTTTTGTCGAACGCCCAATGAATACCCAAATAGATGCGGCTTTGTCCGTTTTCTTCCTCTGCCTGGGATAGGCTGGTAAAGCTGCGCGGATGCAGCGCACGTACCCGCCCACTGTTGTCTAACGTTTTGCCATCATATTCATCCGATACAAAGGTAAACGCGATATTGTCGCGTCGATAAAATAGGCGCAGTGTTTGGAATAACGCGCCACCAAAGGTCGCATGGCCGGACGGATAGGCTGGAAACGGCGGGGTAAAATTCGGCCCCATCAAGTTGCTAGCCGGTGCGCCTAAGGGGCGAAAGGTGATATCGCCGATGGTGGCAGGATTACCGTCGCCAGTGCCGCTCGCGCCCGTGCCGATATCTGCTTCACGGATTCCGGTGATCGGCCGCCAAGTTTCGTAATAAAATTTTGATTCCCAACTGGCGACGCCGGCGTCCGCCATCGCGGTATTGACCAGCGCCAACAAACGCGCCAATTCCACATCGCTGGTACGCATTTGATCGGCGATGTGCAGCGCAACTTGATTGTACAGACGCGGTGGCGCACACAGGCTAGGCGTACCATCGTAGGCCCAATAAATGCCGATTTCGGTCTGCTCAGTGGTGCGGATCGTGGGCGTGGTGATGCCATCACCGCCGAGCGCTTTTACCTCGTTGAAAGCCGCCGCATATTCCGGGCTATTCAGCGCTGGTGGTGGCGCAATGCGAAATTGCGTAGCACTTCGAATGACAAACGGCTTGACTTCATCCCAGCGCGCGCCCAACGCCAGCGGGATCTGGCTGATTGGATCCTGACGCCAAAAGCCCGCCCCGGTTTGATTGATAAAATTAACTCCGACGCGCAACTCTGCGTGCACTGAGCCGTCATTGCTACGCCGCGCCAAAATCGCCGCCGCCGCGCGTTCGCCAACTTCAATACCGCGTTGTTTTTGCCAACCCGCACGAATAGCGCTCAAGCTATCGCGCAGGGCTTGATCGAAGCGGGGCTTTTGCGAAGGAAACAAGGCCGTCAAACTTTTGTGCGCCGCTTGCGCTACTGCGGCATCAATGGACGTGCCCGGAAAGGCCCATGGAATTCGACTGTAGCTGCGGTATGTCGGCACGATCGCGTTGACCGCGTCAAACATCGCAATGTGCACGATTGCCATCGCTCGGCTTGCGCGCGCGGGCCCCAGTTGTTCGCCAAAAACACGGGTTTCGCCAGGCGCGGGCGCTTTGTGATCTAAACCGCTGGCGTCAATCGCGATTTGATTCCACAGCCGCAAACTAGAGATCGTGACGAAATGCTTGGCTGCAACGCCAGCATCCGGCACCGCTGGCGCTAAAGCGCTGTAGCGTGGCCCCCAGGCATCCTGAGCTGTCAGTACTGGGGCGTTGTCTGCATGTGCAGCAGCGCATAGGCCAGCCCAGCAAGAAAAAATTAAAAATGGTCGTAGATGCATAAAATTCTCGTGTCGCAACAGTGTTCAGAAATAAGAGGATGGCAACAAATTGTCAACTTTTCCAGCGAAAAATGTGCAGCATTCGTGAAGGCTTGCGATTTTGCGACGGTCGAGACAGCGCACACTTACCATGCACCTCGCAGCCCCCGAATTCAACTCGACAAACGCGCCCGCTTTGCGCAGACTGCCGCGCCCGGTAAAAGCTACCCATGTCCTTAAACCCACCTCAGCACGAAGCCGCGCACTATATTGATGGGCCGCTGATGGTGCTGGCGGGCGCGGGTTCGGGCAAAACGCGGGTGATTACCGAAAAAATCGCCTGGCTGATTCGTTCTGGCCATTGCGAAGCGAAGCAAATCGCGGCGATTACCTTCACTAACAAGTCTGCACGCGAAATGCGCGAGCGGATTGCGCGCACCTTGGGTGCGGAGCCGGAAGGCTTGACCATTTCGACCTTCCATGCGCTTGGGCTGAAGTTTTTGCAGGCCGAGCACGTTGCCGCCGGTTTGAAGCGCAATTTCAGTGTGTTGGCTGATGATGAGTCGCGTGCGGTGATGAAGGATTTGGCGATTAAGGGCGTCAAAACAGAAACGCTGAATCTGTTTCAATCGCTAATTTCGCGTACCAAAAACGCACTGCAATCACCGGATGAAGCGGCACGCTTGGCGCGCAGCCCGCGCGAGCTGGAATGTGCGAAATTGTTTGGCGATTATCAGCGCCGCTTGGATTTGCTGTCGGCGCTGGACTTTGATGATTTGATTGCAAAGCCGGTACTTTTGTTGCGTGACAACTTGGAAGTGCGTGCACGTTGGCAGGAGAAAATTCGCTACCTGCTGGTAGATGAGTATCAAGACACCAACGCCGCGCAGTATCAGTTGCTGACGCTGCTTGCTGGCACGCGCGGTATGTTGACGGCGGTGGGGGATGACGATCAGTCGATTTATTCCTGGCGCGGTGCGAACCCAGAAAACATGAACTTGTTGGCGCGCGACTATCCGCAGCTGAAAGTAGTCAAGCTTGAACAAAACTATCGCTGCACCAAGCGCATTTTGCACGCGGCGAATCAGCTGATCGCGCGCAACCCACATGTGTTTGAGAAAAAGCTGTGGTCAGATAACCCAGATGGCGATCCCATCGCGCTGAAAGAATTCGCCAGCGACACGCAAGAAGCCGAGTTTATCGCCGCCAGTATTTGCAATTTGCAGGCGCTGGAGCGCACGCGCTTGGGCGATATCGCGGTGCTGTATCGCGGCAATCATTTGAGCCGTGCAGTCGAGCTGGCTTTGCGCGGCTTGGGCATTAGCTATCAGCTTTCCGGTGGCACTAGCCTGTTTGAGCGCCAAGAAATCCGAGATTTGATCGCGCACCTGCGCCTGCTGGCCAATCCCGACGACGATGTCGCGTTCATGCGCGCCGTGCGTGCGCCCAAACGCGAGCTGGGCGACACCAGCATTGATCGATTAGCGGAAGCGGCGTCTAAATCGCACTGTTCGATGTTGGCCGCCGCATCCAGCCACGCGGTGTTGAAATCCTTGACTGGCCGCGCAGCCAGCGCCTTGACGCAGTTTGCCGAGCTGCAAACGCAGCTGCGCAAATTCGCCGAATACGCCACGCCGGGCGAAATTGCACTGCAGCTGATCGCGCGCTCAGGCTATCTGGAATGGCTAAAACTACAAAACCGTGACCCGGCGATATTTGAGCGCCGCCGCGAAATTTTGTCGGATTTCACCACCTGGTTGAGTAGCTACGCGCCGGCACACATCGCCAAAGGCCGTGGCATCAACACGCTCAACGCGGCGCTGACGCAAATATCGCTGGCGGGTAAGGATGATGACAGCGAAAACGCGGTGCGCCTGATGACGCTGCATTCGGCCAAAGGCTTGGAGTTTGATCACGTATTTCTGATCGGCATGGACGACGGCACGTTTCCGCACCATTCCGCCATTGACGAAGGCCGCCTGGAAGAGGAGCGGCGGTTGCTGTATGTCGGCATTACCCGCGCGCGCAAGCAATTAACGCTGAGCTATCCGAAAGCGCGCAACCGCTATGGTTCGATTGAAGGCTGCGATCCGAGCCGATTTTTATCCGAGCTGCCTGAAATTGATCTGCCGCCACCGGAAGCGCAGGCCGAACGCACGAAAAAGCTGGCGGCGGGGCATTTGGCGGCAATGCGGGCGATGTTGGCGGGGTGATTTCGCAAAAGCCGCTGACGTTTTAGCTAGACCTACACGCATGGTCTATTTCGCAGTGACCGCCGAAATTCGCTCAGAACCGCTCTCGCCCATCCAAATAGCGCCATTCCCCAAGCACCATTTTAGCCAACGGAATGCGTCCAATGCGTATGCGTTTGATCGCCAACACGGCCAAATTCACGTCGTTGCACATCGATTCCAACTGCCCCGGCTGCACGCCTTTGAGCGCAAAGCGCAAGCGCACTTCGTTTTGCCAGCTGACCTGGCTCGGCGCTAGCGCGCGGCTGTTAAAACTCAAACCGCTGCGCAAGCGCTGTAAGCCGTGTGGATCGATTTCGCCTTCGGTTTCGACAATGAACTCTTGTTCGAAGCGGTCGCCGTCTTCTTGCATATGGCCGGCAAAACGCCGGTCTTGCGTAAAAATAACCAGCCCCGAGGCCTGTGGCTCAAGCGGCAACACTTCGCTCAGCTTGGCAAAGTGGCGCGCGTGTAGGTGGATGCCGGAATGATCTGCGGCGGCATGTGTGCGCGCGGTCGGCAATAGCGCTACTTCAAGCTCGGGCCGGTGCATCAGCATGCTGACCAGCGCAATCGGTGCCAGCTGCGCATTCGGATCGACTTCGACGCGCTCACTCAAGACCATATGCTGCGGTTGTTCGATGACCACGCCATCGACCTGCACCCAGCCGCCTTGAATAAAAAGCTCGGCATCGCGGCGCGAGCAGCGCTGGAGGTCGGCCACGCGTTTGGCGAGGCGCATGGGTTCAGACATAGCGGTTGGCACCTTTAATACCTATTAGATGAGCGTTCGAAAAAGGGGTAGCGGCGCTTGAGCATACGCGCATGGAACGCTCGAACCGTTTGGGCGTAACACTGCCCAGATTATCGCATAGGCTACCGCTAAATCGGCAGCAGCTAAATCCCAGCGTGTGCAATTCAAACTGATGGATCGTCATCCCCGAATGTTTTAGTCGGGGATCCAGCCTGCACTTGCGCAAAGTACAGCTCATTGCAATGGTGCAAGGCCAAAACAAGCGCCCTGGATTCCCGCCAAAAGCACGCGGGAATGACGAACTCAGAGCGCCGTCGCCCCATCAGACTCAAATCAGCGAAAACTACCGAGATTCCCCGTCAGTTTGAATGGCACCCAAATCCCAGCCAAGTCAGCTGGCGACACCAGAGTTTCAAGGAAAGTTTTGCCCGCTTGCACCCATGCCCTACACTCGCGGCCATTGATTTAATGAGGACAAACGCTATGCCCAACGCTGACACAACCGCATCCGATTTGATCGACATCCACGCCGATAGGCTGTTGATTCTTGATTTTGGCTCGCAATACACGCAGTTAATTGCGCGGCGGGTGCGCGAATTGGGCATTTACTGCGAAATTTACCCGTGGGATGTGGCGCCAGAGCTGATTGCCAGCTTTGCACCCAAAGGCTTGATCCTGTCCGGTGGGCCGGAAAGCGTGAACGACAACGACCCGCCGCGTGCGCCCGAGTTGTGCTTTAGTTTAGGCGTGCCGGTATTGGGCATTTGCTATGGCATGCAGACCATGGCGGCGCAATTGGGTGGTGCGGTGCTCAGCGGCGAACACCGCGAATTTGGCTACGCGCAAGTGCTGCTGAAAAACCGCACACCGTTGTTGGATGGCCTTGCGGACGGCGAACGGGAAAGCCATTTGGACGTGTGGATGAGCCACGGGGACCGCGTGGAGGCGGTGCCGCCGGGCTTTGTCGTGACTGCACTGACGGCGAGCGTGCCGATTATCGCGATGGCCGACCACGCGCGGCAACTGTATGGCGTGCAATTTCACCCGGAAGTGACGCATACCAAACAAGGTGGCGAAATTTTGCGGCGCTTTGCCATCGAAATTTGCCGGTGCCAGCCGCTGTGGACGGCGGAAAACATTATCAGCGACAGCCTGCAGCGCCTGCATGCGCAAATTGGCAGCGATGAGGTATTGCTGGGTCTGAGTGGTGGCGTGGATTCGTCGGTACTCGCCGCGTTACTGGATCGCGCAATTGGTAGTAAACTAACGTGTATTTTTGTCGATACCGGCCTGCTGCGCTGGCGTGAGGGCGATGAAGTGATGGCGATGTTCGACGCGCTGGCGCTAGAACAAAACCGCACCGATGACCGGTTAAAAATCATCCGCATTGACGCCAAACAGCAGTTCCTCAGCGCACTCGCGGGCTTAAGCGACCCGGAAGCAAAACGCAAAGCCATCGGCCGGGTGTTCGTGGAAATCTTCGAAGCCGCAGCCAAACAACACGGCGGCGCAAAGTGGTTGGCACAGGGCACGATTTACCCCGACGTGATCGAATCTGCCGCCAGCAAAACCGGCAAATCCCACGTGATTAAAAGCCACCACAATGTCGGCGGCCTGCCCGAACGCATGAATATGAAACTGGTCGAACCGCTGCGCGAGCTGTTCAAAGACGAGGTACGCCGCCTAGGCGTGGCGCTGGGTTTGCCGAAAACCATGGTGTATCGCCACCCATTTCCTGGCCCCGGTTTAGCGGTGCGCATGTTGGGTGAAATCAAGCCCGAATGCGTTGAGCTATTGCAGCAAGCCGACGCCATTTTCATCGCCGAACTGCGCCGCGCCAATCTGTACGACCGCGTCAGCCAAGCGTTTGCGGTGTTCTTGCCGATTAAATCCGTAGGCGTAGTCGGCGATGCCCGCGCCTACGATTGGGTGATCGCCCTGCGCGCAGTGGAAACCATTGACTTCATGACCGCACACTGGGCACACCTGCCGTATGACTTTTTGGACTTGGTGAGTCGGCGCATCATCAATGAAGTCAAAGGCATTTCGCGCGTGGTTTACGATATTTCGGGGAAGCCGCCGGCGACGATTGAGTGGGAATGAGGTTGCAGTTTGTTCGGCTGGGATCGGAACCAATTATGTTGTTCATCACTTTTACAACAATCACGCTTTCGCGCAATTAGACCCCATAAGTATCAATTTCTTGGTATCGAATGGAGTTGGCACTGCAATGCCATTTCATATGCAATCTCGAAGTGAGGGGCGAGTGGTAGTCCCAACGCCTTGTGATCGTCGATCACGGTATTCTTATCGGAATCGGTAAGGCGTCTGCTGAAGATCAGCCAGGAGAAAAGATGTGGCGTGGTTTGAGTAAGATGGTGCCCAGAGTCTTCAGCTAACTTGCGAGCTTTCTTGTCGTCAGTGATCACCGCATGCCCAATCTTCATGGCGAAGGCGATAGAAGAAAGTTCACCCATACCAAGTCTTCTGCGATTTTGAAGAATTTTTATTGCCTGTAGGTCACTTATATCGCAAGAATGCACAGCAAATCTCCCCTGCAACTGTTCTTTGGTTAAGCGTTGCTTGAGTTCCAAATCTGCTGGTTTTGGTGGCTTCTTACGCGGCTTACTCAAGCACTCATAGTTAACGAAACTAGTGACGCAGAAGTGGCAATTTGCCGCTTTTGCTGCAGCGTAAAGCTTGTTTGAGGATAGTACATTCCACACTGCGCAGGTATCGACGACGTTGACGCTATAGAATTGAGTAGGATCAATGGTCACGTAGAGTCCTGCCATAAATGGCGGCCAGCTCAGCTAGCTCGTGGTGGGTGCACAACAAGGCTTCGGCCAATCGACCAATGCTTATCACCCCTTCTTTAAATGCATCAAAACATAGGCCCACATAGAAATCCGATAGGCCCAATTCCAATAAATGTACTTTTCGGTCACGCTGAGTGGCCGTCATGCTTTCGGGCAGTTCTGGGTCAGTTTTCGATTCGCTACGTACGCGTAATTTACTGATGCGATCAAAGACCGTGTTATCTATCTAGCTTTGCTTCTTTGAGTGCGATGGCTAAAGCGATGCAACTTACGCGAAGTTTGTTAGCCCAATTTTGGGCGTCAACATCGCTCCACTGACTCGGTGACGGAAGGCTTTTCAGAAAGGCAGGAGGCATTAGGAATGCATGAGGCGAAGCGATTGGCACGCTGTTCAAGCCAGTCCGTACCACTTGGTCCTTCAAAGCTGACACTTGCACGCTGCGCAGAGTCAAATATTGCGTGAGCCATCTCATGTGCAGCGCTGAACCTTTGGCGATAGATGTCTTCACTGTAGTTGACTAGCGCGCATTTGCCTGCGACCGGGTGCATAACAAATAGCCCGGAGATTTTCGAGTTTCCTAATTTGCGTCTAAACATGTGGACACCGACGCTGCGGAACTCCTTGTATATATCGAGCGGTACAGTTCGGTCATCGTACCCGAGCGCAGTACGGAGTTTGATTGCCGCAAGTTCGCCCTGTTTCTTATAGAAGTTACCCGTCGGGGAGTGCGAGAAATTAGTAATAGTCCTACCAAGCTCACGCATCAAAAAATTCTCAGTTTCGCATAGATATAGAAAGTCCTGAACCGCTCTACGATCCTCTTTGGTGAAAGCTCCTGGGTTTGCTCGATATAGCGTCTCGGTTTGTTCAAAAGGCGCAACCTCCTCGTTCGAGATAAAAAAGTTGAAGTCGCACCGATAATGGTCTGCCAGAATAAGTACCTCATCTCCGGTCGGTTCAATTTCGCCATTCTCAATTGCCAAAAGGCGAGTTGAGACCAAGCCGGTTAATTGCTCAACGTCAGCAACAGACTCCTGCATTTGGAGACGATACGCGGCAAATTTATCGCCAAGTTTTTTCAAGTCAATTGCCATAGATTCAGATTGTAGGGGATTACTTCCAACGGAACTAAGTCAAATATTACTGGCTAGATTAATTGGCGCGGGCATGTCAAATTAGTACCAAGCCTTATTAGTTGAAGTGTCGACTTTGGCGAAACTTGTTGCGTTTGTCGTAGTTTAGCTACGACAAAACGAAATATTCCAAGCTGAGAGACTCTGCGAATTCGGGTTGCTGGCAATGTCTATTATTTTAGACGTTGCCTTTCACCTAATTGGCCTAACTCATATTTGCTACCACGCGCCATCAAATTCGCCTATTATATTAGGCGTTAAGTGCCGATAGAACCAATATTATGAGCATTTTCTTCACTCCAGCCCATGTTACAGAAACAATTGTGCACCTGGGTCAACGCATTCGCATCGCGCGGATTAGGCGGGGTTGGTCGTTATTAGAACTTGCGAGCAAGGCGGGAATTAATCGCAATACGCTGAGCGCGCTAGAACTTGGCAAGGCGGGCACCGCGGTCGGTGTGTGCTTCACTGTGCTGTGGGCGCTCGGCCTGGAAACGTCACTGGACGCATTGGCGCACCCGGACACCGATGAGCATGGCAAAGCACTCGAAGCTTCGCGTCGCCCAAGCCGTGCGGGCAAGCCGCGCAAGGCGGATAGCGACTATGACTTCTGAGCGCGAAGCGTATATCTATATCCAGCTACCGGGCACGCTGACGACAGTACCGGCGGCGTTGCTGAAAGTGCAAAGCTTGGCCGATGGTACGCAGATCGGGCGGCTACGTTACGGGGATCGTTATCTCGCGCGTGCTGATGCGGTGGAATTTGACCCGTATCGTTTGCCGCTCAATAAGTCCGTGCACGAGTTCACGCAACTGGGCGGCATACCCGGCGCGCTGCGTGATGCCAGTCCGGATGCCTGGGGGCGGCGCGTGATTGAGCGCAAACTTGAACGCGCGGCGGGTGATTTGCACGAAATTGATTACTTGCTGCATGGCCCGCAAGATGGCGCCGGCTATTTAAGTTTCGGCCTGAACGTGGAACCGCCGGCGCCAAAGCGGCCGTATAACCGCACGCATCAACTGGGTGAATTAATTGCTGCAGCGCAGGCAATAGATGATGGCAAACCGGTGCCGACGCTGCTGTTGGAGCAGCTCGATCCGGGCACCAGCTTGGGCGGCGCGCGCCCCAAGGCCACCATTGAGGATGCAAACAGCCTGTGGCTAGGTAAGTTTCCAGTAAAAGGCGATCGCTGCAATCTGCAGCGCATTGAGTACGCCACGCTAGATCTTGCGCGCCGCTGTGGAATCAACGTTACCAAAGCGCGTCTGCAAGCTGTGGGCGAATCTGACGTGCTGATGCTGCAACGCTTTGATCGTGAATACACTGAGGGCGGCTACCTGCGCTATGGCCTAGTCAGTGCGCTGACGGTATTGGACTGCGACGAGAATTATTTGAAACGGGAACGCTGGTCTTATCCCCTACTTGCCGACAATCTGCGGCGCTGGTCTGATAAACCCCAAGCCGATTGTGCTGAGCTGTTTCGGCGTATGGTTTTCAATGCCGCCGTCACCAACAACGACGACCACCCACGCAATCACGCGCTACTGCGCCGGCCCAAAGGTTGGCGGCTATCGCCTGCCTACGATTTGGTGCCAACGCCGGTGCTAAGTTTGGAACGACGCGAGCTAGCACTAACCGTTGGCAACTATGGACGCACCGCCAGCATTTACAACTTGATATCGCAGTCAGGCCGATTCGGACTACTGCTTGACGATGCCCGCCGGGAAATCGATCAAGTTATTGCAGTCGTGCGGCAATGGCGTTCGAGTTTTGTTAGCTGCGGCGTGTGCGCGCAGGATTTGGATTACATCGCACCGGCGATGCTGCCGCGCTGTTTCTTTCTTGATGAGCCAGTACTTGTTTTTCATGACCGCGCACTGGGCACATTTGCCCTATGACTTTTTGGACTTGGTGAGTCGGTGCATCATCAATGAAGTCAAAGGCATTTCGCGGGTGGTCTATGATATTTCGGACAAGCCCCGGCGACTATTGAGTGGAGTGAGGTTGGCGGCTTGCGGTTGCGTTTCACAACATGCTCAAAAATTCTAATGCTGCATTTAGGCTCATAACGGTTGCGATTTCACCCAGTGGATAATTGTGGGTGCCCGGATAAATCACGATCAGCTGGTCAAGTTTTAGATCATCACGAACGACGTGCATAGATCGTGTACTTCGTGGTGCATCGGAGAATTTGATTTCGATGCCGATACGGCGGCTGCCGCGTAACAAAAGCAAATCAAGCTCAGCGCCGCTTTGGGTGGCATAGAAGTACGCGTCGCGATCGCCGCAGCACGCGAGGATTTGCTCGACTACAAAACCCTCCCAAGAGGCTCCAAGTTTTGGATGTCCAAGCAGCGCATGGTGATCTGGTATGCGCAGCAGTGCATGCAGCAAGCCGCTATCGCGAACATAAACTTTGGGGGATTTGACCAGCCGCTTGCCTAAGTTTTCAAACCATGGTGGCAGTAGGCGCATCACATAGGTGCTGCTTAGCCAATCTAATTGCCGGGCAACCGTGGTGTGCGCCAAGTCCAATGACCGCCCGAGTTCGGATGCGTTGAAAATGCCGCCGTGATGGTGTGCCAACATGCTCCAAAAGCGCGCTGCATGCGAAGGCGGCATGGTGAAACCCATGTTGGGTAGATCGCGTTCAAGAAAGGTTTGGATGTAATTTTCGCGCCAACTGAGTGAGTCAGCGTCGGAATCGCTCAAGAAACTGCGTGGGTAGCCACCACGCAGCCAAAGCGGCGCTTGCGCATTCGCGCCCACATCGGCCAGCTCAAAGCCACTGACTGCAATGGTTTCCACGCGCCCGGCTAAGCTTTCGCTAACCCCCCGAATCAATTGCGGCGCAGCACTTCCTAAGAGTAAAAATTTTGCGGGGTTCCCGGGCCGATCTGCCAGTACGCGCAGCAGCTCAAACAGTGCGGGTTGGCGTTGCACTTCATCAATGACTACCAAGCCGCGCAGGGCTTCTAAGGCACGTTTGGGGGCGGCTAATCGCTGTATGTCCTCAGGATCTTCAAGATCGAACCACGTGTGCGCTGCCTGCACGTGCGCATAAGTACGCGCCAGCGTTGTTTTACCACTTTGTCGAGGGCCCAGAAGCGTCACGACGTTGGCGCGCCGCATTGCTTCAAGTAGGCGCGCCAGCAAACGTGGTCTGGCTGTTGTGTTGGGCAAGTCGGGTGGGTATAAATCAATCATCCATGTATATTGAACACAAGCAGCTCAATATTCAATGATAAATGTGATAATTGTCCTTGGTGGGGGTTCTACATTTTACCGCCGCAAGAGTTAAGCACCCTAGTTTTTGTAGCACCCAGCAAAGTTGTGATCCTCAGTCAACCAATCTGTTAGGCGTGCGTTTAGGATTCTCGAAACGCCTTCTTCCCCAACGCTTGGAGCACGCCCGTGAAGCTCAAACCAATGTCCCTGACCACGCTAGCTATCACAGGACTAGCAGCGATTGCCTTGTTGTACGGCAGTGCCAATGCGCAGCAGCGCGTGGCCGATGCCAGCACCGGCGACCCTGAGTTGTTGGGTTTGCAATTTAATCAAAATCTACCCACCGAGCCGAACGATATTTTGTTTGGCGGTTTGGCGGGCGATTTTGAGAACCACAGCACTGCGCCCGCCAATGACGCCGAAGCCGCGCGCTTTTTGACGCAAGCCACGTTTGGCCCCACACAAGTGGAGCTGGGCGAGCTGAAATCAATTGGCTACGCCGCTTGGGTGGATCGCCAGCTCAATATTGATCCGACGCTGCAGCGCCCAGTGTTGGAAAGCCAAATCGCTGCCGATGTCGCAGTGAATCCACGCCCAGCGGGGTTCTATCTGTCTTTTAGACAGGAACGCTGGTTCGCAACTGCAGCGACGGCACCCGACCAACTGCGCCAACGTGTTGCGTTTGCACTCTCGCAAGTGCTGGTGCTTTCGGAAGTCGGCACGCTTAATAATGCACCGATTGCGGTGTCCGAATACAACGATATTTTGCTGCGCAATGCTTTTGGCAGTTACCGCACGCTGTTGAAAGACGTGACCTACAGCCCGATGATGGGGCAATTCTTGACCACGTTGCGCAACCAAAAAACCGACTGGACTTTAGTGGGCGGTGTGCCGACGCCGGGGCTTTTGGCACCCGATGAAAACTATTCGCGCGAAATTATGCAGCTATTTTCAGTCGGTCTAATCCAGCGTAATCGAGATTTTTCGCCGGTGCTGATTGCTGGCGTGGCGCAACCAACCTACAACCAAGACATTATTACGCAAACCGCGAAAGCCTTTACCGGCTTAGGCTTTAGCTGCAACGCCCCGGCAACTTTCGGCACGATTACGCTCAATCACAACTGCGGCTGCACCGGCATAGCTTGCAACTTTTCCAACACCGCAATTTTTACCAATCCACAGCGCTACAACGTGGTGGTGGGCGCGAACACTGTTTTGACCGCGCTGTATCACCCGGATAACTATCGACCTATGACCTGCTACCCGCGCTACAGCGATACCGGCCGCTTTCAAACGGCGGCGAATAACTACGCGGTGTTGCCTGCACCGAATGACACCAAACTGATCATTTCCGGCGTCACGATCAATCCTAGCCCTGTGGCCTGCTATTCCGGCACGCCAGCGGCGGATCAGTTGGCCTGCGTGAACTACTGCACCGAGCAAGTCGACACCGTCGTAAACACCTTATCGCTACACCCGAACGTGGCGCCGTTTCTATCGCGCCAGTTGATTCAACGCCTAACGACCAGCAATCCAAGTGCCGCCTACATTGACCGTGTTGCTGCGGTATTCGAGAACGATGGCACCAACACACGCGGCAATTTGGGTGCGGTGGTAAAAGCCATTTTGCTTGACACTGAAGCGCGCGCTGCCCCGGGCATCAATTTTGGCAAGCTGCGCGAACCGCTATTGCGCCTGACCGCGATTTGGCGCGCCTTTGGCATTACGCCAAATGCAAGTGGGGCGTATGGGCTAGTTGCGCCCGAGCGCGCCTTCGTGCAGCGGCCATTGGGTGCGCCTAGCGTGTTCAATTTCTACGAGCCTGACTTCCAACAAGCCGGTGAAATTCAGGCGGCGAATCTATTTTCGCCCGAGTTCCAAATTTTTGATGAATCCACCTCAATTTCTGCCTCAGATGAGCTGTGGCGGCGAATTTTCGCTGGTTATAGCACCGCCGCGACTGCCACGACACCCTTTACCGCACCGGCAGCAACCGGCTATCTGGCACCCAATATTATTGATGGCTTGCCGGACGCCAATGACAAGCTGCTGGATGAGCTTGACACCCGCATGATGTTTGGTCAGATGAGTGCCAGCATGAAAGCCAAGCTGCTCGCGCTGATGGATACCACGATGGTCACCACAGACAAACGCCGGCGCGCGCTGAGCATGATTCACTTGATCGCTATTTCCCCCGAATTTGCTGTGCAACGCTAATTCCACAAAAAACGGAGTTCACCATGTCACACAAGCACCTTAATGACCGCCGCGAATTTTTGCGCAAACTCGGCTGCACCTTCGCCGCCGGTTCCGCCGCCGCACTATTGCCGCAACTGGCGTTTATGCCGAAAGCGCGGGCGCTGAGTAATAATGGCAACGGCGGCGGCTATCGCGCGCTAGTTTGTGTCTATTTGAACGGCGCGAATGATTCCTTCAATTGGCTCATGCCTCGGGACGCTGATGTGCCGGGCTCACACTATGATCGCTATAAAATTGCGCGCGGTGGTGTTTATGGCGCAACCAACACCGCCGGTTTGGCGCATGCTTTTAACGATATTTTGCCGATCAGCCCGAGCAACCAAGCCAGCGCTTTTGGCCTGCATCCGGCGTGTACCGATTTTACTGCGGTGAACGGTGCACTAAACCAGCCGCACAGTGGTTTGCAAAGCCTCTTTAACCAGCAGAAGGCGGCGTTTGTTTGCAATGCCGGGACGCTGATTGCACCGATCACGAAAACCCAGTACAACGCCGGGGCCGCCAAGCCCGCACAGCTTTTTTCGCACAACGATCAAGCGCTGCAGTGGCAAATCGGGCAAAGCACCACCGATAGCCAAAGCCGCTTTGGTTGGGGCGGGCGCGTCGCCAGTGTCGTGACACCCACGCCGTTGGCAAATGGCCTTTCCGGGGCGATTTCGGCGGCAGGCTCGACGCGCTTCTTGCTCGGTAATCAGATTACACCGTATCAAATCGCCAGCAATGGCGTGAACTTGATCGACAACTACACCGCTGGCGTGAATGGCAATTTCAACAGCCAGCGCCGCGCCTTGCTTAATGACTTGCTGGATGATGCTTACGCCCAGCCGTTCTCGAAAGAATACGCGGCAATTATGCGGCGCAGCCTCAGCATCGGCGAGGATTTATCCGGCCTGCTAGCCGGTGCGGCAGGCACCATTTCGACCGTCTTTCCGGCAGGCAATTCGCTGGCCGACCAGCTAAGAATCGTTGCGCGTATGATCAAAATTGGCAAAAGCAGCCTATCCGCCGAGCGCCAAGTGTTCTTCGTCAACTACGGCAGTTTTGATTTGCACGACGGCATGTTTGTCACCGGGCAACCGGAGGCTACTGCGGGCCATGGCGCATTGATGACCGAGCTAAATCAGGCGCTTGGCGCGTTTTGGACTGCGATGAATGAAATCGGCACGCAAGATGAAGTGACCAGCTTCACCATGAGCGATTTCGCCCGCACGCTCAGCGGCAACGGCAATGGTTCAGACCACGCCTGGGGCGGCAATATGATGGTTTTGGGCGGCGCAGTGCAGGGTAATAAGCTGTACGGAAGCTATCCAAAGCTGATCATTAATAGTGATAGCGATGCCGATAAAGACTGGAGCTTCTCGCGCGGCCAATACATACCCACCACCGCCGTCGATCAAGTCGCCGCGACCCTGGCAAAATGGATGGGCGTGACCGACACCTTGGCGATGGACACCATCTTCCCGAACTTAAATACCTTTGCGGTTCGGGATCTGGGGTTTATGGGTGTGTAAACACTCGATTGAATGTTTAAACCCGCGTATGAAACCCCAAATCCAACGGCTGGCTAAAATGCGGCATAGCGTTAAAGCTTTGCAGCTGCCAGCGGTGTTCGGTCACGCGAAATTCGTTCAGTGCGGTGTTTTTGAGCGCCAAATTCATCGCGACAATGGAATTATCGTCAAAGCCCAGCGCGCGCTGGGCAAATAAGCTGATCACGCCGCCGCTGGTGACGACCAAAACCTCACCACGTTCGCGTGCAATGCGTTTTGCTGCGGCATTGACGCGGATATGAAAATCGGCCCAGGTTTCCAGGTCATCCGCGCCAATTTGATCGCGCGCCCAGGCAATCATCGCGGCTTTAAGTGCTACCAGCCAGCGCCCGGCGGCAATATCTTGATCCTCAGGATTGGCTTTTCGGTAGGCATTTAGCACGCCGCGAAAGTCGTATTCGTTGAGCTCGGGTAGCACGCATGGCGACGGCAAAACCTGCCCTGCATGTTCAAAAGCGAGCGCAACACCGGCGAAAGTTTGCGCATGGCGCTTCAATGCGCCTAGATAAATCGCGTCAAACTTTATTTGGTGACTGGCTAGATATTCGCCCACGCGCTTGGCCTGGGCATGCCCGAGCGTGGACAGTTCGTCGTACTCAGCAGCACCTGCGCTCGCTTGCGCGTGGCGCAGGGCGTGTACGGTTAAATTTTTCGCCATAAGCGTTTGCCTTAATTGATCTGACCGTTATTATCCAAGCCGCGAAGTTTTTCGGTGAAAGAACCGTTCGCCCTGAGCTTGTCGAAGGGTAGAGCCGTAACGTTCCTTACGAAGATTTAAAGCATTTGGAAGATTTCTGCTACCTGCTTCGACAGGCTCAGCACGAACGGTTTCCAGGGTATTTGTCGCCAAATAGCGCGGCAAATTTGCAAGGAATTGGGGAGATATATCTATGGATAACAAAGAATTACATGCGAAACACGCCAAAGCGGCCGCGTTCAATCGGTGCGTTTAACGCCGCCGACAACGCCAAACCTAGCACCCGACGCGTATCGGCCGGGTCAATCACGCCGTCATCCCAAAGGCGGGCGCTGGCGTAGTACGGGTGGCCTTGCGCCTCATAACGCTCGCGAATCGGCGTTTTGAACGCGGTTTCATCTTCCACCGGCCAAGATTGCCCGCTGGCCTCCAAGCCATCGCGCTTCACCGTTGCCAAAACGCTCGCGGCTTGCTCGCCGCCCATGACCGAGATGCGCGCATTCGGCCACATCCACAAAAACCGGGGGCTGTAGCCGCGCCCGCACATCGCATAGTTGCCCGCGCCAAAGCTGCCGCCAATCAAAAAGGTGAACTTCGGCACGTGCGAGCAGGCCACCGCCGTCACCATTTTCGCACCGTCTTTTGCTAATCCAGCATTTTCGTATTTTTTGCCGACCATAAAGCCGGTGATGTTTTGCAAAAACACCAGCGGAATATTGCGTTGGTTGCACAGCTCAATAAAGTGCGCGCCCTTCAGTGCGCTTTCGGCAAACAAAATGCCGTTGTTGGCGACAATGCCAATCGGGTAGCCATACACATGCGCAAAGCCGCAGACCAAGGTTTTGCCGTAGCGGGCTTTGAACTCGTGGAACTCCGAGCCATCGACAAGGCGCGCAATAATTTCGCGGATATCGTAAGGAATGCGGGTGTCTTTCGGCACCACGCCATAAATTTCTTGCGCCGCGTACTTCGGTTCAACCGGCGCTTTCAAGGCCAAGTCAATCTGCTTTTTGCGATTCAAATTCGCCACCACTTCGCGCGCAATCATCAACGCGTGCGCGTCGTTTTCGGCGAAATGATCGGCCACGCCGGAGGTGGTGGTGTGTACCTCCGCACCGCCCAAGCTTTCCGCGTCTACCACTTCGCCGGTGGCAGCTTTGACCAAGGGTGGGCCGCCTAAAAAGATCGTGCCTTGTTCTTTCACGATAATCGTTTCGTCGCTCATCGCCGGCACATACGCGCCGCCCGCCGTGCACGAACCCATCACCACCGCAATCTGCGGAATATTCAGCGCCGATAAGCGCGCTTGATTATAAAAAATACGGCCAAAGTGTTCGCGATCCGGAAATACGTCTTCTTGCAGCGGCAAAAACGCACCGCCGGAATCCACTAAATAAATACAGGGCAGATGGTTTTCCAGCGCAATTTCCTGCGCGCGCAAGTGCTTTTTCACGGTCATCGGAAAATACGTGCCGCCTTTGACCGTAGCATCGTTCGCCACCAGCATCACCTCCAGCCCATGCACGCGGCCTATGCCGGTAATGACCCCGGCGCACGGCGCGGCACCGTCATACATGCCAAACGCCGCCAAACTCGATAGCTCTAAAAACGCCGAGCCCGGATCAAGCAGCGCCCGAATGCGTTCACGCGCCAGCAATTTGCCGCGTTCCGTGTGTTTCGCGCGGGCTTTTTCACCACCGCCCTCACTCACCGTTTTTAACTGCGCCCTAAGATCGTCCACCGCGCGCTGATTGTGCGCAACGTTGTCTAAAAACTGCGGCGATTTCGCATCAATTTGGCTTTCAATGGCGGGCATTGCAACGGTCCGAAACGGGAATGTCGCGATGCTATCACTGCGGCATCGTGGATGGTTTTATTAGGTTTGCCAGTAAAACGGCGCAACGAGGCTTGTCTAGTCAGCAGCCGATACAGCCCAACTTTCAAAACCCAACTTTCAGCACTAACCCCAGCAATGCGCACAGTAACAGCGTGCGCATCAGCCCCACATGAAATTTAAACATCGCCAGCATCGCAATCGCACTGAGCACCACGGCGGCTATATCCACACTTTGCAGGCTGGGAATAGGTAAGGCTAAGCCCATGCCACCGCGCCAAACGCCGACATCTCGAAAGCACACATGCAGGGCAAACCAAACAGACAAATTGGCAATTACGCCGACCACGGCGGCAGTAATCACGCTCAGTGCTGCATTCAGCCATCGATTGCCACGCAGGCGCTCAATGTAGGGCGCGCCTAAGAAAATCCAGAGGAAACACGGCACAAAAGTGACCCAGCTAGATAGCGTTGCACCCAATATGCCCGCAAACATGGGATCCAAGCCGCCTGGGGAGCGATACGCGCCTAGGAAGCCGACGTAGGTCAGCACCAAGATCAGCGGTCCAGGCGTGGTTTCTGCAAGTGCAAGGCCCTGCACCATCTCCGCAGGGCTAAGCCAAGCGTAATGCTGCACCGCCTGCTGGCTGACATAGGCCAAGACCGCGTAAGCACCGCCGAAAGTAACTACTGACATTTTGCTGAAAAACAGCGCTTCTTGGGTGAAAACGTTGTCAGGCCCCAGATACACAAACAAAAGCAGTACTGGGCTTGCCCACAAAATTAAGCCCACGCTCAAAACGAGGCACAGCCAACCTAGGCTGGGTTTTATTTGCGCGGGCGCAATTTCGCCCTCAATCACGCCTAGCGCGTCGGTGGCGACGGCTGAAGGCAGGCCACGGGGCGCAAACTTTGCGCAGAGAAGTCCGATCAGCGCCGCACCAATAATGATCAGAGGGAACGGGATCGCAAAGGCAAATATGGCGATATATGCCAGCGTCGAAATCAAATAAAGCCAGCGTTTTTTCAGCGCCCTTTTACCCAGACGCAACAGCGCTTCCAGCACAACGGCAAGCGTCGCTGCCTGCATGCCAAACAGCAGCCCTTGCATCCAATGCAATTCGCCAAAGCTGACATACGCCATCGAAATGCCAAGAATCAAGAGAAATCCAGGCAAGACAAATAGCACGCCCGCCACCAGCCCGCCCCAGGTTTTATGCATCAGCCAACCGATGTAAACCGCAAGCTGCTGCGCCTCCGGCCCAGGTAGCAGCATGCAATAGTTCAATGCATGCAAAAAACGCGATTCACTGAGCCACTTGCGCTCTTCCACCAGCATTTTGTGCATCAACGCGATTTGACCCGCTGGCCCACCAAAATTGATGAGGCCGATCTTTAGCCACACCATCAGCGCTGCCCTAAACGTGACTTCGTCGCGTACTTCAAATTTTGCCATGCGATCCCTTCGTTGAGCCATGGTTTAGCCGAAGCGACAGCGTCAAGTTCGGTTTAGCTACGCATCATGCCAAAGCGGCGGACGATCCGCTAAGCTAGTAGTGCATGAATCCACGCACCGCCCTCCGCTATTTGTCAGAATCACTTGCCGCGCTGCGGCGATTGCGTTCGGCTAGCCTGCGTTCACGCGCAGTTTTGCTTGTGTTGGTGGCGCTATTGAACACGGCGCAAGGCATAGTTTGCAATTTGCATGACGTTAGCCACATTAATGTTGCAGCATCGGAGCATGGCAGAGATGGCGTTCGAGATTTTTCGCATGACAACGCTAATTCTGCGTCCGCACAGGTTGATCCCAGCGATCCGCTAGACATTGACGCGCACTGTTTGCATATCAGCTGCGTGCACTCGCCCGCGTTTGCCGCAAGCCCAATATCGCATGAGTTCTTGCGCGCCTTGAACGCTGTGCCCACATCCAGCGCGCAGTTGCACTGGCCGATGCCGTCCTTAGGCAGCAATTTCCGGCCCCCCAGACAAATTTAAGACTAGTCACTGGCGTGGTTTAGCCACGTCAACTTTTAAATTTGTTTGGAATTCGTTTGCTTTGGCAAACAAATCAAAAGGAAACCTCAATGTTGAAACCAATGATTCGCGCGCTTGTGTGTGCGCAATTTGTAATGGTGGCGGCTGCAAGTGCCGAAGTCACCGCCATATCTACTCCTGAAGCCAATAGCTTTGGGCCGGCTTTAAGCTTTAAGGACGCCGCGCGCAAAACCTTGAGTGCGCATCCGCAATTTCGCCAGTTTAGCCTAGCCCTTGCAGCGGCACAGGCGCGCGAGGCGCAGGCAACGTTGAAGCCTGGGCTTGAGGTGTCCGGTACGTTGGAAAATGTTTTGGGCAGTGGTGCTGCGTCTGGCGTAAAGAGTGCGGAGCTGACGCTAAGCTTGGGCTCTGTATTTGAGCGCGGCGACAAACGCGCGCGGCGTCTGGATGTCGCGCAATCCGCTAGCGCGCTATTGAGCGTGCAAAACCGCATTGACGCGCTGGATGTATTGACCGAAACCGGGCGCAGCTTTGTCGCCCTGGCGGCGGCGCAAGAATCGCAAGCCGCTGCCGAGCGCGCCTTGAAGCTGACCCAGACCACGTTGGCTGCAATTAAACCGCGTGTACAAGGAGCACAACTACCGAAGACGGATTTACTGAACGCGGAAATCGCGGAAGTCGAGGCCATGCTGCAATTAGGCCACGCTAAACGCCGGATCGAGGCCGCACAGCAGGCGCTAGCACTGAGCTGGAACGAACCGAATGCCCGACCACGCGTGATCATGGACGTCTACAACATGCCCGAAATCCGTGACGTGGCCAGCCTAATCGCGCAGATCGATACGCTGCCGGATATCGCCCAGTACGGCGCGCAAACGCGCGTCGCCCAGGCCGAGCTTGGGCTTGCGAAAGCCCAAAGCGTTACGGACTGGCGCTGGAATGTGGGTGTGCGGCGGCTTGAAGCCAGTAACGATCAGGCGTTTGTAGTAGGAATGTCGATTCCACTGGGTCAAGTCAAACGTCAGTCAAGTTTTGTGCGTGAGGCGCAATTCAACGCTCAGCTTCCTGAATTGGCGGCACAAAGCACGCGGTTGCGTTTGAAAGCACTCTTGATTGCCGCACTGCAAGATTTGCAGTCCGCGATTGCTGAGGAACATGTCATTCGTGACCGCCAGTTGCCGCAAGCGAAGGAAGTAAGAGCGCTCACCCTGCGGGGTTACGAAATCGGGCGTTATGCCTATCGCGATGTCGCACTCGCCGCGACGCAGGTGCAAACGTATGAAATGAAACGCTTACAAGCGGCGCAGGCCTATCACCTAGCGCGCATCGAAATCGAGCGCCTGACCGGCGCGCATCTCAATTTGCTTGCGGAAAGCGCAAGCCCTGATCAAATTTTGGAATAAGCCGATGAATATCTTAAAACTAATGCTGTGCTCTGCAATTTTTATCACGATGGTCGCCTGCGGCGAAGACAAAAAGGCGGTTGCGCCGAGTAACCCTTCGGCATCAAATGCTGTGCCAGAGCACGAAGACCACACCGATCACGCTGATGGTGACGCAAAGCCCGACGAGCATGCCGCAGAAGCAGAAGCGAAGCACGACGATCACGCTGGTGAAGGCGAAGCTAAACACCAGGGTCACGACGAAGGCGAAGCAAAGCACGACGAGCATGCCGGTGAAGGCGAAGAAAGCCACGAGGGTCACGAGGAAGGCGAAGAGGAAGGCGAACCCGATTTTGCAAAAATTGATCCCAAACGCGCCGACGAACTCAACTTGCAACTGGTAGTTGTGGAAAAAACGGAGATCCCGCAAACCGTAACTTTGACCGGACGGCTTTTAATCGACCCGGCCAAAATCGCAAACGTGCGCGCGCGCTTTTCCGGGCCGGTGATTTCCGTGTCAAAAAATATTGGTGATGCTGTCAAGCGCGGCGAGACACTCGCGGTGATTGAAAGCAACGAAAGTCTCACTCGGTACAGTGTGCAAAGCCCAATGACTGGCGTGATTACCGCCCGGATGACCAATCCCGGTGATGTTGCCGGGTCTGAAGCGCTGTTTACGATTAGCGATGTGTCCGGTTTGCTTGCCGAATTGAAGTTGTTTCCCGCTGAGCAAGGCCGTGTTGCGATGGGCAACACGGTTGTTTTGGCCACAGCGAACGGCAGCCTTACCGGCACCGTGAGCGCACTCATGCCCGGTTTGGATGAATTGACACAGGCGCAAAACGTGCGCGTGCGACTCGAGCCGACGGGCTTAGCTGTGACATCAGGCCAATTTGTCAGTGCTGCAATCAATGTCGGAGCGCGCAATGGCGGCAACGGCATCACCGTACTCGCTGTACCGATCACGAGTGTGCAGCGGCTAGAAGGGCGCGATGTGGTTTTTGTGCCGGAGGCCACCGGCTTTCGCGCACGTCCAGTCAAGCTCGGCATGGCCAGCGCAACCGTTGTGGAAGTGCTCAGTGGCCTAAAAGCGGGCGAAACGGTGGTGGCGGCGGGCAGCTTTTTGCTGAAAGCCGACATCGGAAAAAACGCCGCCGAACACGAACATTGAGCGCGACATGTTAGAAAATTTGATTGCTTTTTCGATTCGCCAGCGCGTGCTGGTGCTGTTTGCCGTGCTCGCGCTATGTGCTTTAGGCGTTTACAACTTCCAGCGCTTGCCGATTGATGCGGTGCCCGACATTACCAATGTACAGGTGCAAATCAACACGCAAGCACCGGGCTACTCGCCGCTTGAGGTGGAGCAGCGCATCACTTTTTCGTTAGAAACCGAACTATCCGGCATTCCTGAGTTGGAATACACGCGATCCTTGTCGCGCTATGGCTTGTCGCAAATTACCGTGGTGTTCGCAGATGGCGCTGATTTGTTTTTAGCGCGTCAGCTTGTCGCCGAGCGCTTGGCGCAGGCGCGCGGCCAATTGCCTGCTGGCTTGGAACCCGCGATGGCACCGATTTCTACTGGCCTTGGCGAGATATTTCTCTACACCGTGGAAGCAAAGCCAGGCGCGTTAAAACCGGATGGCACGGCCTATACACCGATTGATTTGCGCACGCTGCAGGACTGGGTAATCAAGCCACAGCTGCGCCAAGTGCCTGGTGTCGTCGAAATCAACTCGATAGGCGGCTATCAAAAGCAGTATCACGTGTTGCCAGATCCAAACAAACTCATGCAGTTTGGGCTGACATTTGATGATTTGGAGACGGCGCTTATTAAGAGCAACTCCAATCGCGGCGCCGGCTTTATTGAGCGCAATGGTGAACAACTCTTGGTGCGCTCGCCCGGGCAAATTTCCACGTTAGAAGATATACGCCAAGTCGTAATTCAGACGCGCGCAGGCACACCCATTCACATCGATGACGTCGCAGAAGTAGCCATCGGAAAAGAGCTGCGCACTGGTGCGGCGACTCTGGGCGGGGTTGAGGTGGTATTGGGTACGGCGCTGATGTTGATTGGCGAAAACTCACGCACCGTTTCCAAAGCGGTCGCGGCGAAGCTTGCGCAAGTGCAGCAGTCCTTGCCGGAAGGCGTGCGAGTGCGAACGGTCTATGACCGCACCGTGCTGGTGGATCGCACCATTGTCACGGTCGAAAAAAACCTGCTCGAAGGCGCGCTGCTGGTGATTGTGGTGTTGTTTTTGCTGCTGGGAAATATGCGCGCCGCACTGATCACGGCCTCGGTCATTCCCATTGCAATGCTGATGACGATTACCGGCATGGTGCAAACGCGCACGTCGGGAAATTTGATGAGTCTGGGTGCCCTGGACTTTGGCTTAATTGTCGATGGTGCCGTGATCATTGTGGAAAATTGCTTGATGCGCTTTGGTCAAATGCAGCAGCAATTGGGCCGCCTAATGAACCGGGATGAGCGCTTTGCCTTGGCCGCGAAAGCCGCAGCCGAAGTGATCAGCCCCGCTATTTTCGGCGTGTTTATTATCACCGTGGTTTACGTCCCCGTTTTTGCCCTAACCGGCATTGAGGGAAAGATGTTTCACCCGATGGCGTTGACTGTGGTGATCGCGCTCGTGGCAGCGATGGTGCTCTCATTGACCTTTGTACCCGCCGCCGTGGCGTTGTTTGTCACCGGCAAGGTTGCTGAGCATGAAAACGCGGCGGTCAGAGGGTTAAAGCGCCTGTATGCACCGCTTTTGCGACTGAGCATCAAAGCGCGTGTGCCGGTGGTGATTGTTGCCACGGCAATTGTCATCGTGGGTGGTATTGGCGCGACGAAATTAGGCTCAGAATTTATTCCAGCGCTAGATGAAGGTGATTTAGCGGTGCAGTCGCTGCGCATGCCTGGCACGGGTTTAGAGCAGTCGGTGGCGATGCAGGCAAAACTAGAGCAGCGCTTGATGCAGCTGCCGGAAGTGCTTAACACCTTTGCCAGGATAGGCACCGCCGAGCTAGCGACGGATCCAATGCCGCCGTCAATTTCCGACGGATTTGTGATGTTTAAGCCGCGCGCGCAGTGGCCCAATCCAAGCAAGACAAAGGCCACCCTTGAGCGCGAAGTTGCCGCTGCACTGGCGGAAATTCCTGGGCAAAATTACGAAATTAGCCAGCCCATCCAGCTGCGATTTAACGAGCTGATTTCCGGGGTGCGTTCGGACGTGGCCATCAAAGTCTACGGCGATGATTTGGCCGAACTCACACGGGTGGGAAATCAAATCGCCGCCATAATGAAAGCGGTCCCGGGTGCGCGCGGCGTCAAGGTTGAGGCACTAACTGGCCTGCCTATGCTTTCGGTTGTGCCTAAGCGCGCTGTGCTGGCGCGCATGGGATTGAGCGTAGCGGAGGTGCAAGACGCGCTGGCGACCGCAATCGCAGGCAGCGAAGCAGGACAGGTCTTTGAAGGCGATCAGCGCTTTGATTTATTGGTGCGCCTGCCGGAAAAACAGCGCACCGATTTAGCGGCGCTGCGGCGTCTGCCGATCATGCTCAGCAGCGATGACAATCGCCGCGAGTTTGTGCCGTTATCTGAAGTCGCAGAGCTGATCGAAGCCGATGGCCCAAATCAAATTGGGCGGGAAAACGGCAAGCGCCGCTTGGCGGTGACGTGCAACGTCCGCGAACGCGACCTGGGTGGGTTTATCAATGAAGTGCAGGGCAAAATTTCGCAGCTGAAATTGCCTAGCGGCTATTGGCTGGGCTATGGCGGCACCTTCCAGCAATTGCAATCAGCACAAGCGCGTTTGAGCCTGGTGGTGCCGGTCGCGCTGCTGTTGATATTCCTACTTTTATTTGCCGCATTTGGCTCGGTCAAAGACGCGGTTGTGGTGTTTTCTGGCGTGCCCTTGGCGCTAGTGGGTGGCGTGGCGGCCTTAGCGCTGCGGGACTTGCCGCTATCGATTACTGCGGGTGTGGGCTTTATTGCGCTCTCGGGTGTGGCGGTGCTCAATGGCTTGGTGATGGTCAGCTTTATCAATAGCCTGCGCAGCGCCGGACGCACCCTGCAAGAGGCGGTCACTGAAGGGGCCCTTGGGCGTTTCCGCGCGGTATTTATGACCGCCTTGGTCGCAGCATTGGGTTTTGTGCCGATGGCGCTCAATGTGGGCGCAGGCTCGGAAGTGCAGCGCCCGCTGGCCACCGTCGTGATCGGCGGAATTTTTTCAGCCACTGTGCTGACGCTGCTGGTATTGCCAGCACTTTATAGCCTGTTCAGCAAAGAGAATATCGCAGATGAACAATAACGCCAAGGATGAGCACGCGCGAGAAAAATCTAGCCCGTCGCCAAACTTGAAACCGCTGTCCGATATTTTTTGACTGACAAGGGCGAGCACGCGGTTGATTTAGCTTGTGATTATGGCCATTTAGCGCATGGCGTAGCCGCTGGCCCATGGCTTTTAGTCCCGCGCAAACGCTGTACAAGCTATACTCGGCGGGTCTGCGCCCAGCGAACACGGCTAACAAGTTCACTGCCGCTGATTCCAGCTCATTCCCGACAGGCATTTGGCCCCACCAGATGATTGATTGCGCGCTAGTTGCAGCCGCAAAAACCCCAGAATATAAGTCACCAGAATCCATGCAAATGATTGAAAACGAAGACCTTCCCGCCGACGGCCAAGGCAACGGTACGCCCGACACCTATGATTCCGCCTCGATTAAAGTCTTAAAAGGCTTAGACGCGGTACGCAAGCGCCCGGGCATGTACATTGGCGACACTGACGACGGCACTGGCTTGCACCACATGGTGTTTGAAGTGGTGGATAACTCCGTTGATGAAGCGCTTGCGGGCTATTGCAACAATATTATTGTGACGATCCACAGCAATGGCTCGGTCAGCGTGCAGGATAACGGCCGCGGCATTCCCGTGGGTATGCACCCGGAAGAGGGCAAGTCGACCGCAGAAGTGGTGATGACGGTGCTGCACGCGGGCGGCAAGTTTGACGATAATTCGTACAAAGTATCGGGCGGCCTGCACGGCGTTGGCGTTTCGGTGGTCAATGCGCTTTCCAGTTTGCTGGAATTGACGATCTATCGCGATGGCGCGCAGTGGGTGCAAAATTATCATTTGGGTGTGCCGCAAGCGCCGGTGACCGAGGTTGCCAAGTCCGAGCGCCGTGGCACGACCGTGCGGTTTTTACCCAGCACCGAGATTTTCACCGACGTTGAGTTTCATTACGTAATTTTGCAGCGGCGTTTGCGCGAGTTGGCTTTCTTGAATTCGGGCCTACGCATTGAGCTGATTGATGAGCGCGATACGGCAAATCACGACGTATTTCAGTACGAAGGCGGCATTAAAAGCTTCGTTGAATATCTATCGGTGGCAAAAACGCCGCTACATCCGCACATCATCAGCTTTTCCGCCAAGGCCGAAGGTGGAATTGTGGTGGACGTGGCGATGCGCTGGACCGATGCTTATCAAGAAGCGGTGTATTGCTTTACCAATAATATTCCGCAAAAAGATGGCGGCTCGCACTTAGCCGGTTTCCGCGCGGCGATGACGCGCACGATGAATAATTTTCTTGATGCCAGCGGCTTGCTCAAGAAAGAAAAGTTGGATTTATCCGGCGATGATAGCCGTGAAGGCTTGATTGCGGTGCTGAGCGTCAAAGTGCCAGATCCGAAGTTCAGCAGCCAAACCAAAGACAAACTGGTGAGCTCAGAAGTCAAACCGGCGGTAGAAAGCTCGGTCGGCGCGAAATTATCGGAGTTTTTGCAGGAAAATCCGAACGAAGCTAAAGCCATCTGCGCGAAAATTATTGAAGCCGCGCGTGCCCGTGAAGCCGCCCGCAAGGCGCGCGATTTGACCCGGCGTAAAGGCGCGTTGGACATCGCTGGCTTACCCGGTAAATTGGCTGATTGCCAAGAGAAAGATCCTGCGCTCTCTGAGCTGTTTCTAGTCGAAGGTGACTCCGCCGGCGGCTCGGCCAAGCAGGGCCGCAATCGTAAAAACCAAGCGATTTTGCCGCTGAAGGGCAAAATTTTGAATGTCGAGCGTGCGCGCTTTGACAAAATTATCAGCAGCCAAGAAGTCGGCACCTTGATCACCGCGTTGGGTTGCGGCATTGGTAACGACGAGTTCAACATCGACAAACTGCGCTACCACCGCATTATTATCATGACCGATGCCGACATCGACGGCTCGCACATTCGCACGCTGCTCCTGACGTTTTTCTATCGCCAAATGCCGGAATTGGTGCGTCGTGGCCATATTTACATCGCGCAGCCGCCGCTTTTTAAAGTCACCCAAGGTAAAAACATTATTTATCTGAAAGACGAAGGCGCGTTGGCTGCCTATTTGGTGTCAAACGCCGTCGATGGCGCTGGCTTGGCACCGGGCGAAGGCGCACCGCCGATCAGCGGCGTGGCACTGGAAAGCCTAATGACGCGCTTCGATGCCGCCACCAAGCACCTAGATCGCATGGCGCAACGTTTTGATCGCGGTTTATTAGAGGCGATGATCGATTTAGCACCCGTCACTGCGGACACCTTTAGCGACAGCGCCGCACTGCAAACTTGGGCGCAAAGTTTGGCGAAGCGGCTAGAAAAAGGCTCGCTCGATGCGCCACGCTATGTGATTAATGTGATTGGCGAGAACGACGAGCAACGCGCGATTTCACTGACGCGCCGCCACCACGGCCTAAGCTCAATCCAAACGCTAACCCTGCCATTCTTTCAAAGCCCCGATTACCGCCCGATTGGCGACTTGGCGAAAGACTTGTTCGGCTTGGTGCAAAGCGGCGCTGTTGCGATGCGCGGCGGCCGTTCCGAGCCCGTCGACAGCTTCAAAACCGCCTTCACTTGGCTGCTAGAACAAGCCCAGCGCAACCGCGAAATTGGCCGCTTCAAAGGCTTGGGCGAAATGAATGCGGATCAGCTGTGGGACACCACCGTCAACCCAGACACCCGCCGCTTACTGCACGTACGCATTGAAGATGCGATTGCCGCCGATCAAATGTTTGGCATGCTCATGGGCGAAGA
>JANNYA010000115.1:0-3983 GCA_031409855.1 Rhodanobacteraceae bacterium | reverse complement strand
GGGTGCGGCACCAGTAATTTTTTCGAGCTCCGGCATGAGCGGCATCAGCACCGCCAAATTCATCCCCAAGCCACGTTTGATTTGATCGCGGATACGATTTAGTTCCGCATCGGGCAGCGTCAACCAGCGTTGAATGAGTTTCGCAAAGGCTTGAATCAAGCTGGCAAAAGGCGTCGCTTGGGAGAGCTTGTCGGCATGACCGATACATAAAGTGCTGTGGCCAATATGCTCATCACCGAAGCGCTGAAGTGCGCTACTTTTGCCACCGCCCGAGGGCCCGACTAGATTGATCCAACAAGGGTGCTTGCCCTCCTTAGCGGCCTGCACAGATTTTTCTAAGGCGTCAAACAATAGGTCGCGGCCATATAAACGATCGCTCTGTTCGACTTGCACGAAATGATCGCTAGCGCCGAGCGCGACGCCATTATCGATGGATACACCCTCGCGAAAGCGATTACGAAGCATATTGAGGTCATACACAAGCCCCTCTGCAGATTGATAACGATCGGCCGGCGATTTCGCGATGAGCTTAAAAATAAGTTGTTCGAGCAAAGCCGGAAAATTCGGGATTTGCTCATAGATCGGTGCGGCGGTGCGCGCGAAATGCGCATGCAGCAGGCTCGCATCATCTAAACCGTCAAACATGACGCGGCCACAGGCGAGCTCGTAAATGGTTGCCCCAAGCGAATACAAATCGCTGCGAGCGTCAATTTGTGCGTTGGTGCGGCCGGATTGCTCTGGCGATAGATAGGCCAGTGTGCCTATGGTGCGCGCACCACTGGCAGCCACATAGGGCGAACGCGCCAGCTCTAAATCCGTCAGTTTGATCTCTCTGGAAGTGGGCTCGATCAGCAAATTGGCGGGATTGATATCGTGATGCACCAAACGTTCGCAATGCAGCTCAGCCACGGCGCTCGCAGCGCCCAGGGCAACATCCAACAGAGTGCCGATATCCAGGGCGCGCCCACCGAAATAGCGCCGCAAGCTAATAGCGCCGTCATCCAAGTACACGATCACGGGGCGGTGTCCAAAGCGAATCAATTCCTTAATTCGAACGGTTTGTTTGAGCTTTAAATTGGACGCAACTCGAAATTCCCGCTCAAAGCGTGCAATTTCATTGACTGTGGGAAATTCATTGCGGAGTAGTTTGAGCACCACCCGTTCGCCATTAGTGCGCGAGCGCGCGCGATAGACCACATTGCTTTGGCCTTGGTGCAGCTCAGCTTCAACAGTGTACTCACCAACATCCTGCATGAATTTCTTCGCTTCTTAAAGTTTTGTGGCACCGGTGAATAGAAAAACTTAACACATGCCGGAACTTGGAAAATTACAGCAAATAGGGCAGTTTTAAAGGAGCTTACGCACAAACATTATAAATAGTCGCTTTAAATTCTCGTCAAGAACGATACGTGGGCGGCGCTTGGGCTGGAAATTTAGTAATTAAAAAAACCGCCGGAAACATGGCTTCCGGCGGTTCCAAATGCACTCTATTTTTTTGCGTTAGGTCATTGAAAATAAAGAGAAAACGCCCGGGCCGCCGCCGTAGCTACGATCGCGGCCACGGCGTGAACGCATGCGTTCTAGTAACTCTTCCTGGCGCTGCGCTAGCCAATCTTCCCGATTCAGCCCGTTTGCAACCTGCGCACCGGCTTCAGTGGATGCACTGATGCGGTACTGGCAAAAGTCTTCATAGGCGTCTAGTTCATGTTTCAGCTCTTCCACGACCAGCTCAATCATGATGGCATCGTCTAAAAATCCCAGTACCGGAATACTGTCGGGAATCGCGTCATTCGGATCACAGAAGTAGGTCAGCGCGCTGAGTATTTCTTTGCGCTCAGCCTCGGTCAAACCCCAGGCTGAGTCGTGCACCATCGCGATCAACGTATTCAGCTTGTTCATACGCACCCGAACAAAGTCAGGCACCTGAATGTCGCGCGTTTCGTGCAAAAGTTTCATTGCCGCGTCGGTGATGTCATGGCTGCTTAAATGCGCAGCGGACGCACGGGCCCGGCGCATCGCGGCGCGGAAGTGTTCAAGATCTTGTTCGGACAAATCAATAATTACGCGCATTCTCGCCTCGGTTTGCTTGCAAAAGTTCGAGCGCAGATTATCAGGAAGTTGCGGCGGCGCAAACGCTGATTTTCGATTTATCGGCTTTTCTGAGTGGCGCTATCGCGATTGACCACTTTGCTGGCGCTTAAGGTACGGCTTTAATCATCGTTAATACATTCCCCTCGCCTGTTTCAGGCGCGCTAAAACGCCAGCGATCAAAGGTCATGTCAATCAAATTGATTCCCAAGCCCCCAGCCTTGCACTCCGCCAAATCACGCGGCTGTACGCAAGACGCGTCGACACGCGGGGCAAAATCACGCAGCACGCAATGCAGCTCGCGCCCAATCAACCAGTTCGATAGCTCCAAGCGCCCATCAAGCCGGCCGCCATAGCCGTGGCGGATAATATTGGCCAGCGCTTCGTCCACACTCAGCACGATTTGCTCGAAAATATCACCGATAAAGCCCAATCGCACCAGCGTTTGCCGCATCAGCTTGCGCAGTTCGCGCAAATTTCCGGCATCACTCAAACAGCCAATTTCACTGAGCAAACGTGGCGGCTGCGGCGCTTCGGCAACCAGCAACACGGTGGTGTCATCGGGCAAATGCTGTTGGCGCACTTGATGCAGCATGCCGCGTAGACGCGCCGCCGGGCTTAAACGCGTGACACGCTGAATCACCGCTTTTACGCCTTCAACACCAATGGTTTGGTTGTGGACGTCGCGAATATCGGTCATGCCGTCGGAAAACGCATAAAAGCTGGCGGCGGCGACACAAACGCGCTCGGAATCATAAAGCATCGGCGCGATCACGCCCAAGGGCGGGCCATGCGCGGGAAATTCGCGCATGTCTGTTTCGCCCTCAATGTGTAGCAACACCGGCGGAAAGCCGGCACTGGCGAAGTGCACCATGCCGGAATCAGGCTCGTAATAGCCCACAAGCGCACACACAAACATACCGAAACGCACGGTTTCCGCCAGTTCATCGTTCGCACGCGTCAACCAATCGTGCGGTGCTAGGCCGGTTTTCCCAAAAAATCGGAGTAGCGCGCTGGCGCGCACCATCAGCATTGCGGCGTCCATACCCTTGCCCGAGACATCACCAACCGCGAAACCGATACGGCCGTCGGGCAGGTCAAAAAAGTCGTAAAAATCCCCGGATATTTCCCGCGCTGGCCGGTTGATCGCATTGACGGCAAAGCCCACACGGCGCTTTGGAAATAGCGTTTTCTGCATCTGGCGCGCCAACTCGAACTCGCGCCGAATGCGGTTTTGCTCCAATAGCTCGACGGCGAGGCGGGCGTTTGCCAGGGCCATTGTTGTTGGCACCGCTAACAGGCGAAGCATATCCACGTCCGCATTACCGAAAAGTTCGCCGCCTTCTTTATTGATCACTTGCAGCGCGCCAATCGCGCCGCCCACACCAGTCAGTGGCGCACACACCATGGTGCGCGGCGAAAAATTTTTAACGCGCACGCCTGAACCAAGGTAATCCGGATCCAGCTGCACATCGCGCACCAGCTGCACCCGATTTTCCGAAATCGTGCGCCCAACGATGCCGTGCCCTTGTGGAATGCGCAAACCCACCACATCGACCGGGCCGGCGCTGGCGCGGCAGACAATATCACCGGTCAATGGGCACAGTAAAAACAGGCTAGCGGCTTGCGCCCGCATGTGTTGCGCGATGCGCGTCACCGCTTCGCGCAGGGTTTGGTTCAAATCAATCGATTGCGCAAAGGCCTGCGATAGATCCGCCAGGACTGTTAGCTCCAAGCCACCGATAAATGCGGCGTTGCTGCTATCCGCTGCTGCGGGCACATTTTTTTCCATCACTGATGCAATCACTGATCGTGATCCTGCGTGTCGTCGTCATCCTCCGCGCTATGCTCCGCCGCATGCTGGGCGCGGCGCTGGCGTATTCCCAGGATCGTCA
>JANNYA010000114.1:0-3913 GCA_031409855.1 Rhodanobacteraceae bacterium | reverse complement strand
AGCAGAAAAAACAAAAGCGCCCGTAGGCGCTTTTGCAATATGGCGGAGCGGACGGGGCTCGAACCCGCGACCCCCGGCGTGACAGGCCGGTATTCTAACCGACTGAACTACCGCTCCATGAAAAGCGTCGGTTACTACGTACTACTTAACAACATTACATCTTTGCAACAGCCCGCTAATATAACTTAAACAATCTGAATACAAGGCAACTAACAGCTAATATCAATTGCATAGAACTGCAGCAAAAGCGATTTTGTTTGAAACAGTGGTGGGTGCTGAGAGGATCGAACTCCCGACCAACGCCGTGTAAAGGCGTCGCTCTACCGCTGAGCTAAGCACCCGCTTTTTTGCGGATTTTACAACTAGTAATTTTTTATTAGAACAAATTTATGCGTCAAGTCGAACTAGTTTACTGCATCCTTAAGCGCTTTACCGGCTTTAAATGCTGGCACTTTCGACGCCTTGATTTTTAGCGCTTCACCGGTTTTCGGATTACGCCCAGTTCGCGCTTTACGCTTTCGTACTTCATACGTCCCAAAACCAACTATAGTGACGTTGTCGTCATCTTTTAACGCTTGTGTAACGACTGCAACAAAAGCTTCCAAAGCCTTTGCGGCATCTGTCTTCGTCATTTCGGCGTGCTCAGCGATTGCCGATACTAACTCAATTTTCTTCATAGCCTATCCTTTCTGTCGAAGCGACAAAGCGCTCGGGATTTGTAACGGTGCAAACTACTGCACGGGTGTGGGGTATCAAATTATGGCCGCCGTACCAGCGCGAACCGCAAAAGCAGGCGATTTATACAGCGCGGTCTCAGCGCTCGCAAGAAGCAAGGGGATATTTTTTCAACATTATTGAAAATTACTTAAAAAAACTTCAGTTTCCCTCACTTTTCCTTCGGTATTTGGGTCAAAACTAAGCGCTTCTGCAAACTGATTTAGGATTGGTTGCAGCACTTGCCTAGGCTGATTAGTAAAACTAAAACTAGTGTGGCCGGGTTGTAGAATCCAATTCGACGTCCTTTTCCGTACCCTCCACCAGTTTTTCTATTGGCTTTTCGATAATGACCCTCGGCGTAGGTGGCCGTACCAGCGCCAAGTCCAGTACTTGGTCGATCCAACGTACCGGCGATATTTTTAAATGCGCCTTAATGTTATCTGGAATTTCGGGCAGATCTTTCGCGTTATCTTCTGGAATCAAAACGTGTTTGATACCCGCGCGAACTGCAGCAAGGAGCTTTTCTTTCAAACCACCGATAGGTAGCACTCGGCCACGGAGCGTGATTTCGCCGGTCATTGCTATGTTAGCGCGCACCGGGATTTTGGTTAATGCACTCACCAACGCCGTACACATTGCAATGCCCGCACTGGGCCCGTCTTTAGGTGTTGCACCTTCAGGAACGTGCACGTGAATATCCACGTTTTGATGGAACTCTGGGTCAATGCCCAGATTTTCACTGCGAGCACGAACCACGCTAAGCGCGGCATGTATGCTTTCTTGCATCACATCACCCAACTGCCCGGTTTGCTGCATTTTCCCCTTGCCAGGCAAAACGCTCGCTTCGATATGCAACATTTCGCCACCGACTTCCGTCCATGCCAACCCAGTGACTAAACCAACCTCATCGCGTTCCTCGGCGCTGCCAAAGCGATAGCGGGCGACGCCTAGATATTTTTCTATTTGCTTTGCAGCAATGCTGACCGCAGCAGGTTTCGCCGCCGGCGCAGCAATAGCCGAACCCACTATACTGTTTTTAGCTAGCTTAGTTTTGGAGTCAGGCTTAGCCTTTGGCGTTGCCGCATCCTTCGCCGCCTGAACAGTCAACTCTTTCACTACTTTTCGGCAAATTTTTGCTAATTCGCGCTCCAGGCTACGCACGCCAGCCTCGCGCGTGTATCGGCGAATGATCTCGGTCAATGCACCGTCAGCAATTTTAAGCTCAGCTGCTTTTAGTCCGTTCGCTTCGATCTGCTTGGGCAAGAGATACCGCTTGGCGATTGCAAGTTTCTCGTCCTCGGTATAGCCAGGTATGCGTATTATTTCCATGCGATCTAACAGCGGCCCCGGAATATTGAGGGTATTAGCGGTGGCAATAAACATGACCTCAGAGAGATCAAGGTCAACTTCCAGGTAGTGATCATTAAACGTGTGATTTTGCTCTGGGTCTAGCACTTCCAGTAGCGCCGACGACGGATCGCCCCGGAAATCGGTACTCATCTTGTCCAACTCATCAAGCATGAACAACGGATTTCTTGTTTTCACCTTACTCAAATTTTGTACGATCCGGCCCGGCATCGAGCCAATATAAGTGCGCCGGTGCCCACGTATTTCCGCCTCGTCACGCACGCCACCCAAGCTAACTCGAATAAACTTGCGATTCGTTGCGCGCGCAATCGATTGACCTAAGCTGGTTTTCCCAACTCCAGGCGGCCCAACTAAACACAGTATAGGGCCTTTCATTTTTTTCACGCGCTGTTGCACCGCTAGGTATTCAACAATGCGCTCTTTTACCTTTTCTAAGCCATAGTGATCGGCATCCAGTACCGCTTCTGCTGCCACCAAATCACGGCGAATTTTACTGCGTTTGACCCACGGCGTATTGATCAACCAATCCAGGTAGTTACGCACGACCGAAGCTTCGGCCGACATTGGCGACATCATCTTGAGCTTGTTAAACTCGGCTTTCGCCTTCGCAAGTACCAGCTTCGGCATACCGGCTGCTTCAATACGTTTACGCAGTGCCTCAATTTCATTCGGCGCTTCTTCGTTGTCGCCTAGTTCCTTCTGAATGGCTTTCATTTGCTCATTCAAATAGTACTCGCGCTGACTTTTTTCCATCTGCGTTTTGACGCGCCCGCGAATTTTTTTCTCGATCTGCAGAACGTCAGCTTCACCGGCAATTAAACCCAGCAAGGCCTCCACGCGCTCGGCAAGACTTTCCATTTCCAGCACCGCCTGCTTATCGGCCAATTTGACCGTTAGATGCGCCGCGACCGTGTCTGCAAGCCTGGATGTTTCACTGAGGCCAGTAAGCGTGGTCATCAACTCAGGCGGAATTTTGCGATTGAGCTTGACCAATTGCTCAAACTGCGAGATGAGCGAGGCCTTCATCACCTCAAGCTCTTTTGGCTCAGCATCAATAGTTTCTACTTCGGAAACATCTGCTAAATAAACGCCCGATTCTTCCCGTACCTTTCGTATTTTAGCGCGCTCCAAGCCTTCAACCAAAACCTTGATCGTGCCATCCGGTAATTTTACCAACTGCAAAACAGCGGCGATCGTGCCGACGTCATACATATCCTTAGGAGCAGGATCATCAATTTCCGGCGAGCGCTGAGCAAGTAACAGGATGTGTTTTTCGCCATCCATCGCCAGTTCGAGCGCACGCATTGAGCGTTCGCGGCCAACAAACAATGGAATCACCATGTTCGGGAACACCACAACATCGCGCAGTGGCAGCACGGGTAAATTCTTAGTTATAGATGTTTTGCTCATAAAAGTGGGCCTCACAAATTGCGTTATTCAAAATGCAAATTGCGCCCAATACAGGTCTCACCGGGCAGACAACACGGCAAACGACTGAATGCGGGCGCAGCTTGTTCTGTATATCTGTTTGGGGGTGAAGCTTCCAGCAAACAAGGGCGTACATACGGTGTCAGCGGGAATTCTTTCATTTTCCTTGCCGCTGTTATGTAATAAAGGAATAAGGCTACTCTGACGCAGCTTTCGCAAGCGGCATATTTTGACCACCTCGATAAATTCGGTAAGGCTCTGCTTGACCGTTGATTACAGCCTCATCGACCACGATTTTGGTAACGTCCTCCATGGACGGTAGCTCGTACATCGTATCCAACAATACTGATTCCATTATCGTTCGCAAGCCTCGCGCGCCAGTTTTGCGCTCTAGCGCTTT
>JANNYA010000113.1:0-7442 GCA_031409855.1 Rhodanobacteraceae bacterium | reverse complement strand
AGTAGGCATGAATTTCCACGAGTACCAGTCGAAAGAACTTTTCGTAAAGTTCGGTTTGCCTGTGCCGATGGGGCACGTGGCAGTATCGCCAGAAGGCGCAGTCGATGCAGCACGTAGTCTTGGCGGCGAGCAGTGGGTAGTCAAAGCGCAGATTCATGCAGGCGGACGCGGCAAGGCGGGCGGCGTCAAATTGTGCAAGACCTTAGCGGCGGTTCGCGAAGCCGCGCTGAAGATGCTTGGCACGAAAATGGTGACCTATCAGAGTGCTGGCCGCGCGTTGCCGGTCAATCAAGTATTGGTCACGGAAGCCACCGACATCTCGAAAGAGCTCTATCTCAGTATTGTGGTTGACCGCCAAACTCGGGGCATTGCCTTCGTTGGGTCACCTGCAGGTGGCGTAGACATTGAACAAGTCGCGCACGATACGCCAGAGAAAATCTTCACGCTCGACGTAGATTTTGTCCAGGGCCTGCAAGCGTATGAATGTCGAAAATTTGGCTTTGCAATGGGGCTCGGCTCAAAACAAGTAGGCCAACTCACCAAGATCATGTTGGGCGTCTATAAGATGTTTAACGAGCTTGATCTAAGCATGGTTGAAATCAATCCACTTGTGATCAATCCTGCTGGCGATTTGTTGATTTTAGACGCCAAGCTCGATGCCGATGAAAACGCGCTGTTTCGCCATCCCGAGTTGGAGGCAATGCGCGATTTAACCCAGGAAGACCCGATTGAAGCGGCAGCCAGCAAGCACAATTTGAACTACGTCACCATGGATGGCGATATCGCCTGCATGGTTAACGGCGCAGGCTTGGCAATGGCGACTATGGACGTGATCAAACTCTATGGCGGTGAACCGGCAAACTTTTTGGATGTGGGCGGCGGCGCGACGACAGAACGCGTGACTGAAGCACTCAAACTTATTTTAGCAAATCCAAAAGTCAAAGCCATTCTGGTGAATATTTTTGGCGGCATCGTTCGGTGCGACTTGATTGCCGAAGGCATCATTAATGCGGTGAAGGAAGTGGGTTTGACGCTGCCGGTCGTAGTGCGCCTTGAAGGCACCAATGTTGAGAAGGGCCGTGAGCTCTTACGTAACTCGGTGCTAAAAATTACATCCGCGACCGATTTGAGCGACGCCGCTCAGAAGGTAGTCGCGGCGGCTAATGGATCGTTCGGAAACGACGCGCCCATCAACAGCAAAGGAGCCTAACGTGGCGGTATTGATCGATAAAAACACGCGCGTCATTTGCCAAGGCTTTACCGGCGCGCAAGGAACGTTTCATTCCGAACAGGCGATGGAATATGGCACCAAATTTGTCGGCGGTGTAACGCCCGGCAAAGGCGGCAAAGAGCACATTGGGCTGCCCGTATTTAACACGGTGCAAGACGCGGTAGAAGAAACGGGCGCGAGTGCGACCATGATTTTCGTGCCGCCGCCATTTGCCGCTGACGCAATCTTAGAAGCGGCTGATGCGGGCGTGCGCGTGATTGTTTGCATTACCGAAGGCATTCCAGTGCTGGATATGATGCGCGTCAAAAATGTGCTGAAAAGCTATCCAAACACCTACCTAGTTGGGCCAAATTGTCCAGGAATTATTACGCCAGGACAATGCAAAATTGGCATTATGCCGGGTTCAATCCATAAGCCGGGCATCGTCGGGATCGTATCCCGCTCTGGCACGTTAACTTACGAAGCTGTCTTCCAAACCACACAAGCAGGCCTCGGCCAAAGTACGTGTATTGGGATCGGCGGCGATCCGATCCACGGTATGAACTTTATCGACTGCCTACGCTTGTTCCAAGATGATCCGCAAACTGAGGCGATTATTATGGTGGGCGAAATTGGTGGCACGGCCGAAGAAGAAGCGGCTGAGTTCATCCAAGAATATGTCACTAAACCAGTAGTGGCGTATATCGCTGGCGTCGCGGCTCCTCCGGGCAAACGGATGGGTCACGCGGGCGCCATCGTTGCAGGCGGAAAAGGTACAGCAGCAGCAAAGTTTGCAGCACTTGAAGCAGCGGGCGTCACGACAGTGCGTTCACCCGCTGAGTTAGGTGATGCAGTCCTCCGGCGCCTTTCAGGCGCCTCTCCCAAAAAGGTGAAGCAGCCCATGAAAGTTAGCGCAACAAAACCAGCAGAAGTGAAACCAGCAGCCAAATCGGCGGCTAAACCAGCTGCGAAAGCAGCAGCAAAGCCAGCGGCTAAACCGGCTGCGAAGCCAGCGGCTAAACCGGCAGCGAAGCCAGCCGCTAAACCGGCTGCAAAGCCAGCGGCTAAACCGGCTGCGAAGCCAGCGGCTAAACCGGCTGCAAAGCCAGCGGCTAAACCGGCTGCAAAGCCAGCCGCTAAACCAGCTGCAAAGCCAGCGGCTAAAGTTGCCGCAAAGAAGCCAGCAGCAAAAAAGAAATAATTCAGTCTTAAATTGATTGAATGTAAAACCGGCCGAGGTGTTAACGGCCGGTTTTTTTATAGCCGTTAACCAGCTTCAAAATTTTCATCATCCAAGAAATATTCCCAATGACTGCTTCGATTAAATTGCGCGAAGACTGGAAAAACCCGCTGCTGCCTACGCTCCAGAGCGAGACGATGACAAAGCTGCGTAGTTTTCTTCAGGCGGAGCTGGCTGCCGGCAAAATTATTTATCCACCGATGAATCAGGTTTTTGCGGCACTTGATGCCACACCACTCGCGCAAGTTAAAGTCGTCATCCTCGGCCAAGATCCTTACCCGGGCGCGAATCAGGCGCACGGGTTAAGTTTTTCTGTGGCACCAGGAATCGCGGTACCGCGTTCGCTTAAAAACATTTTCCAGGAACTAAAACTTGACTTAGGCGTTTCACCCAGTCTGCAGGGCAATCTAATGCCCTGGGCAAAGCAGGGTGTTTTATTACTCAACGCGGTACTTACTGTTGAAGCGAATCAAATCAATTCACATAAAGGCCGTGGCTGGGAGCAATTTACCGACGCCGTCATTGATGTAGTTAATGAAAGCGTGCCACACGCGGTTTTTATGCTGTGGGGCAAACAAGCGCAAGAAAAAGGTGCGCGTGTCGATTGCAGCCGCCATTTAGTATTGAAAGCGCCGCATCCCTCGCCGATGTCGGCGCATCAGGGTTTTTTTGGCTGCGGCCACTTTCGCCTTGCCAACGAATATTTGGTGCAGCATCAACTCGCGGCAATTGACTGGCAATTGCCGAATGATGGCTAGATTTTACTAATTGCTCGTTAAGCATTCATGCGTTTGATTAGTGCGCAATTGCCCGCATACTAAGGGGCTATGTTGCAAGGCTTGCCCCCAATGAGCGAATCCGAAGTCGTCGTCAATAATTTTATCCGCCACATCATTCACGGCGATATTGCCTCAGCCAAACACGCGGGAAAGGTGGCCACGCGCTTCCCACCCGAACCTAATGGCTATCTGCATTTAGGCCATGCGAAAAGCATTTGTTTGAACTTTGGCTTGGCGCATGACTTCGCTGGGACGTGCAATTTACGCTTCGATGATACCAACCCGGCCAAAGAAGACATTGAGTACGTCGAGGCGATCAAGGCCGACGTCGAATGGCTAGGCTTCGCGTGGACCGAGCTGCGCCATGCCTCCGATTACTTTGAGGTGTTCTATCGTTGCGCGGAAAAGTTGATCCAAGATGGCTTGGCGTTTGTCTGTGATCTAAACGCCGAGCAAGTGCGCAGTTATCGTGGCAGTTTGACCGAACCCGGGCGCGACAGCCCGAACCGCACGCGTTCAGTAGCGGAAAATCTCGATTTGTTTCGCCGCATGCGCGCCGGGGAGTTCGACGATGGTGCCCACACGCTGCGCGCCAAAATTGATATGCGTGCGGGAAATATCAATCTGCGTGACCCTGCGCTTTATCGTATCCGTAAAGTCAACCATCAAAACACCGGCGATACCTGGTGTATCTATCCGATGTATGACTATGCGCACTGCCTGAGTGACGCACTCGAGGGCATCACGCATTCAATTTGCACGATTGAGTTTGAAGACCACCGGCCTTTGTACGACTGGTGTGTTGCGAACGTCAATTTAGGCCAGCACCCCGAGCTGTACGCGCCATTGGTAGCGGCTGGTTTTAAGACCGAAGTCAGCACGCCTCAACAGATTGAGTTTGCGCGCGGAAATCTAAATTACACCGTGTTGAGTAAACGCAAGCTTATCGATTTAGTCAGCCAAAACCTGGTGCATGGTTGGGATGACCCACGCATGCCTACCCTTTCCGGTGTGCGTCGACGCGGCTTTCCTGCGCGCGCGATTCGCCTGTTTTGGGAGCGTGCCGGCATTTCCAAACAAAACAGCGTGATTGACGTTGCCGTTTTGGAAGGCTGCGTGCGTGAGGTGTTGGATCAGTCAGCGCAGCGGCGTATGGCAGTTTTGCGCCCGTTAAAATTGCGGCTCACGAATTTAGCGCCAGATCACGCAGAAACGGTGTTGATTGCAAATCACCCGAAAAACGCGGAAGCCGGTGAACGCGCAGTCGGGCTGACCGCCGAGATCTACATCGAGCAAGATGATTTTATGGAAGTGCCAATCAAGGGCTTCCACCGTCTGGTTCCGGGCGGCGAAGTGCGCCTGCGTGGCGTTGGCATCGTCAAATGCATTGATCTTGAGAAAGATGCCGCAGGCAATGTTACCGGCATCAACGCCAGCTTAGATTTGGCGAGCCGCCACGGCATGCTTGGTGCCGAGCGCAAAGTAAAAGGCACTATACATTGGGTGAGTGCGCAGCAAAATATCGTCGCTGAAGTCCGTTTATACGATCGACTATTTAGCACTAGCGATCCAGACCGAAACGCTGAAGGCTTAGAGATTGACTACCGAGCCAACATCAATCCGGCATCTGAAGAAGTCTTGACCAACGCGATACTTGAATCGTGTTTGGCACAAGCCTTGGCCGAACAAACGTTTCAGTTCGAGCGACTCGGATATTTTATTGCGGATCGGCTCGCGCATCAAAACAGCGCACCGGTGTTCAATCGAGTGGTCAATTTGCGCGATACTTGGGCTAAATAGTGTGCGGAAATCAGCTGCGCACGCGACCGTTATATGATCGTAAAAATTAGACGCGAACAGATCAAGCCTGAATTGGATCGCATTTATGATTCACCGTTAGGATTAGACTGATAGCGCTTTCCCCGCTAGGACGCCAATGCGAGCACTAGAAAACATCGGGTTAAAAGAGGTTTTTACAAACCTGCCCGAGCCGGTCAAATCGACATTAACCAGTGTCGTTGAGCTGGCGCGCGTGTTGAGTGGGGCTGGTAGTGCTGGGCTTTTAATTTTTGATGGCGCGCGTAGTTTGATTTCGGGCAAACCGATTGATCTTGATTTGGTTATGGCGCTGCAAACCGAACTTCAAAGTCACGGTGCAGCCTCGAACATCCCGGCAAATATATTGGCTCAGCCCATTTTGTTGGGTGGTGTTTCGGTAGGAAGTTTATTTGCCGTGCTTGAAAGCCTACCCACACTTTCCAATGGTCGACGCGTGGCCCTGCAAATGATCGCCGCACAGATAAGCTGTTTATTGGGCTTGGCGCGTGATGCATTGAGCGCTGAGCGCAATCGCTTGCGCCTAGTCCAGGCGATTCAGGCCACCAATGGCGGGGTTTGGTCGCTTGACGTCGGGCGTGGTGAGTTTCGCGGCGATGCCACTGTTGCGCAATTGATTGGCTGGTCAGGCGACTCGATTCGGGCCGATTTCGATGCGGTACTTGATTATGTACACGCAGATGATCGTGCCGAATTTTTATACGCCATCGGGCGGGCTACGAATTTAGGCAAACCAGATCGTCACGTATTTCGCTTACGCAGCTCAGGCCGCTGGCTGGTTACCGCCTTTGACCGCGACGCAACAGACGACGAATCCGTGCATTTTATCGGCATGCTGCGCGATCACAGCGCCCAGCGTGCGGTCGAGCTTGAAGTTGAAATGCATCAGACGCAGCTCGAAACGCTGGTGAAAGACTTGCGCAAATCGAATCGTGTCGATGTATTGACCGGAATAGCGAATCGCATGGCGTTGAATGAAACGCTGCGCACTGCCACGATGAACGCGCGCGCCCGAAATGAATGGGTCAGCTTGCTAATTATCGACGTAGATTTTTTCAAGAGCTTCAACGACACCTTTGGCCACGTTGAAGGCGATATCGCATTGCGCCAAGTGGCGAACGAAATCGCCCGCTCAACGCGCGGTGACGATCTGGCCGCACGCTTTGGCGGCGAAGAATTTTGTGTCCTATGCTTTGCTGAGCCGGAATTGGCCGAAAAAGTCGCCGAGCGCATACGCAGCGCCATCGAGCAGTCGAGCTGGGCAAAGCGCAGCGTGACGGTGAGCATCGGCGTTTGCAGCCTTTTCGGTAGCGACGTAGATGAACGCGTGCTGTTTCAGCAAGCTGATGCCGCACTATATCGCGCAAAAGATACGGGGCGAAACCGGGTGGTTGTGGCTTGAAGCTTCGCTTACACTCGCAGACTTAGAGTTCATTTCGACAGGGCAAATAATGCACAAACTTGATCAAGACTGGTTCGTAGAAGCCCACGAATACGCAAATTCGGCCATAGGTTTTAAGGTCAAAAAGTTGCTGCATTCGGAAAAAACGCCGTTTCAGACGATTGATATCTATGAAACCACCGACTGGGGCAACTTAATGGTTCTGGATGGCTGCGCGATGGTGACCACGCGCGACAACTTTCTTTACCACGAAATGATGAGCCACCCGGCGCTTTTCACGCATCCACGCGCCAAACGCGTCGTGATTATCGGCGGTGGCGATTGCGGCACCTTGCGCGAAGTGCTCAAACACGAAGAAGTGGAAAGCGTGGTGCAATGCGATATAGACGAGCGCGTAACGCGTCTTTCCGAACGCTATTTTCCCGAACTATGCGTTAACAATGGCGACCCACGCGCAAAAATCATGTTTGATGACGGCATTAAGCTGATGGCGGAAATGGAACCGGACAGTGTCGACTTAGTCATTGTTGATTCCACCGACCCGATTGGCCCAGCCGAAGGCTTATTCAATCAATCGTTTTATGTGTCCGTGTTGAAATCCTTGCGCGCGGGCGGCATTTTGGTGCAGCAAAGCGAATCGCCATTGATTCATATCGACATTTTGCAAAAAATGCGCACCCAAATGAAAGGATCCGGCTTTAGCCATCTGCGCACGCTGTGTTTTCCACAGCCCTGCTACCCCACCGGCTGGTGGAGTGCCACGATGGCACGCAAAGGCATCGATCTCATCAACTTCCGCGAACGCGGTGCGGCCACTAAGAAATTTGAAACCAAGTATTACAACGTCGACATTCACCGCGCTGGCCTTGCGATGCCGGAGTTTTTGAAAGTGGCGCTAGGCGAGACTTGATTTCCGCATCGCCTTGACCATCATTGACCCTTTATAGGAAAACATATGCACCAGTGGTTTTTAAG
>JANNYA010000112.1:0-49717 GCA_031409855.1 Rhodanobacteraceae bacterium | reverse complement strand
TGGCGCGGTCTTTACGGACACGGTTCCAGCGACGCTGATCAATGCCACCTGGACGTGCGTAGCGGCCAATGGCGCAGCCTGCCCACAAACCGGTGGCACCGGCAGCATCAATGCCACGGTCGCGGTGTTGCCAGCAACGGGGCGATTGACCTACACGCTGCAAGCCAACGTTGCCACACCATTGCCTGCGCAAATCAGCAACACCGCGCAAGTCAGCATCACCGGTTTGGCGATCACTGATCCGCAGTTGGCGAATAACAGCGCGACTGACACCAACTTGCCAGAGGCAATCTTCCGCAATGGTTTTGAAGATCCAATCGTGCTGCAGATCAACAAAGCTAGCGGTCAGCAAAGCATCGCCTTGGGTGCTTTGAGTGCTTTGCTCGATGACACTGCACGCATCGTCTTTAGCGCTGATGACGCTAACGGCGAAGCATTACGCGTCTATGGCCGTCGCAATGATGCGGGTGAAGTTGAGCTAGCCTTGGCGGTGCGTGGCAGCGATGGCCTGTTGCGCCTAGGGGCTTGGCAGCGTTTCACCGGCAATGTTGCAAGCATTAGCTATGTTGCAAGCGCCGCTGGCGATGGCTTCGTGCTGCAAAGCGCGCGCTTCGATTAGCCTCAAATACGGCGCGCTGAAATTGGCGCGCCGTACTCTACTAAAGCGGAAGCCCGGTACTGAAAAGTGCCGGGCTTTTTAGCGTCTGTATCTGGGGCGAAGCCTATGGCTGAGCAAGAAACTAGTCAAACCGCTAAAGCTTTCGCTCAATCGCATAGTTTGCCAAGGCGTGCAGCAAATGCGCGCGGGGCCCGAGGGGCGTAATCGCCGCCAAAGCGCGTTCTTTGAGTTCGACGCAGCGCTGTTTGCTCGCCGCTAGCCCAATCGCTGCCGGGTAGGTGGGCTTGCCGCGCTCAATGTCAGAGCCCTGCGGTTTGCCAATCACGCTGCTGTCGCCTTCGACATCTAAAATGTCGTCGTGAATCTGAAATGCCAAGCCAAAGTAGGCACCGTAATTTTCCAGCGCGCTCAGTATCGCGGGTTCAGTACACAGCGCGGCATCGGCGGCTAGCATAACGGCCGAGGTAATCAGCGCACCCGTTTTGTGTGCGTGCATGCGATCCAGCTCAGCGACGTTGAGCGTGCGCCCCACGCTGGCTAAATCGATCGCTTGACCACCCGCCATGCCGTTTGGCCCGCATGCCAAGGCCAAGCGCATCACCATGCGCGATTTCGCCGGTTCAGATACCGGGACTGCGCGCGCGAGTACCTCAAAGGCCATCGCTTGCAGCGCATCGCCCGCCAAAATCGCAATGGCTTCGCCGAAGGCGATATGGCAGCTAGGTTTGCCGCGCCGCAGGGCGTCATCGTCCATCGCGGGCAAATCATCATGAATCAAAGAATAAGCGTGGATCATCTCGACCGCGACGGCGGGTGCGTCTAGGGTGTCACGGTCTACACCTAAGGCGGCACCGGCGGCGTAGACCAGCAAGGGGCGCATACGTTTGCCGCCGCCTAGGGTGGCGTAACGCATTGCTTCAAATAGTGTAGATGGGCTTAATTCGCCGGGCGGAAGTGCTTGTTCAAGAGCTATTTCGGTCCGGTTTTGCAGCTCAGTAAATTCAGGGTCATGCACCAGCGTAGTCGTCCTACAAGGATCGAGGTTTAAGGCGTCTGCGGATCACGCAGCTCAAACGGCACGCGCGCACCGATTTCACTGGCGCCTTTCAAAAGCAGCTCAACTTTCAGCTGCGCTTGATCGAGCGAGGCCTTACAGGTTTCATACAGCGCCATGCCGCGCTCGAAACTGTGCACGCTGTCATCGAGCGTAAGGCCGCCGTGCTCCATCTTGCCGATCAGTGTTTCAAGTTCACTTAGCGAGCTTTCAAACTGATCAACGCCTGGAGTAATTCCTGGGCCTGTAGCTTTTTCCGGGGCGATGCTTTCGCGTGCGATTTTACTCATGACGGCTTTCGCGGTTTTATAATGTAGCTAACGATAGCTGAATTTTGTTAGGCAGTCTAGTTGTTATGAACCAACCGAGTTGCGTGCGCGTTTAGCCAATCTTGAAAGCGTGCACTGGCACAAATGCCGACGACACAGGCAACCTCAAAGGTATCTGGAAACAGTAATATAATCAAACGATTACGTTGCCAAGGTGGCACACGTTGCTGCTGCAAAATGTCTTTCAGCGCATGTCGATGTGGCTTGCCATTTTGCCAGCGCGCGGGTAGCTGGATGCGCTCGCCACCGGTGCGTAGGGTGACGAGCCAAGTGCTGTTCGCGACCGCGCTTGGCGTTTCATCAAACTGTAATGAGCCTAAGCTTCCAAGTTGCAACGGCGTATGCGCGTGCCAAAGCGTCGGTGTGAAGCGTGCTACGGCGGTTTCGGCGGCGTAGTACAGGCAGCCATCGAAGCGCCGAACGTAGTCGTACGCTTCAGTGGATTCGCCATCGACGAAGTATTCCTTTTTAGTTTTGACTTCGCCATATCCGCCTGCGGCATGTGCAAGTGCCAAGCTGGCACTGAACAAAGCGGGCGCATGCACGCCGTGCCCAGTAAGCCACGCACGCAAAATCCAAGGCTGCAGCGCAGAAGGTTCTGCACGCAATGGTGCCAAGCGCAAAACGGCGCTGTCCAAACTTAGGCAGCGCGCCAGTGCTAGATTTGCCTGGCGCTCAAGCAAATCGCGATCTGCGCTCGCTAGGTCGGCGTGCTTACTCAAAGTAAGCAGGGTATCTGGATAAATCGCACTGAGCGTGGGCAAAAGCTGGCGGATACGATTGCGCCGAAATTGCGGGTTTTGATTGCTTGGGTCCTCAATCCAGCGCAGGCCATGCCGATTTGCATAGTCAATAATCTGCGTCTTCGCTATGCCTAAAAACGGCCGAGCCAGCAGGAATTCCCGGCGTTCGCTCAAGGCTTGCATGCTGGCAACACCGCGTGGCCCCGCGCCACTCAACAGTTTCATCAGCACGGTTTCCGCTTGGTCGGCTTGATGATGTGCGGTCAGTAGCAACACGTCCGGCCCGGTGTGCGCGGCGATGGTGCGGTAGCGGGCACGGCGCGCCGCAGCTTCAATGCCATCACCAAGGTTTTTTACCTCGACTTTTAAGTGCGTCGCACGAATGCCAAGCGTTTGCGCAAAATTCAGGCAGTGCGCAGCCCAAAGCGCGCTGTCCGGGTGCAGGCCGTGTTCGATGTGTATAGCTTCAATGTTGCAAGGGTCAAGCTGTGCGAGTGCATGTAGCAACACGGTTGAATCCAAGCCGCCGGAATAGCCAACGGCGAGGTGCTTTGCGCGCGGATGTGTAAGCCAGCGTGCCAGCGCCGTCGCCAATGCCGCCAAAACGGGCTCGTCAGCGTAGCTCGGCGGGCTGGTAGGGTGGTCGATGTCGGTGCGTAAAAGGGTAACCAAGAGTAATTTCTGCCGCGTTTTCGCCATTTAGCGTGAATTTTTATTCAAAACATACCTAAATCGGGGAACCTGCACTTCCCAAATCTGTCTTAATTTCAGACACTTATCCCCATTTCGCCAGAAGTTGCCTTAACTTTGCCAATTATGAGCCATCAATTTCAGCGTTTACTGAGTTACACCCTAGTCTCGCTAATGACGCTTGCGTTTGCGAGCGCAGCCTATTCGGCCGCGATTTATAAGTTTCGCGACCGCAAAGGCGTGATCAATTACACCAACGTGCTGCCTAAAGGCGTTACCCCGCAAATTGTGATGGTGTATTGCCCCGCCTGCGATCCCACCAGCAAAGTCGATTTTGGCCATATCAAGTTAAAGACCACGGATTTTGGCCCGCATATTAAAGCCGCTATTGCGAAAAACCCGGTCGATGAAGCACTAGTGCGCGCAATTATTCAGGCGGAAAGTGCCTACAACCCTTATGCCTTGAGCAAAGCCGGTGCGCAAGGTTTGATGCAGTTAATGCCGGGCACCGCGGCGCAATATGGCGTCAGTGATTCCTACGACGCGCAGCAAAATATCAATGGCGGCGTCGCGTATTTGCGTTTCTTGCTGGATATGTTTGACGGCGACGTGCGTTTGGCCAGTGCAGCCTACAACGCCGGTGAAAACAACGTCTTAAAGTATGCGGGCGTGCCGCCGTTTGCCGAGACGCAAGTCTATGTGCAGCGTGTTGCGCAACTTTACTTGCGCTATCGCACCGAAATCGCGGCGCGCGAGTCGGCGACGGTGGCTTCGGAGACAATGGTTGCGGCAATTAATCCGGTGGCCGCTCAAATCGCGAAAAATACGCCCGCCGCCGCTGCAGTATCGAAGCCATTTGCGGCGGTGCTTAGCGCGCTGGTTGCCGGGTTTGCCAAGCCCAATTCGCTTGATAACAGCGCCGTGAGTCTTGCCAGCACGACAACAGCAGCAGCCGGTTTGAGCGCTGCGAGCCTGAGCACGTCCAGCGTCGGAAATAACTAGCTTGACTCACACCGCTCTCGCATTAACCGAAGCGCTGATTCGCTGTCGTTCTGTCACGCCCGATGATGCGGGTTGCCAAGACTTAGTTGCTGCCGAACTGGCACCGCTGGGTTTTGCGATCCACGATCTGCAATTCGAGGAAACTCGCAACTTGTGGGCCAGCCACGGCCAGGGCGGCCCGGTGTTTGCCTTGGTTGGCCATACTGATGTGGTGCCCACCGGGCCATTGGCGAAGTGGCGTTCTGACCCATTTGTGCCAACAGTTCGTGATGGCATGCTTTATGGGCGCGGTGCGGCGGATATGAAAGCCGGCGTTGCCGCCGCCACCTGCGCGCTGCGTGATTTTGTTGCGGCGCATCCAAACCATCCTGGTACCGTGGCGATCATGCTGACCAGCGATGAAGAAGGCCCGGCGCATAACGGCGTTGTGCGCGTGATGCAATGGCTGGATACCCAGGCGATCAAACTCGACTACGCTTTGATTGGCGAGCCTTCCTCAAATGCAGCGTTGGGCGATCAAATTCGCGTGGGCCGACGCGGCTCGATGCATGTCGAGCTGACTGTTTTGGGTGTGCAGGGGCATGTGGCTTACCCAGAAAAGGCGCGCAACCCGATTCATATGGCTGGCCCGCTGTTGAGTGCGCTGGCGCAACACCAGTTTGATTTAGGCAACGCGGCATTTCCGCCGACCTCGATGCAAATTTACGATATTGCCGCCGGTGCGGGGGCCAATAACATTATCCCTGGCGAGCTCAAATTGAAGCTCAACTTTCGCTTTGGCACCGCGAGCACCGCTGAAACTTTGTTGGCGCAAATTCAAGAGATTGCCGCGCGTTTAGCGGTGCCCATCAGCATGACGCACCGAATCGCCAGCCAACCATTTTTGACCGAGCGCACGACCTTGATTGATGCCGTGCGCGGCGCTGCATGGCAAGTACTGGGTATCGACGCCCGCCCCGACACCGGCGGCGGCACCTCCGACGGCCGCTTTATCGCACCGCGTGGCGCTGAAGTCGTCGAACTTGGGCCGGTTAACGCCACCATTCATAAGATTGATGAGTGTTTGGCCGCCGCCGATGTCGAGCGGCTCAAGCTTTGCTATCAAGCGGTGCTAGAGCGGCTGTATTTAGCCTAAGGTCGCCGCTGAACAGATGAACTTTCTAGCCGAACTCAAACGCCGCAATGTGTTCCGAATGGCCGGGTTGTACCTGGTTGGCGCGTGGTTATTGGTACAGGTAGCCGCGACTTTGCTGCCGGTATTCGATGCGCCCGCCTGCATCATGAAAAGTTTGGTTGCGCTATTGGCGTTTGGATTTATCGTCGCGCTGCGCAGGACACGACGCTCCGGTCTTGAGTAAGGCTCCGTATTTGGCCCGTCATCGCGTATGACGCCCTCCGAAGTCAGCTCATAAATCCAAGACACCACCAGGCACAGCGCCGCTGCGCCGTCAACAGCACCAGCGAGTGCGCGTCGGCTGAACATGGCATTCATTGCCTTGATTCTGCTGGCGCTTGGCTATTTCGTGGCCCAAAAATTTGTGCTCAAGCAATCTTCGTCCCAAGTTCAGAGCAATGCAGTTGCGGCGCCGGGCGATGCGGCGATAGTTGATGCATCGCAAACGCTGAGCAAGCTTATTGCGATCGTGCCGTTTCGCAACCGCAGTACCGCGCCCGACGACGCTTACTTTGCTGAGGGCATGCACGACGATTTGTTGACTCAGCTTTCTAAGATCAAAAGCCTCAGAGTGATTTCGCGTACCTCGATGCTGCGCTATAGCGACACCAAATTGTCGGCGATGGAAATTGCCCGCGAACTTAACGCGGCAGTGGTCTTGGAAGGTGCGGTACAGCGCATTGATGATCAAGTATTGATCACGGTGCAACTTATTGATGGAAATAGCGATGTCAACTTATGGGCGGAACGTTATAACCGCGCCTTTACTACGCGCACCGTGTTTACCATCCAGGCTGAAATCGCCCAGGCAGTTGCCGATGCCATGCGCGTGGTATTGAGCCCGGCACAGACCAAGGCGCTGGAGACGGGCTCAACCGAAAACATTCTGGCCTATGAAGCCTTTCTTCAGGGCAAGCTTCTTGCCGCGAATGATCGCGCCACGCCGGAGCGTTTTGCCGCCGCACTAGTGCAGTTTGAGCGCGCCATTGCGCTAGATCCAACTTTTTCTGAAGCCTTTGCACGCAAAGCGCGTACCGAATTGGCGAGCTTCTGGTTCGCCTACGCCGATACCCTGGTCGCGTTCCGGCGCTCACTTGTGCTTGACCCGGCCAATACCGACACGCTAATTGAACTTTCCAACACCTTGGCGACTTTGGGCGAGCGTGAAGAAGCAGATGTCGTGCGCGCGCGCGTTGTCGCCTTGGGTGTGCAATTGCCTACCCATGATGCCGAAGATTTGTTCGGGCGTGGCGATATTGCGGCCGCGTGGGCGGCGATTAGCGGTCCGAAAGTGGCGTGCGCATTGCGCTTGCGGTGGCGTTTGCGCGCGCTGGTGATGCCAACCGTGCGCTGGATCATCTGGACGAGATCACCTCGCTAGTCGGGCCGGTGGGCTACGTCGAATTTGCCAACAGTCCAGGTTTAGATTCCTTGCGTGAACTTCCGCGCTACCTTGCCCTGAAAGCTGCATATCAGCGATGGGTGCGCAATCGTGAGGCGGCTAAGGACGAGCTTCAGGAAGCGGGCGAAGAGTGAGCTGGATTGCAGACAGACTTGGAGCGCACATAGGCAAGCTAAACCGACGAAGGACAAACCCTTTTGCTTTTCAGTGATCACCACGATGGCGGAGCCTGTTGCTGGAACGATTGATCTCAACGCATTTATTGATCAGATGCGCGGCGGAAGGCTTGCCAGCGAAATTGCGGCTCTAATCCCCCTCATTTAGACGCATTAGCTGACTCCATATCTTGAAACGCTTGCTCCACCATTGGGGCAAGTACGCGGGTGAATGTGCGGGCGTCTGCCGCGGATAGATGCGACCACTCAGGCAGATTTAGCCCTTGAAATTCTGGGTAGTCCTCAAAGTGAATGCCCTTTGCCGCAGTGCGGCGCAGCAGCGCATCCCAGGTGCTTGCGCGCGGAAAAGCCCGTTTTTCGAAGGCATAGAAATCGCCGTTACTGGGCGGCCGTAGAAATAGCAAACGTACGCCGCGCGCGCGCAGTGTTTTGACGGCGGTTTCCGCTCGAGCGATTTGTGTCTCAATCACTTTTTGCATTTTTTCAGGGGTGTTCATAGGCTCAGGCCGTGGGCCGTTAAATCTTACCGCCCAGGTGTTTCGCGCCATGCTTTGGTAGGCCCTATCGGTTTCAACCTTTTGCCACATGGTGGTGTTGCGATCCGCGTCTGAGTTGCTCAATTTGCGAACCGGCGGTGGGCGGTTCACGCCTGTGCGCGCTGGCCAAAGCTGGCGGTTAATCACCGTGGCTAGCGCAAAATCGGGCGCATAAAACGCGAAGTACGGTTCTAAGAAATTCTGCGATAGCCAGTGCCCCGAGCGCTGCGACGGGCCTTGATCGTGATAGTAGTTAACCACATCGCCGCGAACGGCAAACCCGCTAAAGAACAAATCCGGCGCCACCCCGATTAGCAGTCGCCCTTTAAAGTGTGAGTTTGCCGCAAGATCTTCCAGTATCGGAACCGGCGAGGTGCCTTCTAAAGCCAATTGAATCGGGCGTGTTCCGGTGGCCTTTTCCCACTCAGGCAGTTGCACATCGAACAGCACGCGGGATGAGCCAACCAGAACCAAGGCATCCGCTTCACCGGTATCGATACGGCGCCGCTGCTGCGCCCACGCGCCGTCGCTATTTTTATAGCTGGGTAACACACCATAGGCACGCCAATGGCATTCCCAGGCCGCCAGCATTGCCAGCGCAAGCAAACAAGCAATCAGTAAAATCGGCGTCCAAGGCAAATCGGGCACCTCGCGCTCGGGTACTGGCTGCGCCACGCCTGGTCGATCTGAGGCGGTTAAGCGCTTGAATCCTGGTGTGTTAGCTTGCGTCGAAGTAGTCATGGCGGCCACTCAAAAATTCAAAACTGAAAATAGATAAAGGCATTGCCAGTCCCTTGCGCTGTGATCACGGCAAACAGCATCAGCGCCAGCGCGGGCGCTACGATCCAAGCAGGCACTCGCGCGATAGCCGACTCTAGCGTGCGTTCCCGCATCAGCGCATGGCACAGCAATATTCCTAAAACAATCAAGCCCGGCATCACGATCTGCGCAGTACTCAACATCGGTGCTGCATTCGCGTTCAAACCCAGCATGCCCCGCAGCACCGATGCCGCACGCTCAAACGTGCTGGACCGGAAAAACACCCAGGTTATATTGACCAACACATAAGTCAGCACGCCCAAGCCAAATAGCATGATTGGGCCTGGCACATAAGCCGAAAATCTCTGCTTCAGTAGCCGCTCTATCGCCAAAAATAACCCGTGCAATCCGCCCCACACCACAAATGTCCAGCTTGCACCGTGCCAAAGCCCGCCGAGCAGCATAGTCAACATCAAAGCAAAATACGTGCGTGCTTCACCATAGCGATTGCCACCTAAAGGAATGTAGAGATAGTCGCGCAGCCAGCTCGATAGCGTAATGTGCCAGCGCCGCCAAAAATCTGAAAAACCAATTGCGGCGTAAGGAAAACGAAAATTGTCCGGCATGGCAAATCCTAAGCACATCGCTGCACCAATCGCCGTTGTCGAATAGCCCGCGAAGTCGCAAAAAATTTGCCCACTAAATGCCAAGGTGCCGAGCCAAGCGTCCAGCAATCCTGGTGCTTGCGTGCTGTCGAATATGCGTTCCGCTGCCGGGCCCAAAAAGCCATCTGCCAGCACTATCTTTTGAAACATGCCCAAGATCATCAGGCTGAAGCCAAAACCTAGCATGGCGCGAGTGGCGCTTCTGGCTTGCTCGAACTGCGGCACCAGCTCGGTCGGGCGCATGATCGGGCCTGCCACTAGATGCGGGAAAAAGGTAACGAACAGGGCGTAATCCAGAAAATTCTTCGCGGGCTCAGCGCGCCGCAGATAAATATCCAACGTGTAGGAAAGCGTGGCAAAGGTATAAAAAGAAATCCCCACCGGCAAAATAATGCTGAAAGCGGGTGGCTGATAGTCCACGCCCAGACTGGTCATCAGCAGCGTGAAATTTTCCAGCATAAATGTGCCGTACTTGAAATACGCCAGCATGCCCAAGTTGACCACCACCGAAAGCAGCATCCAGAGCTTTCGCGCGCTGGCTTTTTGTGCGTGCACCAATTTTTGCGCGGCATACCAGTCCACGACCGTGGATATCCAGAGCAAAATAATGAAAGGCGGGTTCCATGCTGCATAGAACACATAGCTTGCCAGCAGAAGATTGATTTTTTTAACGCGCCAGCTAAACGGCAGCGCATGCAGCACCAGCACCAGGGCGAAAAACACGACAAATGTGAGCGAGTTGAAAACTACTTTTGGCCGTCTTAAGTTGTGATGACAATATGAATATTACTAGATAATCAAAAGTTAGACAAGCCGACGCCCTACGGAAAGCTCACACAAGCCGGTGGACGCTGTTCGTGGTGCAACTTAGGCGCAGCGCTCGCGTTACTTTATTCGGGCAGATTCTGGCGACTGCGCACTAGGTCGCGCTCAATTCAGCGCTTTTTCTGACTCCAAGGGTCAATTTAATGATGCCTTTCAGTTTTTACTGATTTGCGTCGTGGACGGGTCTAAGCTCGTTAGATGGCGCTAGTCACATGCCATCAGTCACGCAGTGATTCCCATATTTGTGGCGTAATATGTCAACTTTCACTTGGAGAGCCGTATGAAAAAGCTGGTTTTAGCGATGTTTTTAGGCGCATCACTATTTGCTTCAAACGCCCTGTGGGCGACTGAAACTGCTGAGCAAGCTGAAGTTTTAGCCAAAAGCCAAAGCGACATTGCCGAAGCAGCGGGAAAAGCTTGGGTGGGTCAGCTGGCTCAGGATATGCAGCTGAGCGCCGATCCGCTGGCACGTGCAATGGCAGAAATTGCGCTGCAAGTACTAGCGGCGACGACTAGCGATGATGCTAAAACCTCAATAGGCAGACTGAGCGCAGATCAAAAGGCCGCGCTCTATTCAGCGAAAACATCAGTCCCAGTGCGGATTTTGCTTTTGCAGGCCGCTTGCGCTGGGATTTACGACCAAGACGCACTTTGCGGTGATCCGAAGCTAGCGGACGCACTGCTGGCAGACGACGGCAGAAATGCATTTACTGTCTTGATCGCCGAGTCTTTGCGCGCGCATGCCGCACTGTTAGCCCTGCAAGCCGAGACTAAAGTCAACGGCAAAAAGTCACCGAACCCTGAATTTCGCGCGCTAGCCAAAGCGCAGGAAACTCTAGCTAGCGCGCGCGTGCTGAAAGCACTGAGTTTGAGCCGCGAATACAACGACTACGCACAAGCGTTTAAAACCCCCATTTTGATTGCAATCAAGCGTCGCCCACCACCGCCTGAAGTATTGGCCGGTCTGCCCATAGAAGTCTCAGGACTAGTCGCCGCGTTTGCACCGGAAGAGCTTGCAGCGGAATCGGTGGCAAATGCAGTGATTACTTGGACTCAAATGAACTATCGCCATGCAGGCGCATGCGCATTTCCCGAGGCGATTGAGCTGAAAGCCCAATGCGCGCGGATCGCGAATTTGATTCTAGCGAACCCGAAAAATAGCGTCGTCAGCGCGGGCTTTGCATTGCGGAACTTGGAAGATCACGCATTTTCAAAACGCATCAACGCCTTTGATGGCATTGAACGGCAAAAAGTGATCGACCCCACGATCTTGCTAACGCTGGATTGGTTGGCGCTGCGCACCGTGCTCAACAAAGCCGCAACGCAGGGCGATGTTGCAGCGATTCCCGATGCGCTGGCATGGGCCGAGTTGGCATTGGCGAAAATTCCAAACAAGCCTGCGGACGTTATTGCCGCAGAATCCAAAGCCCGCGCGGAACAGGAAGCAAAGTGGCAAGCCGAGAGTGCGCGCATGCCGAGCGCTGAGGCAGTGGAAGTCGCTGCAGCCGCGGCCCAGGCCGTCACGGAAGCAACGGCCGCCGCCAAAATGGAGCTTGAATTCGATGCTGTTCCACCGCCAGCACCACCAGCCAAAGCGAGCAGCGGCTGCAGCCCGGATGCCGACGTAAAGATCGATCCAACGGTTGTTGAGTTCAAAAACTGAAATAGCAATTGCCGCTTGACAGGCGCTGTCAGCCGGGCACACTGCGCCGCCCAATGATCGTCGATATCGTTTAGCCTATGGATCGCACCCGTGCCAGCACGAATAGCGCGCGCACTTCCACACGGGATGGGGCGAATCAGGGCAGCTCCACGCCGGGTAGCCTGAGCGTCGCCGCACTTTTGGCGCTGGCAAAAAACTTGCTTGAAGAAAATTTTCTGGGCTTGTGGGTCGAGGGCGAGGTCAGCAACTACCGCCCGGCGGCCAGTGGCCACTGGTATTTCACGCTAAAAGACGCGCCATCGACCGGCACGCGCGGTGCAGCGATGGCCGGTGTTGCAGAGTTGAAAGTCGCGATGTTTCGCGGACGTAATTTGTACGCCTCCGTCGCGCCCGAAAACGGTATGTTGGTGCGCGTGCGCGGCCGTTTAACGGTGTACGAGGCGCGCGGCGAGCTGCAACTAGTGGCGGAGGCCATCGAAGATGCCGGTGCGGGTGCGGCGGCGCGTGCCTTTGAGCTGTTGAAAGCAAAACTTGCGGCAGAAGGCTTATTTGACGCTGGGCGCAAGCGTGCCTTGCCGATCTTCCCTAAGCGTATCGCCCTGATCAGCTCGCCTACGGGGGCGGCGGTGCATGATTTTTTGATTGTGCTGGCGCGCCGCTTTCCACTCGTTCGCGTCGAAATTTGGCCGGTGCTGGTGCAGGGCGATTTGGCTGCGGCACAAATGTGTGCGGCGCTGGCCGGTATTGCGCAACTGCAAGGCCGTTATGATGTGATCGTGCTGACCCGGGGTGGCGGCTCGGCACAGGATTTGTCCTGCTTTAACAATGAAGCTTTGGTGCGCGCCGTGGCAGCGGCCGCGGTGCCGGTGGTGGTGGCAGTGGGGCACGAAATAGACGTTTCGCTGTGTGATTTTGCTGCCGATTTGCGCGCTGCAACACCAACGGCAGCCGCGGAACTAATCACGCCCGATCAAGTTAAGCTGCGCACAGAATTAAAGGCGCGCCTGCAGCTATTACGCCGTCTAATTGCCAGTGTTTTAGAGCCACGCCAGCAGCGGCTGGACTACACGCGGCGTTTGCTTGACGTGCACGCGCCGCAGCAACGCTTAAACGCGGCGCTGGAGCGTTTGCAGCGGGCGCGCGTTGCACTACAGCGGGTGGGTATGAATTCGCAAAACTTGGCGCGTGATCGGCTTAACACCCTGCGCACACGACTTGCCGCGCAGCATCCGGGCACGCAGTTGCAAAGCTCCACCGTGAAATTAGCAACGCTGCACACGCGCTTAGCCCAGCTAACCGGCCAAAATATCGCCCGCCTGCAGCATCGACTCGCACTCTCAGGTGCGGCGTTGGCCGGCTTAAGCCCGAGGCGCACGCTTGAGCGCGGCTATGTGCTGGTGCGCGCGCTAGATGGCGCGCAAGTTGGCAGGGTGCTGAGCAGCGTTGTCCAGGTTTCGCGGCCTGGCGAAATTTGCCTGAGCTTTCATGATGGCGATGTGCTTGCGCAGGTTCCAAGTAAGCCGTTGGATTAGGGCACCGCCACCGCACTCGAGCCGCACGATTGGCGCACCACTAATTTCGGTGACAGCATGTGATTGACCGCAGGCTCACGCCGAATCAGGCGCACTAGCGTTTCCACCAGCAATTGCCCAGCGGATTTGGTGTCTTGCAAAATTGTGCTCAGCGGCGGATTGGAATAGCGCGCAGCGGGGATATCGTCGTAGCCGACCACGGCGACGTCGTCCGGTACTTTAAGGCCACGCTGCGTCAACGCACGTATGGCGCCAATGGCCAGTAAATCGCTGGCGGCAAAGATGCCATCAAAGTGAGTGCCACGATCAAGCAGGGCATTGGTGGAATCGAACCCGATTGTTTCGGTCGAATCACAGGCTAGTGCGTGCAGCTCTGCCGGGGCGTTGATTCCCGCCTTTGCACACGCCGCTTGATAACCAAAAAAACGATCCTGAAACTCAGGTGCACCAGCCGAGGTGTCTCCCAAAAATACAATGCGTTTTCGGCCCTGCACCAATAGGTGGCTGCAGGCTAACTCGCCACCGGCGACGTTATCGCAGCCTATAGAAATGCCCGGCTGGCCCTCCACCACGCCGCCCCAGCGGACAAAATGCGTGCCCTGCTGTTGCAGCCGTTCCAGCCGTTCGCGCGCCGCTAAATAGTTGCCATAGCCCAGTAAAATCAAGCCGTCGGCCTTGTGGCTGTCTTGGTATTCAGAGTGCCAATCTTGCGAAAGCTGTTGGAAGGAAATTAATAAGTCATAGCCGACTCTGGCACTGGCGCGGGTGATTTGGCCAAGCATGCTGAGGAAAAATGGGTTGATCAGCGAATCATCGCTGGTCGGGTCTTCAAACAGCAACAATGCCAGCGTCGCCGAGTGTTGCCGCCGCAAACTGGAGGCATTTTTATCGACTTTGTAGTGCAGCTCTTCTGCGATTGCCTGAATGCGTTTACGGGTTTCGGCGCTGACCAAATTGCTGCCGCTCAACGCACGCGAAACCGTCGCTTGGGACACGCCAGCGCGATAAGCAATGTCGAACGAGGTCGCTTGTTTCATGGTTTAGGCGACTAGCTTGGTGCAGGCGCGCGCTAGTTCGGTGATTCCGGCCCAATCTTTCGCGGCAATCAGCGCGTTCGGCGCCATCCACGAGCCGCCGACCGTGATCACGTTGTCGAGCTTGAGATAGTGCGGCGCCAGCACGGCATCAATGCCGCCGGTAGGACAAAAGCGCACGCCTTTGAATGGCCCAGCAAAGGATTTAATGGCATTGATACCGCCCGAAGACTCCGCCGGGAAAAACTTAAAGCGCGTGTAGCCAGCACTTAAGCCAACCATAATTTCGCTGGCCGTAGCAATGCCCGGCAGCAGCGGAATCGCCGAATTTATTCCTGCCGCTAGCAATGCAGGCGTCGCCCCCGGCGAGATCGCAAAGCGCGCGCCTGCAGCGATCACTTGCTGCAAATGCGCCGGATTCAAAACCGTGCCCGCGCCGACAATCGCCTCGGGCACCGCGCGCGCAATTTCGGTAATTGCGGCCAACGCAATATCGCTGCGCAAGGTGATTTCCAGCACCCGCAAACCACCCGCACAAAGCGCCCGCGCCAACGGCACGGCATCGTCAAGCTGGGCGATGCTCAGCACCGGCACTACCGGCGCAAGGTTTAAAATATCGTCGAGGGTTTGCAGCTGCGCTGGGTTCATGGCTTTCCTTGTGCCGAATTCGGCTAGCTGCACAGTATAGCGGGACACGCTCGGCGCGACGGGCTGAATCAGGCCGCCATCCGCCAATCTTGCTGCTTGAATGTTTGAAACGTGAAGCGGTCGGTTTTGGCTGCAACGTGATGATCCCGCAGGGATCAAAGAAGGTAGCCGGTGTGTCGTAGGCACAACGTGCCGCAGACCACCGGAATTATTACGCCCCACGTGTTTCGACCCCGCACGGGGTCGCACAACGAACCTCAACTAACCGCTACCCGCGTCGACGGTAGTTTACAAATATTTGTGCGACCCCTGGCGGGGTCGAAACCAATTTACTTCTTCGATTCCGGTGGTCTGCGCCGCTGCGCGGCTGCGACACACCGGCTACCTTATGCGATCCCTGCGGGATCGATGCGTTTTGTCCAGCTCATTCCTGCACCACGTCGCCAAAGCTTTCCAATGGCACGCGCTCCCATCCGCCGTCTGCGGTGGGCACTTGCCATGCTAAATGGCGCCAAATTTCGCTGGTGGCGTGGATTAGGCGTGGCGTCGTGTCATTGGCATCGCGGATTGGGCGGGGATCGAAGTAGGCGGTGCCGGAATCGGTGGCTAAGTAAACGCGGAGGGTTTCGCCGGTGGCGGTGTCCCAGAGACGCAGCGTGTTGTTCCTACTCGCCGAGAGGGCTTTGCTGGCCATCTGTTGACAGCTGGCAGGCGGTGACACAACTTGAGTGGCCTTTAAAAACGCTCAGAGTTTTCCCTGAAGCGGTATCCCAGAGTCGCAGGCTGCGGTCATCACTGGCCGAGAGGACTTTGCTTCCATCTGGTGAAAGCCGACAGGCCGTGACCCAGTTTGAATGGCCGTCGAAGACCCTCAGAATTTCCCCTGTTGCGTCGTCCCTGAGTAGCATGTAATTCGAGATTGCTGAGAGGTTGCAATCATCTGATCCGAGCATGCAAGCGCTAGTCCAGTCTGCGCTGTCTTGAAAGACGCGGAGAGTTTCGGCAGAAGCAATATCCCAGAGCCGGAGCGTATTGTCCCAGCTTGCGGAAAGGCCTTTGCTGCCATCTGGTGCGAGATGGCATGCGGCGCAAATCAAAGTACAGTGGACGTGGCAGCGCAAGCCCGGCCGCGCGTTGCTCAGTCAGGTATTCGCACAGGCGCTGGCACAGCACCGTTTTCCCCATGCCGTATTCACCTAGCAACGCAAAATGCGCCGGTGCCGCTGGATCTTGTGCCCAGCGCGTCGTATATATTATTTTTAGTGAAAACGTCGGCCGCATTCCCCTAGATCAGCACTTCTCGCATCACTACAAAGTCGTATCAATACGAACATGTAGTAAAAACATAAAGCATTTGCGCCGTTTCGAACCTAGCAAAGCTTGCACTTTCGCGCGCGCAGCGCAATGCTGATGGTTTTAGCTGGTGCTTATTTCATGTCACACCCAATTCTTGAACAGCTCAAAGTCATCAAAAGGCAACTAAACGAGACGGGCGATGCCGAGACGCCCGCTTTTGCGCTCGGCGGAACGTTAGCGGCGAATGCGGTTTCGATTGAGGTTGAAGGCTTGGGCGTGTTAGCGACGCCGCTGTCACTTGAGGCTGCAGCGGCGCTCGCCCAGCTGACGGTGCCGGCACCTTTTGGGCATCGCGACAAGACTTTGCTGGATGTGCGCGTGCGCGACGTGGGTGAGTTGGCTGCAAGTGCCGTGCAGGTGCAATGGCGGGACGGAGTTTTGGCAGCGTTGCTGGCTGAAGTGGCGGACGAACTTGGCGTCGAGGGCTTGACGGCGCATCTGCACAAACTTCTAGTGTATGGCCCTGGGCAATTTTTTAAGACGCATCAAGACACCGAAAAACTGCCGGGAATGGTAGCCACACTGGTGCTGGTCTGGCCTTGCGCGCATCTAGGCGGTGAATTGCGCGTCACGCTGGGTGAGGATGAGCAGTGCTTTGCTTCCCAGCAGGTGCAATGTCGTGAGATTCGTTGGTTCGCTTTCTATGCCGATTGCCGACATGAGCTATTGAAGGTGGAGGATGGTTATCGGATTGCGCTGAGTTTCGATTTGGTCATTAATGCGAGCGATCGCCTGCCTGCGCCAACGCTGGCCCCTGGGCTGCAACACGCCTTGCGCACACACTTTAACCTGCCTGAGGTAGCCTCCGATGCACCGCTGGTGATCATGCTTGACCACGAATACAGTGAAAACGGACTGCGTTGGCGCTTGCTCAAAGGCGCGGATCGCAGCTACGTGGCGCAATTGCGCGCTGCCGCAGAATCTTTGGGCTTGGTGAGATCGCTTGCGCTTGCAGAACTCATGCAGATTTGGTCGGCCGAGGTTGACGGTGCCCGCTTTAAAGGTAGGCGTGGCTATCAGCAAAGGGTTAGCGAGGACGACGTGGTGCCTGGTGATCTTATTGATCAAGACATGTCACTAAACTTCTGGGTCGATAGTGAAGAAAGCATTTTGCGTGATGCAACTCTGAAAATTCCCGACGATGCTGTGCTGAGCCTGACGCCGACTGACGCGCGCTTTTTGGTGTCGAGCGAATACGAAGGCTATATGGGCAATTACGGCGAAACCATCGAGTATTGGTATCGGCGCGCCGCTTTGGTGATTCAGTCGCCCGCTGGTGCCATGCGCACGCAATTTATCGTCGATTTCCCGAATGCGCTGGCGCAGCTCAAAGCCATGACGCGCTTAGCTGATGGCGAATCTCAGCTGCGTGATTGCGTGCTTAAGGTCAGCCAAATACTGGCGCAACAGGCGCGCGCACAAGGGCGGGTGGTCTTTGCCGACTATGTTGAGATCGCCGTACGTCTTAACGACGCCGAACTGGCGCGCGATTTACTAGCAGCATTTGCCTTTGTCGCCTTGCTTGAGCAAGACGCGCCGATGCTTGGCGTACTTGAGTTGAGATTCGGTACGCCCTGGATCTGCACCTTGCTGGATATCTGGACCGCACCCGAGCGCGACCTGCCATTTTTTCCATCGGCGCAGCTTTGGCCAGTCGCGTTGGCAAGTTTTCTTTGCGCCTGCAAGCTTAGCAAAGACGGGTTCGCCGGATTGCTGCGCGCGCTGCAAGCACGCCTGCTGCGGTGTGACCGCGCGCGTGAAAAAGCCAGCCCAGCCCAACGGGGCGGTGGCCTGCAGGCGCATCTCGCGGCAGTCGGGCAACTCGCTGGTGCCGCTGCGCAAAGCGCGCAGGCTGAGTTTCTGCAAACCTTGATTGATCAGGCGCTGGCAAATCCGCGCAGTTATCCTTTGCTGGAACTGGATGACTTGGCAGTGATATGTGCGCCGTTGTGCGCTGAGTATCCCATTGAAAATTCGCTAGCGGCGCGCGTGGGTGCTGCATTACGAGTTGAAATTGCTTTGCTTGCGCGCGCACCGAACGATTACACGCTACGCAACATTGAGTGGCCGGGCGAGAATCAGGAGTGCTTAGCGGTGCGACTATGGGCGACAAGCCCAAGCTCGGCGCCGCTGGTGTTGCCCTTGGCAGAGTCACGCCGGCGCGAGCTGGAATGGTGCTTGCGCGCGGCCGATGCACCGTTGAGCTTCAACACGATTAAACAGGGCTCGCCGCACAAATTAGAACTGCAAAAGCCCAAGAATTTGCACGAACAAGATCGGCAACGACGGCTTCAGCTTTTGGTAAAACTGGCGCGGCTTTCGCAGCTTGCGTTGATAGGCTAACTCTCATTTCATTTCAAACAGACCCTAATTTTGGTGCTCAGGCCACCGACATTTGATCGAAGCAAAGCAGTCTTTAGCCGTGCCCCGTTGGGGCTAACAAAAGACTGGCACCACAAAATTAATGCACGTTTGAAATAGAATTGGAATAAGGGGCCATTCCGGCATCATCACGGCAAATACCACTATCCTCCGCACACCTTTTAATGAGCATAGCGATGCGCTGTTTACTGCTGTTGCTGGCGTGCGCCAGTTTTGTCCCGCAATCGGCATTTGCCGAAGCCGCTGAACTCACACAGCTGCGCAAAGCCGCCAACGCCGGTGATAGTGAGGCGATGTTTGATTTGGCCGACGCGCTCGACGAAGGCTATTATGAAAAGCCCAATGACCAGCAAGCGCTGCACTGGTATCTAAAGGCGGCGCGCAAGGGGCACGTCGTCGCTGCCACATGCGCTGGATATATGTATGACGAAGGTGAAGGCGTCAAAACCGACGATCGGCGTGCGCGCTATTGGTACAAAGCTGCCGCAGATAAGGGTTCTGTGTATGGTCAATACGCCCTCGCATTGATGTATCGAAACGGCGAGGGGGGTGAGGTTGATAACGCGCTTGCCGCAAAGTATTACCGCTTGGCCGCAGCGCAAGGGGATCCGAAGGCGATTAATAACTTGGCGACTTTCTATGATCTTGGTGTCGCTGGGCCAGAAGACAATAAGCAAGCCCGGCAGCTGTACTACCGCGCGGCAAAGTTTGGGAATGCGACGTCGATGTATAACTTGGGCGTGATGTATCGCGATGCCGATGGCGTGCAGCAAAACGCTGAAAAGCAATACTTTTGGTTTTCGCTTGCTACAAAGCGGGGCGATGTAGATGCCCCTGGTGAACTAGTCCGCGTGGCTGAGGCGCTATCAAAGGCAAGTAAAACTAAGCTTGATCGTGCCGTCAAAAAGTTTTCTGATCAGCATTTTGTCGAGGAATAGCAGAGGCGTTAGTTCAACCTATAGCGTCAAATCCAAACAGTCCACCGATGCAATCGTGCACTCCATGCCGCGTTCCGCACAGGTTTTATGCACGCTCGCTTCCACCAATTCTTTGGTTTTAGCCGCGTCAATGCCGGTGACTACTTTTCCGTCCGCAGTTTTGCCGGTGCCGGTGGCGATGCAAAAATCGCCTTCGTAGCTGAATTTGATCACGCAATCGCCCTCACACTTCTTTAAGGCATCGGCTTGGGCAATTGCCTCGGTTAGGCCCATCCCTAAGCCTAGGCCGCTTTGGCCGGTAGCAATTGCGCCCCAAAGTGGTGCCATTGCTCCCGCGCTTTGTAGTTGCTTGTTCGAACTAAGTGCGGCATCAGCGCTGCCTGCGCGCACGTTATTGGATTGCCCAGTAAATTGCACCAGGCCCGGGTTGTAGAAGACTTCCGGCGCGGCTAAGTCGGGAATATTGCTTAAGCCGGGTGCAAACACGCCAATCAAGCCGCCGCGATTGTAGTTTGACAGTTTGCCGTCGTATTTTTGGTAACGATAGCCGCTGCAAACATTGAAGTCCTTCGGTGCTTCGCAGCTGCGCCCCGATGCCGGATCCAACTTGCATTTCTTCATGGCTAAATTGAGCGCCTTACTTGGCTTGACATCGTCTGCCCAAAAGGCGCTGCCCGCAGCGTTAGTCACGCCTGCAACACAGGTATTGCGAAACAGCGCCAGCAGAGCGCAATCTTTGTCCGGGCACACTGCTTTCACATCCTGCATCGCCTGCGCGCCACTGCTGCGCTGTAGCGCGTTGCCCCATACGCCGGTGTGTACGTTCACCGAAATTGCGCCCCACCAGTCGGAGGTGCGGTTGAAATCGTCGTCATTGAGTGCGGCCTGACGCTGCTGCCTGCGCTCGGCTTCTGCCGCCATGATTGCCGCGCCATTTTCGGCCCAATAGGCATCGGCATCGGCTTGTTGCTGTTGCTGGTGCATATATCCCTGTTGCGCGTCCGACTGCTGTTGCCGCTGTTGCGCTTGAATGCGGTCGGATACTTCGTCGCTGCGAGCGTGGGCGCTCAGCAGCAACAATGCACAGCCTAGATTTAGGCAGATTATGGAATGGATTTTTTGTCGCATAAGAACCTTGCTTTGATGCGAGCGATTGTGACCTCGCCTGTCTGACCGCCAAGTAAATTTTCGCGATTGTCGGGTGGTAATTCCCTAAGCCGCATTACCAAGATAGCGATTGGGCACGTTTTTGAGCGGCGGCACCGTGCGCCCTGCGGCGTGCAGTAGCGTTCTAAGATTCTGGTAAGTATCGTTTTCAGTTCTATGCATTTGCGGTAGCAGGCCGAGTTGCGCATAGCTGATTGGTGTGATGTCAAAACAAATAGTTTCCCATGCAAAACCCTTGCCCCAAGTGATACCTGAGAGTTGAATGTCCGTGCGCGCACCGGCCGCCAATAGCAAGCTCAGCACCGCCGCCGAACGATTGGCGTTTGAGTTCACAGTATGAAAAAGCGGCGTATGGCCATTCATTCCGAAATCGTCAAGCGCTGCACGGGCATCGACATTCGCGCAAAGCTCCAGCAATTTTCTTGCAACCGCAAGATTTCCGTATTCGGCCGCGACGTGTAGAAGGCTTGCGCCAACGAGTGGTGTGAAAGCGCAATTCAGCGATGTTTTGTATTCCAGCAAGCCGACATCGCTTTTTACCGCTGCCTCAAGCGCCGCTGCATCATTCAAAAGCACGGCTTCAATTTTTGGATCGTCGAGTACCGCGCCACGCTCAAGCAGTAAGTTTAAGCACTCAGGCAAGCGATCCGACCTAAAATACATTTCCAGAAGATGATTGATTGGAGTCTTCCCGCACACCGGCGTGCGGGCATCAAAACCTGAATCCAAGATTGCCCGAATGCGTTCAACTGAGTGCAGCTCGAATGCGGCTAGCAAGTTGTCGAAGTCGCTGTCCATAAGTGCTGTGAGCTAAAAGTCGCGGCAGTTAGTGTTAGCGATCTTCAAACCCAGACCGTAACACTGGCGCGCCAAGTCGAATCCAATCAAAAATAAGTTGTTGGCGCACGGCAGACATGGGCCCCAAATCCATCGGCATACGGCTGCCAAAACCTGGATCGTCGCAGTTTATTTTTAAAAACAAAATGCTGTTGAGTGGGTCCCCCGGTAGCACGCGGGCATTGCCCACGCTGGGTGCAACTAGGCTTTGATAACTGGTGAGCATTTCCAGATTCAAGCCACCCGCGCCGCCGCTGCCACCGCCGCCGCTGTGGCAGCCCAAGCACTCACCCGAGTCGAAAATTGACTGGATATTGAGCGAATAGCTAAACTGAGTGAAGGGCACGACTGCACTTAGATTTTCACAGCCGCTCGGCCCGCCCGCCGACGCCGGTTGTGCGAGCAGCGCGCCTAAAACCAGGGCTAAAGCAAGCTTTTGACGTATCTGGCGTGTCGCCTGTTCGGCGAGACTCATGCCGGCGCCGGATTCATAAAGCCCAAATTATAGGGCGTGCCGGTCGGGAAGTTCGCCAGATGCGGGAAAATCGTCGCCAAGTTAGCTGGACTTACGCCCATCCAGCTTGCCAGCGTTGAGGCTACGGAATCGGCGGAAGTGGTTGGAATCATCTGGCCCCGGCTGAAAGAATCGACACCGTTCAAAACTTGACTTGGGAACAAGCCCACCAAGCGACCGCCGGAATTTAGCGCGCCAGCATTATTGATGGCACCGCCCATCACCAGCGAAACACTGCCCCAACCGTGGTCAGAACCGTCACCATTTGAATTGAGTGTGCGGCCAAATTCGCTCATGGTGAACGTGGTGACGTTGTTTTCCAGACTCATTTCTTCCAAAGCTTTGTAAAATGCTCCAAGGGCGCGTGACACTCGACGCAACAGGCGGGGCTGGGTGTTGTCCGCCATCTGGGTCGCATGCGTGTCGAAACCGCCCAGTGAGACAAAGAACACGTTGCGATTTTGGCCCAAGGCGGCGCGTACCTTGATTAAGCGCGCCACCATTGCAAGCTGCTCGGCTAGGCCGTTGCCGCCATCTGCCGCGGTGTTAACGCCAGGAACGACCACGTCGTCGGCAAGGGCCCGGAACGGCGTTGCTAACAAGGACGGATTGGCGGCGCTTACGCTTGCAAGCGCCAAATCCAATTGCGCGGAAAGATTGATCGAGCCAGACATCAGGCCTGAGTGCGCCGTGCTCAAGGCGTTGCTTTGCGGCGCGGCCAATAGCGAGCACAGCGCGATTTCAGCGCGCGTGGGCGAGGCGCTACCGCAGGCGCGGAAATTACTCATTCTAGTCGCGCCCGAACAACCCGCAAAGTTTGAACCAACCGGCGAGCCAGCAATGACGTTGCCGCCATTTGGGTTGCCGCAGCTGCTAACCTGATAGGGAACCACTTGGCTGCCCACTTGGAAGCGGTTTGCACCAGCATATGAAATGGCCAGTGGCAGTGTCAGGCCGGTCGTGCCAATTTGGCCGTTTTCCACCGCCAATAAATCCCCCACTTGCCCGCCCCAGCCGAAACGGAAGTTGGCGGTGGAGCGCCCTTGAAACCAAACATTGGTTTGATCATTGTGCGAGAACAACTGCGGTGGCTTTAACGTTGCAGCGCTGCCGTAGTTGGCTTTGGTGGTCGGCACGACTAAGGTGCCTACGTTCGCCACCCAGGCGATTTTGCCCTGATTGGTCAGCGTTTGCAGGCCGGGCAGCGTACTTTGCACGCCATTGCGATCCACCGCTGTCCAGTCCGCGCAGGCAGGATGCAGCCCATAGCTCTCGCCGCCGGGCAAACCATTGAGATTGATAGGCAGTAAAGCCGATTGATCAATCGCTAGGGGGCCGTTTGTGCCGGTGAAAACACCGCCGCGTGCAGTGTTATAGACCGCATAACGTGCTGAGTCGCTTGGGATTAAAAGGTTGAAAGAATCGCTGCCGCCGCCTAAAAACACGCACACTAAAGCGCGGTATGAGCCGCCACTGGGTGCATTCGGCAAATCCGCCGCCAACGCCGATTCCATTAAGCGTAGCTGCGGGAATAACGACATCGCAGTGCCGCCTGCGAGTGTGCCGGCAAAGACTTTTAGAAAATCACGGCGGGCTTGATCATTAGTTTTTGACATGGTGACAGTCCTTACAATATTTGACTTAAAGGGATTGAATGCGTGCTGAGCCTAGAAATTTACTTTTGTATGGCGAATTCAGGCGAGGCGTAAACCACGCGCAGCACGTCGCGCACCGCAACTCGCCGGGCATCGTCGGTATTAGCAGGCGCAGTTGTGGTTGACAGCATGGTCAAAAGGGCTTGACGCATCGCGTTGGACATAAAGCCATACATCAAGCGCACATTGATTTCATCTATCAACGCCGCTTGGGTCGTTGCGTTGTAGACGCTAAGCGGGCTAGCCAGCGCGTCTAGATTGACTCTAGGCGAGGTGGTGGTGCCAGCCACCAGGTCACTGCGGCCAGAGTAGCGGTTTGCGCCTAAGTCAAACACCTGATTGTTGGTTCGCGAAATCGTGTTTTCATTCAAAATTTGGAATTCAGGCGCGAACAAACCCAACTGCTGCAACGTGCCAGGGTTTTGGTAATCCGGCTCATAGAAATTAAATACCGTCGGCGCGCTCCAAGGACGTTGGCCGAACTCGGAAAAGGTAAAGCCCATACGCATGGTGATGTTGCCAACGTTACTGCCCGTCTCAGGGATGCCCAATTGCACGTCAAATGCGCGCCAGGCGGCGGTTAAGCGTAGCAGCGGCTCACGTAATTTCCCTTCATTCGCACGCGGCAACCGACGCGCTTCGTCGTCTAACAAAATCGCGCGAATAACTGCGCCTAGATCACCACGCACGCCGCTGCCATTGTCATTAAACACGGTCGAAACCCGCTGAATGTAGGCGGCCGACGGGTTTGAGGTTACGAATCGTTGGATTAACTGGCGGCTGACATTTGGCGCGATTGTCGCGTGCAGCGCAATTTGATCCAAGGCGGCATTGATATCGCTTAAGCAACCTGCCTCAGTATCGGCGACGCTAGGCAGAGCAATGTTGTCGAAAATGACCTTGGCTTGGAAGTCGTGAAAAGTGCGCCCTGTAGCCAAGTAGTTGGTGTTGTTTACCTGCATCGGAAAACAAGTCATCGCGCCAAAGAAATTGGCGTTGGTGTTGCTGAAAAAACTGGGCGTGCCGGTATAGGTCAAGCCGGTGAATACGCGCGACAAATTGGCAATGGTCGTGTTGTCGTAAGTCGGCGTCGGTGGACTCGTAGTCGGGGTAAAATTCAAATTTCGCTTGATCAGGCCAAAAGAAAACAGCTGCATGATTTCACGTGCGTAATTTTCATCGGGCAAAATAGTGGAAGGCAGTGTGCCCGTGGTATACGCCGCACGGGATCGCAAATAGGTCAGCCATTGCGCCATGACCGGGCTGTAAGTGACTTGCCCAAGCAAGGTGCGGTAGTTATTAAACGCACCGCTAGTCAGCATGTCTTGGAATTCGGCGATTTGGCGCGTATCAATCCCGCCGGAATCTGAAACGACCAAAATTTGGCCTAGCGCATACGCCATGCGCTGACGTAATTGATCCGGTGCGCTGACGGTTTGCACGGCCCAACGATCCACCCGGTGGCCACTGTTGAGGCTGAAGTTTGCGTCCGCTTCGAGTGTCGTTAACCAGGGCCGCGTCAATGTTGCGGGTAGGGTGAGTTGTTCGTTGATCCATGCGCGATAGCCCATTTGCTTTAAGCGCGCAATTTCAGCGCGCGATGGGCCAAAACTTGCCTGGGTTAAAAAGCGTGCGGCTTCACTGTCGTTGGTGGGGCCGTCACTCAAGTCTTGGAAGCCACCATTGAATAGAAAATCGCCGGTTTGGGCATGTGCAGCGTTGGAAGTTAGGCCTAGCCCTAATATCAACGCTAAAGCCACAGATTGCAGTCTAATTCGCATAAATGCCTCGGATCATCGGAACGTTTCAATGGCGCTATTTTAGCGCAGAGAAGTTTTACAATGCGAGCCCGTTAGTCGGAACAATCAGCAATTTCTGTCGAATTCTTTAGCAAGTTTTGTGCGCAGCGGTGATTTGAACGCGCCAATGCTGGCTCAAAGTTTGACCGATAAGCCATCCGATAGCGCGTTGCGATAAGCGGCTATAGCGGGCAATACAGCTAAGAGCACGCTCACCATAAAAATGAGCGCCAAGCCCAAAAGTGTGCGTGCGCTGAGCCAATGGACACTTAAAAACAGCCCATAGCGACTTGCCAGCGTATTCGCAAAAAGCGCCAGTAAAAATGAGATGAGAGCCGCGCCAAATGCCAAGCCTGCCAAGGTCAACGCCGAGCTTTCCAGCAGCAAAAGCGAAAATATCTGATGCCCACGCGCGCCGACAGAGCGCAAAATCGCCATTTCCCGACGCCGCTGCTCCAAGGTCGCGATCAGCGCCATCATCATGCCCAATAAGCCGGTTACAACGACCGCAATCGATACCAAACTGAGCGCCTGTTCGGCAACACCCACGAGGCGCCAAAGCTGTTGCAGTGTCGCGGTAGGTAAAATCGCCAATAGTGGCTCGTCGGCGTCATCATTAATTTGGCGCTGCAATGCCAAGGCCATCGGCCGCACTTTCAAGCCGATAAAGAACGCCGTGATCGCTTTCGGCGTGCTTGGAACGTTGGCGTTGGCAGCAATTTCGACATTGTGATCGGCATGATCGGCATGATCGGCATGATCGTGGCCTAAGTCAGTTTTTGCGGCAGGCACGCGCGCGCTGCCGTCAAAACCTGCGTGCATGCTTTCAATCGCGGCTAAATTGACAAATACCGATTGATCAACCGGTGTGCCGGTTGCTGCCAAAACGCCTACCAGGGTTTGCTGAGCGTGCGCGTGTTTGATAAAACCGACATTACCCAAACCGTGCGAAACGGCGAGCTTCGCGCCTAAAATTAGACCAAGTTTTTCTGCCACGGCTGAACCCACCACGGCTTGCGCATCGGTGTTATTAAATGCCTGACCTTGCACAAACGCCAGCGCGCGCTTTGCGCCAAAGCGATAGTGCGCAAACATGGCATCGGTGGTGCCTACCACGCGAAAGCCCTGGTAGGAATCACCCAGCGAGATTGGAATCGTCCAGCGTACCGAGCTTAAATTTGCATAGCGCTGATAGCTGGCCCAACTGACGTTATTGCTAGCTTCACCCACATGAAAAACCGTGTAGAGCATGAGCGGCACCGCGCCGGTGCGCGCGCCCACGATCAAATCCGTGCCGCTGACTGTGCTTTGAAAGCTGCTGCGTGCGCTGGCGCGTATATGTTCAACAGCGAGCAACAGTGCAGTGCTCAAGCCAATCGTGAGTACACACAAAAACGCGCTGAACCAGCGATTTCGCAAGCTTTTTAGTGCCAGTGAAATTAAGGTCATACACGCTCCTTGGGCAGCGCCGCAGGGGCATCGTCGTGCATCGACTGGGCTTGATTGATCTCGCTCAAATGCACCGTGCGATCAAAATAGCGTTCTAATGCTGGGTCATGGCTGACAAAAAGTAACGCCGCGCCGGTTTTTTCCACTTGCGCCAGCAGCAGCTGCATAAAGCGCGCACGGTGCTCGACATCAATTGCGCTGGTCGGCTCGTCACAGATGATTAAACCGGGTGCACCCAGCAAGGCGCGCGCTAAAGCCACGCGCTGTTGTTGCCCGACACTTAAGCGGCTGGCGGCTTGGCGGCTGAGCTGGGCATCCAGCCCAAGTGCTGCCAACAGATTCACAGCTGCGTGCGCTAGGCTCGTTCCTTGCGTTAAAGCCCGATTCGCGCGCAAAGCCGAAAACCGACAGGGCAGCAATACGTTGTCGGCGACGCTTAAAAAGCCCAGCAAGTTAAACAGCTGAAAGACAAAACCTAAGTGATCCGCGCGAAACTGATCGCGCTTGCCTGCGGAAAGTCGCGAAAGTGGTTGGCCCAGTACCGTAATTTCCCCGGCCGATGGCACAAGCACGCCAGCAATGAGCTGTAAGAGTGTGCTTTTGCCGCTACCGCTGGCACCTTTTAGAAAGCATTTTTCGCCCTTGGCGAGCGCGAAGTTCGCGATATTAATGACGGGTTTCGCAGGGCCTTCTTGGCGCGTGCCGGGCCAAGTGAATTGAAGTTGCTGGATTGCGACGGCGGTCATAATTTTCGATCACTTCCTGGGGCTGCGTCTCAGCTTTTGCGACAGCGGGCGCTTTAATGTTTGCGCTCAATGGCGATATTCGAACGTTCAGCGAATTTCAGTATATTGTTATAATGTAACACGAATTAGAGGCTGCAGTTGCTGAACGAGAGCGCAAAAAAATATTTTTCACAACAATCGTGGAATTGCTTGGAATCGCGCATTACCGGAAAAAGTCAAGACCTTGACCCAGCGATTTTGTCGGCTCAGAATTGGCAAAACCCTAGATGTTGTGTTGGGCGGCGTGCGTATCGCCTAAATGTAGTACCTGAGACTGTTCTTTAACTTGCGCGTCCAAGCGCCTAATTTATAACTGATTCGTCAATATTCGCTGAATTCCGCCAGTTTTCGGCTGAGGTTGTCCGAATTTGTTGATCTGCACGAAACAAAAGAAATCGTATCTTCGTTCCGGGAGGAACCGCAGCACATGAATACAGCACGTCTTGAATTAGTTTCTGACCGCCTTAGCGCGCACGTCGCCCACGAAATCCCAATGCAACCGGCTTCCTATGATATTTGGGATAAAAAATATCGTCTCAAGGCGAAAAACGGTGACGCGGTCGATCATTCGATCGACGATACGTTTCGTCGCGTCGCTAAGGCGCTTGCAGAAGTAGAAGGCACGCCGGAGCTACAAAAGCACTGGCAAGAACGCTTTTTTTGGGCGCTGCGCCACGGCGCGATTCCGGCAGGCCGCGTGACTTCAAACGCAGGCGCACTGGCACATAAGCCAGCGACGAGCACGATTAACTGCACCGTCAGCGGCACCATCGTTGATTCCATGGACGATATCCTGGAAAAAGTGCACGAAGCGGGATTAACCCTCAAAGCGGGTTGCGGTATCGGCTATGAATTTTCCACGTTGCGTCCGCGCGGCGCTTATGTTTCCGGCGCAGGCGCACACACCTCCGGGCCGCTGAGCTTCATGGATATCTATGACAAGATGTGCTTTACCGTCAGCTCGGCGGGCGGGCGGCGCGGTGCGCAAATGGGTACCTTTGATGTCAGCCACCCGGATGTCAAAGAATTCGTGAAAGCTAAGCGCGAAGATGGTCGTTTACGCCAGTTTAATTTGAGCCTGTTGATTACCGATGACTTCATCAAAGCGGTGGAGCTCGATACCGATTGGCCATTGGTGTTCCCGATCAATCTAAAAGAAAGTAGCGATTTAAATCTCGATGATCGCGCGCAAGTGCTTTGGCGCGAATGGCCGCAGCCCGATGGCTACGTCAGCCGTGATGATGGTTTAGTCGCGTGCCGGGTTTACGGCAAGGTCAAGGCGCGCGGTTTGTGGGACATGATTATGACCTCGACCTATGATTTTGCTGAGCCGGGATTTATCCTGATTGATCGCGTTAATGAAATGAACAACAACTGGTGGTGCGAAGCGATTCGCGCGACCAACCCCTGCGGTGAGCAGCCCTTGCCGCCGTATGGCTCGTGTTTACTGGGCTCGGTCAATTTGACCAAATTCGTCCGGAATGCTTTCACCGCCCACGCCGAATTTGATTGGGAGCAATATCGCGAGGTGGTGCGTATTTTTACGCGCATGTTAGACAACGTGGTGGAAGTCAACGGCCTACCACTGCCGCAGCAGCGCGATGAAATTACCCGTAAGCGCCGTCACGGCATGGGCTTTTTGGGCTTAGGCTCGACGTTGACCATGCTTAAAATGCGCTACGGCTCGGCGGAATCGTTGGTGTTCACCGATAGCGTCAGTCGCGAAATGGCGGTTGCCGGTTGGGAAGTGGCAGCAAGCTTAGCGCAGGAGAAAGGTCCAGCGCCGATTATGGAAGAAGATTTTGTCGTAACCGGTGAAATGCTGCGCAAGCGCCCGGAAATGTTGCGCGATGGCATTAAGCTGGGGGATCTAGTCAAAGGCAAAGTGTTGCATGCGCGCTACAGCCGCTACATGCAGCGCATCGCTGAAGTGGCGCCGGAGTTGGTTAATAAACTTGCCGCTGTTGGCGCACGCTTTACCCACCATAGCTCGATTGCGCCGACCGGCACGATTAGTTTGTCGATTGGCAATAATGCCAGCAACGGCATCGAGCCTAGTTTTGCGCACCACTATTCGCGCAACATTATTCGCGAAGGTAAAAAGAGCAAAGAAAAAGTCGAGGTGTATTCCTTTGAGCTATTGGCCTACCGCGAACTCATCAACGCGAAAGCAATGCCATTCAGTGATAAAGCCGACGAGCGTTTGCCAGATTATTTTGTCGCCGCTGATGACATCAGCCCAAAATCGCATGTGGATATCCAAGCGGCATCGCAAAAATGGGTGGATAGCTCGATCAGCAAAACTGCGAATGTGCCGACTGATTACGCCTATGAAGACTTTAAAGACATCTATCTTTATGCGCACAAGCAGGGGCTGAAAGGCTGCACAACGTTCCGATTTAACCCAGCTGCTTTTCAAGGCGTGCTGGTGAAAGAGCAAGATCTGGAAAACACGACCTATCGCTTTGAATTGGAAGACGGCTCAGTCGTGGAAGTGAAGGGCAATGAGCAAATCGAATATGACGGTGAAATGCATACCGCCGCGAATTTGTTTGATGCGCTGAAAGAAGGCTATTACGGTAAGTTTTAATATTAAACATTCCTAAGGTAGGCGTTGTGCATGTTTAAAATAATTTCGGCCATCACGTTTTTCGCCTTAGCACAGTTGGCGCAGGCAGAAACCATTATGAGTCCACGCTCCAAGGCAGAGCACGAGGCTGAAATTCGTGCGCTCAATGAGAAATACGCGCCTAAGCCTGACGCGCAATTAGAGGCGCAGGTGCTGGCATCGGGCGGGGTTTTGCCGAGTGCCACCCGCGTGCCCACCGGCGACGGCGAGGCGGCGCGTGCTGAAATTGAATCGGCGCGGCGTCAAGCACTGTCAGCGGCGATGGCGGCACTGGGTGGCAAGCAAACCCCTGCAGCCGGTACCAAAGTTCGTGCAGATTTGATCGCAAGCGGGTTGGACAAATTTATTTTTGCCGAAAAATCCTATGATCGCGAAGCGCTCATGCCCGTACTGGTGGAATTGGGCAAGCTCTACAAGCTAGATCATCTGGTGCTGTTGGACTCAGACGGCGAGTCGATTCAACTGAACCACCTAGTTGAACTGTCAAAGTTGAGCGCTGCGCTCAATTTGCCAGCGTTCTATCAATATGGCAAAGAACTGCGCGCGATTAGCACGCGTTAACAGCAAATATAAGTTGTATCGAAGACTAAGGAAAAAACAATGGCCGTAAAAATCTCAAAGAAAATCAAAGGCTATTCCGTTGTGCGCCCGGACGAAAAGCCCGCCGCGATGAAGGTGGTGACGACCGAATTGCCGATGGCCGAAGTGATTCAAATGCACGAACGTTTGGAGCGGCCGGAGTGCTTGGAAGGCTCAACCTACAAAATCAAAAGCCCGCTGTTTGAGCATGCGCTGTATGTCACGATCAACGACATTATCCTCAACGAAGGCACGCCGCACGAACAGCACCGGCCTTTTGAAGTGTTCATCAACAGCAAAAATATGGAGCATTTTCAGTGGGCCGTTGCGTTGACGCGCATTATGAGCGCGGTGTTTCGCAAAGGCGGCGACGTCACGTTTTTGGTCGAAGAACTCAAAGCCGTGTTCGACCCGCGCGGTGGCTATTACAAAGCCGGTGGCGTTTATATGCCGTCGGTTGTCGCGGAACTGGGCGTGGTGATCGAAGATCACATGAAGCGCATCGGCATGATCAAAACTGATCTAAGCCCAGAAATGCGCGAGTTAATCGCGAAAAAGCGCGCCGAAGTCGACGCTCGCGATGCAAAAGTGGCGAAAGATGCAAAAGTGGCGAAAGATGCTTCGGTAGTCAGTGCAAATACCGCCGATTCCGCGAGTTTCCCGGCCAGTGCGACGGTTTGCCATAAGTGCTCAACCAAAGCATTGGTGCTGATGGATGGCTGTTCAACTTGCTTGAACTGTGGTTATTCGAAGTGTGGTTGAGCGATAACTAATCGAATGGTTCGGCACAAAATCAGTGTGCCGAACCTTTCCCAAGCACCTTCATAACGCCCATATACCCGGCCAAACAAACCGCACCAGCGACGATGCCAACGAGCAGCTCGAAAATCATACCGGCGGGCATCTTCAAGTACGGGCCAATGCTAGCGACTGCACTGGCGTACACCTCGACACTTTCAAGCGCATGATGCAGCATGGGCCAGCCATGCACGATGATCGCACCGCCTACTAAAAACATCGCAACTGTGCCGGCGACCGACAAAAACTTCATTAATTTCGGTGCCGCCACTAACAGCAGCGCGCCGATTTTGCGTTTTACGGCGGACGTCGAACGATTCCAGTACAGCCCTAGATCGTCCATTTTTACGATCGCAGCGACGATGCCGTAAACAGCTACGGTCAACATGATGGCGACCGCAGTAAGCACCATGAGTTGGTTCGTAAAGCTTTCGGTTTTGACGGTGCTGAGTGAAATGACAATGATTTCGGCGGACAAAATAAAGTCGGTTCTGATCGCGCCCTTTATTTTGTCTTTTTCAAAAGCGACTAAATCGACCGTTTCATCGTCCACGGCTGCCAAATGTGCCTGGTGATGCGCTTCGTCTTCTTGTTTGCTGTGCAAAAACTTGTGCGCTAATTTTTCCACGCCTTCAAAGCAAAGATAAGCGCCGCCCACCATCAATAGCGGCGTGACCGCCCAGGGTAGAAACGCATTTAATGCTAACGCGGACGGCACGAGTAGGCATTTATTGAACATCGAGCCTTTCGCCACCGCCCATACCACGGGTAGTTCACGGTCGGGATTGACGCCGCTGACTTGTTGCGCATTGAGCGCAAGATCATCGCCCAATACCCCAGCCGTTTTAGTCATCGCCACTTTGCTCATGACCGCGACGTCATCAAGCAAGGTCGCAATGTCGTCGAGAAGCATAAAAAAGCTGGAACCGGCCATTAACAACCTCGCTGAAAGTCAAATTGCCCTAGATTCTGCCATCAATTGGCGTGAATCTGCGAAGCCGCCCACGATTTGGTGCGATTCAAACGGATGTGGGTTCGTGATGTGGGTTCGTAAACGGATGTGGGTTCGTCATCCCCGAATGTTTTAGTCGGGGATCCAGTGGCATCTTGCGCAAAGCACGCCTAGTTGCAAGGTGCAACGCCAAATAAAACCACTGGATTCCCGCCAAAAGCATGCGGGAATGACGAACTTAGCGCTGCGCTCGCAAAGTCGACTTAGCGATCAATGCCTGCGGTCGTTAAAATCTTTGCTGGATCATTGCTCTACTCGAAACCATTGATTGAGATTGCCTCAAACAATTCAAGCGTTTGCGTGAGTGCCTGATTTGCGCGGCAATTGCCTGTGCAGTCTTCAATAATAAATGCCTGCAAAAAAACTTTTCCGGTATCCGGCGGTGTCCAGTTGAACACTAGATCCGACTGCGGCTTGGGTGTGGGGTTGTCATGCGTGACTGAGCCTTGTAAGCATTGGGCGCTAGGACTCGGCGAGACGTATTTCCACGGCGTGCCCGGTCCAATCAGAAAGCTACCGGCAGGCGTGGCGAAATCATCAAGCTGCGCCCAAAGCAGCACGCCCTTGACGTTTTTTAAGACATCGCTATTGACGATGCGCAACTGTATTGGCACCCCGGGCTGGTAAAAGCGTGCGTCACTGAGCAAGGCCCAGCCAGTTGGTGCGGGCGTGGACAGGGTGCTGGACATCGGGGAAAAGGGAATCAGCGGCACACTGCAGACCGGCGAGCCAGAGGAATTGGCGTGCAGCGCGCCCGACAGTGCTATTAAAAGTGCAAAATTCCAGGTGTGTAAACGTGGTATCCGATTCATGCATATCCTTGCGGCAAGAAAATTTTCGCTATCGAAAGTATCCGCCTCTGGGGTGGTGAAGGCGTGATTTGCATGCCAATTTGCCAAATGCGCCGCAGATTAAATACGTTTGCGAAAGCTTAATCCAAACTATTGCAAGCATTTATTCTGTAAAATTTGACACGCTGAAACTATCGAGGTGCACCATGTCGTTCCTGACCAAGTCGTTTTTGAAACTCTCTGCTCTCACGGCTATTTTTGCTCTTAACTGTGCACCCGCTTGGGCTGAAATTCCAATCGATCAGATTTTCAAGGCCAGCATGGACGAGCCCGTCGAAGGGCCGTACACGCCACAAGAAGCTTCGCGTTTCCTGCAGCAAGCGACTTTTGGCGCGAAGCTCAGTGAAATCGAAAACCTTGGCCGCATTGGCTATAACGCTTGGTTCGATGCGCAATTTGCCGCCACGCGCACCGAGCATACGCCTTACTTAGATGGCTTAATCAATGCCGCGATTGCGGCCGGCCAAGAGGTGCGTGTTTTTCAAGGCGAGCGTACCGAAGGCTGGTTTCGCAACGCGCTATTTGCCAACAATGACCAACTGCGGCAGCGTATGGCGTTCGCGTTGAGCCAAATTTTCGTGATTTCCGATCAAAACGGCGCGATTGAAGGTAACCCGACCGCGATTGCGCACTATTACGACAAGCTTTCCGAAAATGCCTTTGGCAATTATCGAACCTTGTTGGGCGATGTAACCTTGCACCCCACGATGGGGCGTTACTTATCGATGCATATGAATCGCAAGCCGGATGCAGCGCTCAATATTCGCCCAGACGAAAATTACGCGCGCGAGATCATGCAGCTGTTTTCGATTGGCTTGGTGCAGCTTAATGTGGATGGCACAACGGTGCTTGCTGGTACTCCGCCCATGCCGGTGCCAACTTACAGCCAGGAGACGATTCGCGGCTTCGCGCATGTGTTTACCGGCTGGAATTATTCTACTTGTAGGCCGCCCGAGTCGGCGACTAGCTTTCAGTGGTATTGGGACTATTGCGATACCAAAAGCCCGTCCGTTATTGGCGAACAAGACTATCGCTTGCACGCTGGTTGGCGCGAGCCGATGAAGCCTTGGGGCGAAGGCTCTGCTTTTGGCGAGCGCTTTCATTCTGCGCTGTTGGGCCCGTTGCCGAACGCAGCGAAGCAACTGCTTGTTTATCCCGGTGCAGTGCCAGCAAATGGTGTGTTGCCCAGCGGCGGCACGTCGCGTTCCAATTTGAATGTAGCGCTGGATAATGTCGCGAACCACCCGAATGTCGCGCCGTTTATTTCGCGCTTGTTGATTCAGCGTTTCGTGACTTCAAACCCATCTGCGGCCTATATCAGTCGAGTCGCCACCGTGTTCAACACCGCGCCGCGTGGCAATTTGCGCAATGTGGTGAAAGCAATTCTGATGGACACCGAAGCGCGCCGCCCGACCGCGCTGCATCCGGGTAAAGTGCGCGAGCCGCTGCTGCGACTGACCCAGCTGTATCGCGCCTTTGACGCAAATTCCCGCGACAGCAATAATAATTTCATTACCAGCGGCATCGGGCGAATTTTTGAATACCCGAACTACTGGATGGCGCAGGCCCCGGTCAGTGCGCCGACCGTGTTTAATTTCTATCTGCCGAACTACAAGCTACCGGGCGAAACCACAACTTTGAATTTGTTTTCGCCGGAATTCCAAATTACCACCGACACCTTCATCACCCGCATTCACAATGAATTTGAAGGCCGTGTTTTTTGGCAATTTCGTGGCAACACTAACTTACCGCCAATCACTGATTGGAACCCGATGCTGCTGGATCTGACCCGCGACACCGCTGTTTCAGCCAATGCTGCAAATTTAGTTGCGCGCCTAGATCTGCTGATGATGGGCGGAAAAATGAGCGCCGGTATGAAAAGTATTTTGGTGTCGCATGTCAACAGCATGCCGGTGGCGACCGAAAATGATCGACGCTCACGGGTGCAAGATGCGCTCTGGTTAGTCATGAATTCCCCTGAATACGTCGTGGAGAAATAAACATGAGTTACTTACAACGTCGCGATTTTATTCAACGCGCTTTGATGGCCACTGCGGGCAGTGCCGCATTTAGTTTTCTGCCAGCAAAACTAGCGCTTGCGCAATCGACACTAACCGGCGGCACGCTGCTGCGCGGCAGCGGTGCCAATGATTACAAGGCGCTGGTATGTATCTACTTATACGGCGGCAATGATTGCTTCAATATGGTGGTGCCGCGTGACGCTAGCGGCTATGCGGATTACCGGGCGCTGCGAGTCGGCAATGGTGTTGCTGGCGATGCGTCAAACTTGGCGATTCCGCAGGCCAACTTATTACCGCTGAACCCATCGGTCGCGCCCATAGGCGGCGGTCAATTTGGCCTGCATCCGGTGATGACGGGCCTCAAAGAAATGTTTGATGCGGGCAAAGCAGCGATTGTCGCTAATGTCGGCACCTTGGTGCGGCCGGTGACCAAAGCGATGTATCAAAACAACCCGGGCATTTTGCTACCGGCGCAGCTTTTTTCACATTCTGATCAATCGGTGCAGTGGCAAACGCCGCGCGCGGATGCCACGGACCGCACCGGTTGGGGTGGCAGGCTGGCGGATATTTTTCGCGCTGATAATACGAACCAGACGCTATCAATGAACGTGTCTTTGGATGGCGATAATGTCTTTCAGTCCGGTATCAACGTAGCGCCGTATTTTATGAATACCTATGGCGTCGAAGAGATTGGCGCGATCAATACGCCTGATGCCAATTGCGGGCCGACGAATGACTATCGACGCCGCCGCTGTTTGAGTTTTAACGCCCTACAAAATCTGGCAACCTCTGCGGCGCCCGGACATGCTTTCGAACGTGCCTATGTCGTCAAAACGCGCCGTTCAATCGAAACTGCGGCGCAGGTTTCTGTCGCGATTGATGCGCATCCGGCGTCCGCAGATAAATTTGCGCCGTTTTGGACTGCGAATGGTTTGGTACAGGGGCCAAATAATGTCGATGCCCTGCCGCGCATCGCACAACAGCTGCTAATGATCGCGCGCGTCATTGCTTCGCGCGGCGTATTAGCGATGAAGCGCCAGCTGTTTTTCGCCGCCACCGGTGGCTTTGATACGCACGACAATCAAAATGCCGATCACCCGGATTTGCTAAAAGATTTATCGCAATCCGTTAAAGCCTTCTATCAAGTGCTGGATGTGATCGACCCGACGCTAGCAAATAACGTCACCGCCTTTACCGCCAGCGATTTTGGCCGCACCTTATCGAATAACGGCGATGGCACCGATCACGGCTGGGGCGGGCACCACTTGGTATTTGGTGGCGCCGTCAACGGCAATAGAATCTACGGGAAAATGCCGAGCCTGAAACCCACGGCTACCAACCCGGACGATATTGATGGTGGGCGCTTGATTCCCACGCTCTCTACCGATCAATACGCGCACACCTTAGCCAAGTGGTATGGCTTGCAAGAAGTGGATCGGTTGACCATGTTCCCGAATTTGAATTTCATGAATGACCCGATTTTGTCGGTGCCGGGTTCGGATTTGGGTTTTATGCAGCCAAGTTGAGTGTGAACCCAGGTACTACGGGCCTCTTAGGCGCTGTAAAGCGCTTGCTAGGCTCATGGCGGTGATGAATTCGTTGATCGCAAAAATTCGTTCGCCAGGATAAATCAACCACAGTTCGTCAAGCGACAGATCCACCTTGGCGATATGCATGGATTTACTCGCGCTGGGGCTGTCGCTGTGTTTGATTTCAATGCCAATACGGCTGCCACGGTGGAACAGCAACAGATCTAACTCAGCGCCGCCTTGCGTTCCCCAAAAATACGCTTGCCTAGCATCGGCAATGTTGAGCAGCTGCTCGATCACAAAGCCTTCAAAACTTGCCCCCACTTTTGGGTGACGCTGAAGTTCGTGCTGATTGCTGATGTTGAGTAGGCTGTGGGCAATGCCAGAATCACGGATGTAAAATTTCGGCGATTTCACCTGGCGCTTCGCAAGATTTTCAAACCAAGGCTGCAGCTGGCGCACCACCAACGCATCGGTCAACACATCCAGATAGTGCCGTGCAGTCGTCTGCGCGATACCCAACGATCGTGCTAATTCACTCGCATTAAAAACCTGCCCATGATGATGCGCAAGCATCGCGAATGCGCGTGAAATCGCCGCAGGTGCAATCTGGACACCGAGTTGACGTAGATCGGTTTCAAAAAAAGTACGGATATAGTTCTGTCGCCAAACGACTGAATCAGCATCACTCGCCGACAAAAACGCGCGCGGGTAGCCGCCGCGCTGCCACAAGCGTGAAACATGCCCCACACCCACCTCAGCGATTGAAAACCCGCCCATTTCCACAAACTCGACGCGCCCAGCGAGCGATTCAGACGAGCCACGCAGCAAATCAGGTGAGGCACTTCCTAACAATAAGAACTTCGTCGTCGTGCCTGGCCGGTCGAGCAATACACGCAGCAGCGGCAATAACTCCAGCTTGCGTTGAAATTCATCAATAATCACCAGCCCCTCAAGCCCGCTGAGCGCGAGTCTGGGGTTGGCAAGTTCCGCTAAATCTAACGGGTCTTCCAGATCAAAGCTGCGTGCAATGTTCGCATGTGCCGCAAATTCACGCGCCAAAGTTGTTTTGCCGCATTGGCGCGGCCCCAATAGCACCACGCAATTTCCGCGACCGAAGGCCGCAGTGAGAGTGTTTGTTAGTTCGACTCTGGCGATAGACATTCAGGTATTTTGAGTGATTACCAATAAATTTACAAGAATCTATTTGAGCGCTAAAGCAGAGAATTTTCCGAGCATGCGTGAAATCGCCTTCTCGCCAATTAAACATGCGCGCGACAAGTTAGGGATGACGCAAGTTGAGTTTGCGAAGATGCTGGGCGTGTCAAAACGCACGTTAGAAGGCTGGGAGCAAGGCACCAAAAAGCCCAGTGGTGCGGCGATATCACTCATTAGGCTAGCAGTCGCGCGCCCAGAAGTAGTTCGGGAAGTTTTGGCGGCTTGATGCCAATCTAGCCTTGACGCGTTCTAATCTATGGCTTCATACTGTCTGCATGTCCGAAATTACACAAAGCCGCAAACCCAGCGTCAGTGCGCCGCCTCTACTAAATCGAGGCCCTGAAAGCGCGCAAGATCGTATTTTGCGAGCCTTAGAGCTAGGTCGACGTGGTCAGTGGCTCGCAAAACTGGGCGAACATGCTCGATCCAGCGGCATCGCTCGCCCTCGCTGAACAGGTCGTTGAGGCGGCGAAAGCTCTAGGCATTGAAACCGCTCTGATCGGAGCTGCGGCGCTGGCCGTACACCGGGTTCAGCGATTGCTCGCACGAAACCCAGACGCGGATTTGCACTTGATCCGTAAAACTGGCGCGCCATTTGACGAGCGCAAGCAGCTTGAATCGTTAATTCAACAGTCTGCTGCGTTGCGTATTTAAAACTTCGGAACGAAAATTGTTGTGCCTCAGGGCTATTCAGCGACCACGACTTGATTGCAACCCGCAAGTTTGCCTCGATACATCGCACGATCTGCGCGCATCAGGGCCAATTCCAATGGTTCCGTAGGCAACAGCGCACTCACGCCAGAGGCATTGCGACGCCCTTGACCGCCAAACAGTTCTGCACTGCCAATCGGCACTTTTCCGCCACCGCACAGCCAAGCCCGGTACGCAGCGATTCACGCAGTGATATGATGCGCACTTAAGCTTTGATGCGGAAATAAAAATGAGAACTACACTTGCCATTGATGACGGTGTTTTGGCATCCGTTCGTAAAGTCGCCGTGCGCAGGCAGCAAAGCCTAGGTGCGGTCGTTACCGAGCTGTTGCGACAGGCTTTGGTGGCGAAAATATCGGTGCCTAATGTCGGTGGTCTGCCGCTCATGCCGGTGCAGCCCGGTGCTGGGCAGGCTGATCTGAAGATCGTCAATGCGCTGCGTGACGAACTGGAATGAACACGCCGACGTTATTGACCCAGCCAGTGTTTTTACTGGATGTTAATGTGCTGCTGGCGCTATTTGATCCAATGCATGTGCATCACGCCGCCATACGGCGCTGGTTTGCTAGTGGCCAGCACGCCGTTGCAACGTGCCCACTCAGCCAGCTTGGGTTCGTGCGAATTTGCAGTAATCCGCGCTATCCAAATGCCTTGGACACGCCAGAGCAAGCGCTGGGTCTGCTACGCGCACTGCATAGCGACCCGCGCCATGTTTTTTGGCCCGACGATATTTCGCTGGCGGACGAAGCTTTTAACCTACATCCATTTCGCAGCCATCGAGACACGACCGACCGCTATCTTGTGCACCTTGCTGCAACACGCGGCGGCCGCTTACTCACGCTAGACGCGGGCATCAAACCCGCCAACGCGGTAGAACGGGCGGCGCTGTGTTTAATCACGACTTGAAAACCTAGGATTTACGCGGCTTCCCTCCTCTGCACGATTGAAAGCACAGCAATGCCATGAACTCAGCCAATGCGACAATTCTCAAGCGCCAACGGCGCGGACTATCACAGCCTGGGGCAGCGCCCCAGGGTACACATGAGTCTAATGTCTGAGGGCTGCAAGCCCGACCCATCACGCGCCTGAAAGTTGATCAATAGCGCGCACTTTCAGCCCTAAAATATTTACAGGTTTGTATTCCTGGCGCGTTGCCCCAGGCTTTGATGGAATGGACTTTCAGCGCTAAGTTTGCTGAGTTAACGGCACCCCTCACCGCACAACTACCCGATTTCGGCCACTCGCCTTGCCCTCATAAAGCGCCGCATCCGCGCGCGCAATCGCGGTTTCTATGGTTTCATCCGGCCCAATCAGGCTCACGCCCAAGGTAATCGTGACCGCGCGCGGCAATGGTGGTTGCGCTGACGTTTGCGCACTGACCGCCAACCGGCACTTTTCCGCGACGATTTGCGCCGCTGCCAAGTCCGTCTCCGGCAACAGCAGCACAAACTCCTCACCGCCCCAACGCGCGATGGTATCGATGGCGCGCGTGTGTGCGGTGAGTGTTCCTGCGGTAAGTTTTAGCACCGCATCGCCTGCGGCATGGCCGAAGTTGTCATTAAAGGCTTTGAAATGGTCAATATCCACCAGCACCACACAGGCCGGACGACCGGTACGTTGCATGCGCGCAATTTCACGCCGTGCGGCAGCTAACAGCGCGTGCCGGTTCGCTAAGCCGGTTAAACAATCGCTGTAGGCAAGCGCCGCCAGTTCCGCGATACGTGTACTTGAAAACTCAACGCCTGCCAAAGCAAAGCTGTGCTCCAATGCCGCTTGCTCGGCCTGCGCCCCGGCAAGGCGCTGCTTGAGCGTCAAGTTCGCCCGCTGCATCGCCGCCAGCTGCGCGCGCAGCTCGGAAAGCTCTGCTTGCGCTGTTCCCGCTGTTCCCGCCGCCCGCGCGAAGGGTTGATCGCCGCGAATAAGTGTGGCGATCAACGCCACTGCACGACGCCAGTAATTCGCAGGTTCGCCAATTGCTGGGTTTGATAAAAAACCTGACCAAGTCGCAATGCTTTTCATAACCATCCTTAAGCTGCTTAAATGAGTTCGACAAGGCCTTTAAAATGCGCTTTTGCCTGGAACAAATTAAGGCATTGCAGTGCTTCAATGAGCAAAGCGATTATGGCTGAATAGTTTTAATTCAATAAAATTAGCCTGCGCCGAAATTACGCCCGCAGCGTTAGGGTATTAAGCGAATTAACGATTTCAGGCGACTGAGGGCGACTAGCTTAGCCAAATCACGCCAAAATGGCGCAAATCCATCCGAATAACGCAATTAAAGCCGCAAAAGCGCAAATCGCCTTTAATCATTTTGATTATTTTTAGTTCGAGTGCGTAACTAATTGGGCAGCAAGCAAACCGCCAACGGCAGAATCGGCTCAGGCATCGAACGCTGCACCACCACAACCAACAACTGGAGAATACAAGTGAATACCAATCAAACAAGTGCTCGCAGTTCATGCCTCGATAAACTGCCGCAAACACTTAACACCGCCAATTCAATTTCCGCTCAATTAAATAACTTTAAGGGATCTGTCATGAAAACTAAAATGAGTTCGTCAAAAACCCAAGCTAGCTTGCTGTCTGTTGCGCTGGCAGCGGCTGTGCTTACATTAAATGCACACGCCACATCACTAGAAAGCCTCGCCACGGTGCCGGAAGCGCAGGAAAACACTGCGCGCCGCCCAGTACAGCAAGGTATCGAAGACAGCCAGTCCAGTTTGAGCCAAGCCGAGAATCTGGCCCGCAAGCAGGGGTTGCAGATCGTCTATCACGGATCTCAGAAGCTCGCGGATCAGCTCGGACGCGAGAAGTCGGAGTCGGCGCTTGAGCTGACTTCCAACAAACAACTCATCATAACGGATAGCCTGGACAAGGATCTGGCGATGGAGCTCATGGCCCGTGGCAACTTCGTGGTCATGGTGGGTCGAACCCCTAGTAATCCAGGGAAGAGCGCGATGTTGATGCTGAATGATCTGGCAGAAACTGGCCACCTCCAGAAGTCCAAAGCAGCGTACGATATGGAGCAGGCGCGCATGACCGCAGACACGGGCGATGGCAAGTTCGTCGAGGAGAATGTATCAGCCTACTTCTATTCGCCGAGCGGCTCCGGCTCCTTCCATACCGTGGAACAGAACCCCGTGGCCGGCGTGGCAAAAGCAATCCAGTGGGTGCGGGACGAGGTGATGACAAGCGGATTTCCCGCAGAGCGAAAATTTGCAAAGGAATGGTCGACGGTGCCCGCATACACACGAACTGACGATGTGACATGCAATAGTGGTAACGTCAAGGCCGGGAATGTGTATTACAGGACGGCCTATACGAAATTGTCAGAAACCAATAGCACTTATGACTACTGGACGGTGAAGTACGTAATGCAGATGGTTCCCAATTATAGTAATACAACCTATAGATGGAGAAATGACTTCAGTATCATCCGCGGCGATGCCGACTCAAACAAGCCTGGCTGGAAACTTCTCGATTATTCGCCCACCAACACTGCGTCAGGCTCAACAATTTCAGTCGGTTTGGATTCCTCAGGAGTGGCCAGCCTCGGTTGGTCGTATACGCTTTCCGACGTTAGCATCGTTGATGGAGGCAGCTTAGGCAATCAATTGGCGAAATGGACTCATAATATCAATGAAAACAGCACGTCGGGCACAAATTCGACAAAAATGGAACCGGGCGCGATGATACGGGTAAATAATGGTGCCACGAACGTGTGGAACAGTTTCCTAGAGCGGTGTGCCAATAAAGGCGCCAAAGCTGGTGTGTAGGGTGTGCGCTGCGAGCTTGCCGTGCAGCGATTTCGCTAGCCCAAAGTCAATGATCTTGACGGTGCCAGCACTTTCGGCGGCCCCACTAACCATTAAATTGCTGGGCTTGATATCGCGGTGCAGCACGCCTTTTTGATGCGCGTGCAGCACGCCATCACAGACCTGTAGAAACAGCTTGATGCGTGCTGGAAGGTTCAAATTGTGCGCATCGCAGTAGCGGGTAATGTCGTCGCCTTTGACGTATTCCATGGCAAAAAACGGCCGACCGTCTGCGCTTAAGCCCGAATCGAGCACGGTGGTTACATTCGGGTGATTCATTAAGGCTAAGGCTTGGCGTTCGGCCTCGAACCGGCTCAAGATTTGCTGGCCGTCCAGGCCGGAGCGTATGACTTTCAGGGCAACTTGGCGGTAGGGCTCGCGCTGTTCGGCTAGATACACCGAACCCATGCCGCCTTCGCCGAGGCGATCTAACAGGCGATAGTGGCCGATTGTTTCGGGCATATTGACTGGATTGGTTTTGCTTAGCGGCTTTGCTTTCGGCGCAGGCGTTGATTCGGGCGCTTCGACTGCGGGCGTGCTGAGCGCTGGTGCGGCGCTTTCGGGCGCGTTAGTGCTGCGCAACTGCATCGCCAGTTCGTCCGCTGTGGGGCGCGCGCTAGCCGGGCCAAAACACAGGCTAAGCGATGTTTGCAGCTTGGAGTTCGTGATTTTATTCAACCACTCAGCGTTTGGCTGCGCCTGTAAATCCGCTAGTGCCAACTGCAATAGCACTGCGCCCAGCGCATAGATATCGTCGGCGGCGGTCAATTCGACGCTTGCGTCTTCCACGCCATGAGTCAAGCCCAGCGCCGTGATTTTGAGCGGTTCCAGTTTGCTGCGATCACTTAGCGCCGCCAAATCAAAGGCGCTGATTTTCAACTGCGGCCCGGATTCACAGCTATCGACCAGAATTGTGTCCGCATTTAAGCGCCGATGCACCACACCGAGCGCATGCATGGCGGCCACGGCGTCAACTAAACCTTGCATCATGGTCATTCGCTTCGCCAGCGGCTGTGCTGTCAAGCCGCCCCACTGCGCGATATTGCCGAAAGCGGTGTAGTCGCGCGCCAGAAAGTACGGCGGCTCGTCTAATTGCCAGTCTTGAATCAGCGCAAAGTGCGGGTTTTGTCCCAGAGAATCGCGCAGATAGCGCAGCAGTGTCACCTCGCGCCGCAAACGCTGCAAATGCGCCTCCGAGCGGCAAAAGCGAAACACCCGCTGCGCTTGATCACGTTCGCCAAATTCGGAAGGCTCGGCCAGCCAGCTATCAAAGTCGGCAGCTTGGCTCAAGCGCTTGACCAAACGCCAACCTGGGCATTCGGGGATCATGCCGCCGGGCAGGAATGCGGCGTCAACCTCAGGGGCGGCTTGTAAGGCGACGTTTTGCACCGCCACGGCAAGCTGATAGCCACGCCTAGGGATGGTGCGAATCAGCGGCTGATCGGTATCTTCATCGCGCAAAGAACGCCGCAAAAACACAATAGTATTGGTCAAGCCGCGATCACCGACCAAATCATTGCCTTGCCAAACGACGGAAATAAAATTATCGCGCGACACTTGTTTGCCGTCCGCACTGGCGAGCAAGGCCAAGACTTCCAGTTCTTTGCGGCGCAAATGTTCGCGTTTGCCTTGCCAGCTCAACATGCCCGAGACTGGGTCGATCAAGCGCCCGGCTAAGGTGTAGGGTTGATCGAGAAAACGCTCGGTTATGGCGAATTGGGGCTCGGCTTTCTGCACGTAGTGCTCCGTCAAAGTGGCATGGTTTGACTTAACCATATCAGGCGATTGATCTTTGCGCGGTGATATTTACGATTTTATGGTGGGTGCCGTTGGGGATGCGATTCAAACCGATGCTTGAACTTTATTTTGATGAATTGGCAGCGTTGACAATCGCATCCACAGCAAGGGTCGTAATATTGGCGTTTATCGCGTGCAGTAAGGTTGGCATTGGCTCGCTTGCTCACTAAACCCAAACATCATTATGCGCCCGGATCGATCGCGGAGTCGGCCTAGGCAGGCAAGCTCTCCGGCCCAGGCAAACACGCATAGGTGTTGATCAACAGCTGGTCAGTCACGGCGGCCTTTTCGACAAAATGTCGCACGCGTGCGCTGAGTTCGGCGTCATCACCGGCGGCGAAAATGTCCGAGATGTGTACGACGTGATTCATGCGCACCGTGCTGCCGTTGAGATCGAAGGCAAAGGGCGCGTGTTCGGCGCTGAGCAGGTATTTGAACAAGCCTTCCAATGCGCGGGTTGGGGTTTGTGCCAGTGGCGAGGAGAAGTTCAAATGTTCCGAGCAGCAGCACCAGACTTTCACCAGCGGCGCGCCGCTATGAAAGCTCCAATTGTGGCTGCCATGGCGCGCCAAGATCGGGTTGATATGCGCCGCTTTCAGTGCGGTTTCGACAAAATTTGCGAGCGGATCAGCTTCTGGCGCGCTGAAATATTCATCAAAATCGTGGCGTGACTCCAAATCGGTGCCGCAACTTGGGCAATAGCGGGTCGCCGTCACGATTAAATCGCTGCACGCTGGGCATTGCACACCAAAGTCATGGGTTTGCGCGCGAAATTCTTCGATAAACAGTTTCACGTCGGCCACCGGAATGCCAAAACCGACGGCATCCGCTTGGGTTAGTTTGCAGGTGGTGACGGCGATCACTTGACGCGCATCGTCCAGCATCGGCCCGCCGGAATTGCCTGGATTAATCGCGGCATCGGTTTGCAGAAAATACTGCTCGTCCAGCAGCTGGCGCGGGTGCGAAATTACGCCTTCTGTCAAGGACAAGGGCAAACCAACGGGGAAGCCTAAAATATGCACCGGCTGCTTCGGGCGCAGCTGCGCGTTTTCGCTCAAAACCAGTACTTCACCGTCGACCGCGCGCTCAAGCTCAACAATTGCCAAATCCCGATACGGATGCAAACGACGCACGCGCCCAGAAATACGCGAGCGATCGCGCAATTCAACGGCAACATCGCGATACGGTGCGGTGACATGACAATTGGTCAACAGGTGCGTGGCGTCAATCAAAAAGCCAGAGCCGGTGCCCAAGCCGGTGTAGACCTGATAAATGCCAAATTTCTCAATATCATCAATGGGATGCGGCGTGTGCATAGAATTCCTTACGGCAAATCAACTTTGAAGAAACTTCGTTTCAGCTTCGCAATTTATCCGCCTTTGGCGGATTGCTACGCTAACTAACTATTAATGTTCGTGGTGCGGATGCGGGTGCGCGTCGAAATCACCCTGCATTTCGTCGTCCGTATCGCCCGCGTCGTCTTTGTCTTGTTCGCCGTGGCTGCCAAATGTTTTCGCGGTCGCGTTCGCGTGATTCCACAATAAGTCTGCTGCCTCGCGCCAGGGTTTGCCAGAAGCGGATGCCAGACCGGCGCGCAGTGCAGCATCAATTTCATTCGGCCAACTGTGATGCGCCAGCAGATACAAATAGTCCGCCACCAACTCTAGTGTTGCCTCCAGGCCGCGCCCAGCGGCGCGATGTTCACCGGTCTTTTGCATGCGGCTGCCACCCCCTAAAATCGAGGTCAGCAAGGACGGTGTGCCCTCGTGCAGCGGGTTGATTGCATGGCTGACGTGGCCCAAGCAGGCTCGCAACACCTGCGGTGTAATTTGACGCATTTCTTTGACGCACTTGGCCAGCTCGCTATCGCGCTTGGTTGCCGTGTCATCGCGGTTGGTAAATTCATCGGCGCACTCATTGATTCGACTGCGCACCGGCCCAAATAAGGGCAGGGTATAAACCAAATGATTTACGCTAAAAGAACCTAAGGAATCCAAAACCGAAATTTGCCGCCGTCGGCGAGATTCGGTCATTAACTCTTCGACCGCAGTCCAATGCGCGCTCCAAATTTCCCAAGCGGCATTAAATTCAGCATCGCTCAAGGCGGCAATGGCTTCACGTTCGGCCATCGCTACGCCAAATTGCTGCACTAGCCAGGCATCGTGATTGTCGGCTTCCATCGGCAAGCGCTGCATCACTTCAAGCAGTTTCAAAGGGTGTAACAAAGCTAGCCGCTCGCGAAATTCAAGCGCCACCGTTTGTTCGCGCAAGCGCGGCTGAAACAATTGACCGGTAGCACTCAAGCGCGTCAAGAAAAACCGCATGGCGGCGACGACTTGCGCCTCAGCGGTTAATGTGACTAGCGGTGCCCTGACCAGCAGTTCCTCGCCTTGAATTTCAATATTGACGCGCGCCGAGCCCTGTACCAAGCAAAGGGCTTCGCTTTTAAGGTTTGGCACCGCCGTGGTGGGCAGCAAATAGCCTAAGGTCTCGGTGACAGAGCTTACAAAGTCGCCTGCGTCAAACTGGCTGATAGCGTGATCACGGCGCGCAAAATCGCGCGGCGCAACCTCAACACGCCGACGTATCGGTGTGGCAAAATTTAAAGCTGAAATCGGCATAGGTGCGTGCTAACCCTAGATTCGGGCTGAGGCTTGCGAAAAGCCTTCTAGTGTGGCAGGCAGGGTGCAGGCGCGCAAGTTTGCAGCGGCTGATGTTCAACTGACGTTTTCTCGATGGTTACACGCTAAGCTAAGCTTCGGTCAAGGTGTCGTTGTCGAATTAGAGAAAATTATGTCTGCTAGTCTAGTGATCGTTGAAGCACAAGCCTTGAAGCTAGCTCCTGCAGATCGCTCACACTTATTGGAACGCTTGATATCGAGCCTAGACTTTGATGCTGAACTTCAAGCCGCTTGGGAGGCAGAAGCTGATCGACGGGAAGTTTCGTTAGCGACTGGTCTTGTGACCCCAATCGCGGCGCAGGAAGCGATGGATCGCCTTAAGCTCAGGTTTGCTTTGTGAATTACACGCTGCATCCTGGTGCAGAGCAAGATATCGCAGATATGCTTGATTTTTATACTGCGCAGGCAGGGATTCCCGTAGCGCAACGGTTTTTGCAAGAGTTCGAGCGTGTTGCGAAGCTTTTAGTTGCTAATCCACATCTAACTAACATGTTGGCCGTGGCGTCAGATTTTATCTGGATTCCTGATTAGCGCTAATCCTCAGTATTTGGTTCGTCATCCTCGCGAACGCGGGGATCCAGGGGCGGTGACGCCAGAAATTGCTTAGTTCGAAGCTTGCGGAAACTAAAATTCAGGCTTTTGAAACATCAGCACAATAAGGCAGCTTTGCATTCTCCCTGGATTCCTGATTAGCGCTAATCCTCAGTATTTGGTTCGTCATCCTCGCGAACGCGGGGATCCAGGGGCGGTGACGCCAGAAATTGGTTAGTTCGAAGCTTGCGGAAACTAAAATTCAGGCTTTTGGAACATCAGCACAATCAGGCAGCTTTGCATTCTCCCTGGATTCCCGCCTTCGCGGGAATGACGATTTGGCGTTACTGAGGATTTAGCGCTAATCAGGCCCGGATTTCATCGCAATTGTTTTTTAGAAAACTGAAAATAATTCAACATTGGCTATAAATGACTGGCTTTTTATAAACTTACCGTGACCATCGAATTAATTGCATTACTAACCTTTGCAGTTTTCATTATTGCCTTTCTATATTCGTCAGTTGGCCATGCCGGTGCGTCTGGCTATATCGCTGTGATGACGCTTTTTAGTCTGACGCCAGAGGAAATAAAACCAACGGCATTGGCGCTCAATATTTTGGTGGCTAGTATCGCTTCCTGGCAATTTTGGCGTGCGGGGCATTTTACCTGGAAATTATTCTGGCCGTTCGCGCTGCTTTCCTTTCCGCTGGCTTTTTTGGGTGGCTATCTCAATTTGCCTGCGCATATTTTTAAAATAGTTATTGGACTGGTCTTGCTTGGTTCAGCGCTACGCTTTCTTATGCCGCAATTGATAGAAGAAAAGGTAAGTGAGCCAACTAGGCCGGTCGCCCTCAGTGTTGGTGCAGGCATTGGATTTTTAGCGGGCTTAACCGGCACGGGCGGTGGCATTTTTCTTACGCCGCTACTTTTGTTGATGCGCTGGGCAAGCACTAAAAATGCAGCCGCTGTTTCCGCCGTTTTTATTTTATTAAATTCGAGTTCTGGCCTGCTTGGAAATTTTAGCGCAACTAAAAGTATTCCGTATTTCATATTGCCACTGGGTGTTGCTGTAGTAATTGGCGGCGCGCTTGGCTCGCATCTAGGCAGCAAAAAACTAGAATCGATTACGATTAAGCGCCTGCTCGCAGTCGTACTAATTATTGCAGGCTTAAAATTGATTTTGAGCTGGCGGACCTGATTAGCGTCAATCCTCAGCAACACGAAATCGTCATTCCCGCGAAGGCGGGAATCCAGGGTGAGTGCAAAGATGCCTGATTGTGGCAATGTTTCAAAAGCCTGAATTCTAGTTTCCGTAAGCTTCGCACCTAAGCAATTTCTGTCGTCACCGCCACTGGATCCCCGCGTTCGCGAGGATGACGAACCAAATACTGAGGAATAGCGCCAATCAGGAAGGCGGATAAATTGCGGAGCTGAAACGAAGTTTCTTCAAATAAATGCACGCCAGCGGCGAACTAACGCAAACTGCCAACCCGCATCAGTGTGGATTTACCAAATAAACTTTCAATCAAATCCACCGCCAGCGCCGCCGTGCGATTGTGCTCGTCAAACGCCGGGTTGAGTTCGACGACATCGAGTGAGGCCAATAATCCGGTATCGGCGATCATTTCCATACACAGCTGTGCTTCGCGATAGTTCGGACCGCCGGGAACGGTGGTACCAACGCCCGGCGCGATCGATGGGTCGAGAAAGTCGACGTCAAAGCTAACGTGCAGGTGGGTATCGCTATCCAAATCAGCGAGCGCGTATTCCATGGTGCGGCGCATGCCGTGTTCGTCAATAAAGCGCATATCA
>JANNYA010000111.1:0-26872 GCA_031409855.1 Rhodanobacteraceae bacterium | reverse complement strand
CACCACATCCGCCGACAGCTCGGCGCGGCTGATTGGCGCAATATCCAGAAAGTTTTTTGGCGACGCGCCTAAAGCCCGATAAAACGGCACCTGCGCGTAGCTGCGTTGAACCAATCGCTGCAACCAAACCGGCGCCTGCGCCAATTCTTGATGTGCGGCTTGGCTAACTTGCAACGCTTGCATGCGCGTTTCAAACGCCGACAGCTGTGGCAAATCGTGTTCGGTCAAGCGATGCCCGCTTTGGTTGCGATAAATCGGCGCGGCCGGGTGTTCAGTCAAGCGGCGCAGCATCGCGCGGCCAGGCGCATGCAAAATAGGGAAACGATCTTGCAAATCCGGTTCGAGCGCTAAACTGGGCTCCTGAGACCACCCAATAGTCACTCGCGGCCCATTTTATCCGCTGCCTCTTCCGCCGCCTGGCGCGCCATCGCTTCACGCAGCTCGCGTGCGCGTGCTTCGGCCGCTCGTGATGCTGCCACTAGACGTTCGCGTTCCGCCGACGACAGCACGTTCAAGCGATCCTGTGCTTGCACGGACGTTTCACCGAACGGCAATAGCTGCATGCGCGCTAGCGTCAGGCGCGCCAATTCTTCGCGTCGGTCCGTATCGGAAACTAATTGCTCCACCGTCGTATAGCGCGCTAATTCAGCCGGCACCTGCTGCAAAATTTGCAGCAACAGCGCCGCATTTTTTGCGTGTACTTGCAAGGTTTCATCGGCGCACAGCCAGGTCAACAGCAGCGTTATTTGCAAGCGTCGGCGATCTTGCACGGTTTTATTGACGCCAAAATCGTCCAACGATTCAGGCAAGTCCAAGCCCAATAGCTCAAACAGATCCATTATGACCGCATCCACCGGTGCCACACCCTGCGCGCCTATGCGTGGCTCGATCAATACGTCGCTTCCCGCTTCGGCGATGCGGCGCATTAAAACTTCCAACGGCGGGCCTGCGGCCATCAAATCGGGCTTCATGCGCTAGTCTCCAAAGTCGCTGGCAAGGGCGAAAGTAGCGATTGTTTCTGGACCTCGCTAAATTTTCCAAAAACCTGGGTGCTCATGCAATCCGCACACGCCGCCGCCGGTCGTTGTGCCTGTTGCGCGGCAAAACGCGTCAAGACGTCGTCCAAATCACTTGGGCACTGAATCTGATCCAACGCCAGCCCATAGTCATCGCTGGTAAAATGACACGGTGCCATCTGTCCGCGCTCATCAATAAACAAAAAGCGCTGCCCTGGCTGGCAATCGCGCACCGGCATTGCCCAGCGATTCGCAATTTGCTTTAAGCGATTGAGGTAGTTTTCATCGCCCAACAGCTTAATATTTTTCGCTGCCAAGGTCGCACGCAACGCCGGCAGCGTGTGCGCTAGCGCGTCCAAATCGTGCGCGGTCAGCGCATTTTTTTCGTAAAATTCAGGCCGATCACGGCCACCCAAGGCATTAAAGCTAATTTCACTTATCGGCCATTGGCTAAGCGCGGCACACAGCGCCGGAAATTCGCCGATAGTGTTTCGCATCAGTACGACATTAATGCGCACGTGCATTTTTGAGCCCAGGATGACGCGCTCCTTAAACAACTGATTTAAGGATTGCGTTAACGCTTGAAAGCCACCCGCCCAGCCACGAAGTTGATCGTGCGCGCTGCCCCACGCATCGATACTGACCGTGATCTCAGTGAAATTCGCTAACAACGCCTGCCTAACGCTGGCATCGGATAAGCGCGTGCCGTTGGTAGTCAGCGAAAGCGCTAGATCAAACGTCGAGCTGCGCGCAAGCGCTCGCAATTTTGCGCTCAAGCGCAACAACCACGGCACTAACAAGGGCTCGCCGCCCAGCCAACTGAGCAACAGGCGCTCGCCGCGCATCTGACTCCACTGCAGCAATAATTGCGCGACGCGTTCGACTTGCGCTGCCTCAGCCTGTGCGCGTGGAAACTTTAAGCCGCGGTCATAGGCGCAAAAGGCGCAGCCTAGGTTGCATTGCTCGGTAACGCGCCAAACCACCACACGCTCGGGCTTTGCGGCTGCGCACTGTCTTGTTGACTGGCTCATGCGCGCATCCGATTTAGCGCCGGCAGATCCGCACGCGCGCCATAGTTTTGCCGCACAAATGCCAGTGCAAACTGCATCAAATCCTCTAGCGTATTGACTGCGAACACGTCCCAACCGTCGGTCTTGGCCTGCTTGATCGTATCAAACGGGTCCCCCTTCCTGACCTTGCGTGTTTCCCACCCTGCTTCCATCTGCAAGACCAAGGTGCCACCGCCGCGCGCGCGCGCCAAGGCGGTTCTACACACCTCAAAACCGGAAACACCGCGTTCATCCGGGCTGTCAAACATGGTCGACGCACCATCATCAGAGACCACCAAAATATGCGCCGGGCGATCAAATCTTGTGCGCGCGGCATAGCTATCGCGCAACTTTGGCAAAGGAAACTGGGTGCCGCCGCCGATGCACCCAGTCAGCACCGCCAAAATCGCATCTTCTTCGCGCACGAACCCGGCCGTGCTCATTAGCTGATTTTTGCCACTCCACAGCGTGACTTGTACGCGTGCGCCGGTGCGCAGGGCCGACAGCGCAATCACCGCACCGGCCAGCGCCGGATAGGACAAACTTTGCGCTGGATTGGGCATCGAGCCCGAACTATCGACGTAAATATCGAGATCAATTGGCGCACGCGCGGGCTCGCTGCCTGGGCTTAAGCCGTAGTCGCGGCGCACGGTGGTTATGCCCGGAATTGGCACTGGGCAAATTAATAAGGATTGCAGCCGATCAATTTCATCAAACGGTTCCCCCACTTCCCACGGGCTAGTGCCTTCTGGGATTAGTTCATGGCTCAGCGGCACAGGGCGCGTTGGGAAGGCGATCAAATGCGGCAACGCGCGCTCGCGGTAATATTGAATAGTCGCCAATTGCGGCGAAATTTTAATGCCAGCCGCACGCAGCAGCTCGCCATACTCGAACGGATCGCGCGCTTGACCCTGGCTTTGCTGCGCTGACGCTTGCGCGGCTTTAGCACGCGCATCGGCGGCGGCATCCGGCAAGGCGTCGTCAAGTGCTGCACCATTGAGCGCTGGATCCAACGCTGGATGCACACCGGCATTCTCATCGGCGTCCATCTCGGTCAAGCCATAGGCTTCGCCGTGCAAACCTGCGCCTTCGGTGTCCATCAGCTTATCCAGCGCCGCATTATTTTCCTTGTCGGCGATTAAATGCGGATACATCAACATCGCAAAAGGTGCCGCGCCGCGTAACCAATCGCCTGCGTAATGCCGCACCAAACGCGCGCCTAAACGTGCATCGCCCTCGGCATTGTCCGGCAAGGGCTGCAAACACAAACTGGTACTGGGTAGCGCCCAAAGCAGCTCGTACATGCGTAAATAGACCCGCCAAAGTAGCGATGTTTGCGTTGGGTCGTTGCGTACCAAATGGCTAAAGACTGCCGCCATATCCAGCTCAGCGCTGCGCTGCAAGCGGTCATTGATCAGCAAATCGGTATAAAGATTCGCAATCATCGGTGCGCGATGCCCTTGATCGATCAACGCCCGGCGCATGCGTGCAATCGAGCGTACATGGTCGCTCAAATTGCCCGGCGCATAGATATGGTGGCCAATTTCATGCGCCAACACCTGCACCGCATAGGCGTCCAAACCACCTTTACAAAGCTGCGCCAAATCAATCACGACGCGCTGATCCACCAATCGAATCATGGCAAAACTTGCGGACAAACCTTCGCGCTTTGCCGCACGGGCCGTGCGACACCAAATCGGATTGCTTAAGCGCGTGTATTTGCTCCAACAGCTAAGCGCCTGCGGCCACGCCTGCTGCCAGCGCTGTTCCGCCGCAGTAATTTGAGCATCGAAATCGTTCATCCGGGCTTCGCAATCAAGGTAACGGCGTAGCTGCGCGCATGTGTAATCGCATAGGTATCAGCGGTGCAAGCGAAGCTCGTAATCGCCCCCCAGCGCGAAAGCTCAGTAAGTTGCCCGGCCATTCCCACAACAGGCGCGCGCGGGTTTTGCCACCGAAAAACCTTGCCAAAGCCTTGCGGCAGCATGGTTTGCAACTGGATCGCGTCTAATTCTTCAGGCAATGCACCATGCAAACTCATGCCATAACTGTCCGCAATTAAAAGCCAATGCGCGACGCCACTGCTGACATACAGATCAGCACCATCCGAACGCACGGTGGGTGGTGCGCTAAACAACCCGCCCAAGCCGACGAACGCACCAATGCGGGCAGCGATCTGATTCGATTGCAGCGGCGCATCGGCGCGATGCCAGCGCTGCGCGCGTAACGCTGCTTTTAGCGCGCAAGCATCGCCATCTTTGGGCGCGAATAGTGCCAATAGTGCGGCACCAGGCAATTGCTCAATGCGCGTCAACGCCGCAACGCGGTAATGCGCCAAGCCGCAGCGCCAAGCACAAACAATGCCGGCGTCCAAAACTTGCGCGGATGTCGTTAGCGCGCCCGCGATGCCTTCCATGCACGCCAACCAAAGCTCTGCATTTAGACCCGGTGTCAGTACCGCGTTGCTGAGCCTAGGCAATAAACGTTGCGGATCGGCCGCGATCGCCTGGCTCAAGGCACAAAATGTGCTCGTGTAGGCGCGTTTGAGCAAGGCCAGTCGCGGCGAGCTAGGCCAAATTCCCACGCTCACCAAGCTTAAGCCCACCTCGAAACCGGCATCAACCACTGCCGGCACGCGCTCTGGCAACTGCAATTCAACCGCTGCAATCAAAGGTGCTAATGCCAGCCGAATAAAGTCAAACAGCGCCTCAGAATTCAGACGCGGCGCGGCATGGCGCGCGGACTCAAAACGCGCATTGAAGTAATCACGGCGGTCACGCAATGCGGCGTGCAGCGCATTTTCGCTGGCACTTTGAGCGTGCGGCGCATTCACTGTTGCCGTACCCAAAGCAAATAATTGCGATAGCGTTGATGCAAATATTTCAACAGCATCAAATCATCGTGTAGCGGGCCGTAGAGTTTTCGGCCTTGGGTAAGCTGGGCAACCAAGCGCTCAATGTCGGTCAAGCGCCGCGCCGCGTCCTTCTCAGTTAAGCCCTCCAAACCTTGAGCAAATTGCGCAGCAAGCACGCCCACCGGGTCGGTGCGATCCAAATCGAGGCGATCATATTCAGCACACGACGCATCAAACAGCTGGCGTAACCAGCCGATCCGATCACTCTTATACATTGCGTTGTTCGGCACCGCAAAAAAAGGCGCATCCAAATCTGGCTTGAGCTTATCGTTCAATACAAACGGCAATACTTGGCGTAAATCTTCTAATGCCACTGCACTTTGCCCACGAAAAAAAGCCATCGCTTTGGCGTAAATAAGCAGCGTCATTAAATTGCGAACCGACAGGCCGTTTTTGGTCTGACAACCTAAATCTTTCATGCGATCGCGGCCGGTGTCTTGCGCCGTCAACCAAGCCCAGTCAGTGCCTGCAAGGCGGGCGGTGTCTTTTCCCTTGTATTCAAACTGCTCGCCCGCCGCTTCCGCAAGCTCAAATTGGCTAGCAAAAAACTCCAAACGCCGCCGCACCGGCACCGGAATTGCAAGCTCGCGCACCTGCGCCTGCATTTGATCCAATTCGGCTTCGGTAAAAACAATCTGCGCCGGTACCGCTTGCTCAGGCTGCAAATTTTCCTCAATGCGCATCAGCAACTGATCTAGAAAACGCGGATTAAACGGCAGTGCCTGCACGATGACATCAATACGGTCACGCAAGGCGTCAATCACTTGATACGTGCCGCCGCCCTGATCATCATTCGCGGTCAAAAACCACGCCGAAGCCGGGCTTTCAAAAATTTGATCCATCAATTCCGCGTAACCATCGCCCATCAGCGTCAACAACGCACTTTGCGTGCGCGTCGGAATGCGGTTGTATTCATCAATAATTTTGACCCGCATCGACAGCCAACGTCGCCAACTAATGCGGATATCTTGCGTGCTTTCCGCGCGCATTAAATCGGCCGGCAGCGGATTTCCGAGCAAGTCCGCGATCGTCATTTGTGGATGACCATGCTGCATGGCGCGCTTGACCTCACGCACCGGATAGCCCGCCAACACGCCCATTAAAATCGCGCTCGCGGTTTTGCCACGCCCAGGGCCACCGACAAAAAGACACTTGCGCTGGGTGGCAAAGCTCAGCAGGGGCAATAAAACATAGCTTGAATAACTCTGCGCCGTCGGCAAAGTTAGCCGTGATTTCTTATCGCCAACCAAAAACTGCGGCGGCGGCTCGCTCAGGTATTCGACATCATAATGCGGTGAAAGTATCGCGGTATTGACGATCCAAAAATAGGCTTGGCGCAACTTTTCATCTAGCGCCATCGCGGCATCGGTTTGCGCACTATCAGCCTCCGGTACCGGCCCACGATAGAAATCCGCCACATCAAATTTGCGCGCTGCGGCTTGTGTCTTCGGCAAAGTGGGTGCTACCGAGAGCCGCTGAAAGAGCTGTTTGAACATTCAATTGCCCCGCTAAAGCGCTAAATTCTAGTCGAAGTTGGCGTGCGCAATCTGCCTCAAAATTATTGCTGAATTCCGCACTACCGGCGTTTCATTGCTTCGTTATTAAACGAAGGCTTTGAGTAGTGCTGAGTCTAACGATCTGCGAAACGGCCTCGGCGCACGCGAATCGTGTGTGCGTTCACCAAGCTTATTCAAATTTGAAGTTAATGAATTGTTCCCTGATTCAGCCGCGCAGGTGTGGCCTGGTCACGCGCGAGCTCGCTGCGTGGCATTTGACACTGCGCGACCGCGCTACAGACACAGCTGTTATCCAGCCAGTAAGTCAACTCGGGGAAATTGCCGTGCGACATCTGGAAGCGCTTCAGTTCAACAAAAGTTCGATTAACCAATTGCAGCGCCGCACGGCGGATATCCAGCGGCAGTTGTTGGTTGCGGCCCATAGCCAACACCCACGCGTGCACCTGACAAATTTGCGCGGCACCGGCTGGGATATCGTCCAACGCGACTTCAGTGGCCGCCAAGTTTAAGGCGCTAACCACCACCGCTTTTAACCCATCAAGCACGCTCTGCCATTCGCTTAAATGCGCGTGCGCCAAGGCCAGGGCATCGCTGTACACCGAATGCGCGCGCAAATAGCGGCCATGCTCGAAATGGCTATTGCCCTGCTGCATGATTAAGTTCCAGGCACGCTCGCAGCTGACGCTGCCGGTAACGGCGTATTCGTAATCACTATCGTTGACTGCCAAATTCATCAGCGTCGTTAATGTCGACTTTTTGTTTGGCACTTTAATTTTCCTCGAAGCCGTTTTTGTAAAGCGCATCATTTGACGTTGGCGTAAAGGCCAGGCCGCGTAACGCGCTGTTCGGGGTGTTCGGCAATAATTCGGTCACCGGCTCAAACATAGGCGCGCTGTTGTAGCCGGCACTGGAAAGCGGCAAAACTCCATCCCCCACGCGCAACAACGCTAAATTTTGCGCCTCGAACGCGTCGGCGTTTGCGGCCACTAGCACGCTGGCCGCAAACGCGTTCAGCACAAGAGATTTGTATGATTTAAACATTTTAGAACATCACTTCATCGTTGAAATTTAGGTGTGCAAAACTTAGCGCTGCACAGGCTGAATTACGGGCATAAGCGGCGCATAAACACGCTCAGAGTTACGTAAATGCCGCTCCATTCCGGCAGCGGCGCGTGCGCCCAAAGTACGCAGCCAAAGCCATTGCCGCAGTTCCCGAATCGGCTGCCCGCTGCGTGGCGTTTCCAAGCGAAATTGCAGTTCGCACGATTCTTGTGCCTTGCCACCGCAAGACTCGCCGTCGCCCTTTACCGACAAATCCAGCAGCACCAAGCCGGGTTCTAATCCCAGCGCCAACACCATGCGTTTACCCGGCTTAAAAATCAACACGCGTAACAGCGCATCGCTTTTGGTCAAGCTAAAAATCGCCATATCACCGACATTGCACAAGCCCGGCGGCAACGGCTGGATGCTTTTTGCGTGCGGCCACCAGTGCACCAAACACGATAAATCACGCAAGCAGTCAAACACATTGGCGCTGGCAAAGGGCAACGCCAGCGTCAGTTGAAAACAGTGCATATCCAAGTTGCCCGTATGTTCTCGGGCGTGACGGGCGCAGGTGCAAAAGACGGTGTCCATGGCGGGTTCTTTGCGGCTATGGACTTAGGTAAGCGTCGAGCATGGTTTTGACCTCGACTTTTAGCTTGGCCGCATCTGCATCCGCTGCAACCGTCTCTGCGCGCTCAAACAACCCCAGATACAGCGCGCCCTGATCGGGTGCGGCTTTTAAACTGATGCGATTTCCAGTGTTCAAACGCGCCGCCCACTCGCTGCGCACTGCTAGCCACAGCGCTGCGGTTTTGACCATATAGGCATCGCCCAAGCTAAAATCACTACCGCTGATTAACTCGTAGCGGTTAAAGCCATATTCACGCGCTAAAACCGGATTTTCTGCGCGCAGCGATCCCGCGTTGTCTAGCAGCACTTTGTTGTTTTGCTCTTCTTGCACCCAGCCGCTCGGGGTAATGGTGTGTCGGTTAGTTCCTAACGAGGCTTGATAATCACTGCGCACGCTCCATTCGCGCCTAGGCAGTGGGCGTAGGCCCTCACTGCCCTGCCAGCTGGAGTAATTGCCTTGGTGCAGCCAGCGCCCTACCCCGCTGTAGCGCGGCGAGTCATCGACTTGATACACGGTTTGGCTCCAGCTACCGGCGGCGTGCGCGGCACTGACTGGCACCTGCTGCCAGCGGTGCGGCCCTAGATAGACAACATGTGATTTGGGCTCAAACTGCCAATCTTGCCGCCAATGTTTGGTCAGCATGGTTTGTACCGGCTTACCTGGCTCAGTCACGATATGCATGACCAAAACATGCTGCAAAGAAATGAATCCTGCACGATCGTCGATGACGTAAATTTTTTCCGTACCCCAGCTTTGATAAGGCTTAGCGGGTTGAAATGCCTTGCCCGCCGCATCCACGTTAAAGCCCGCAACCTCAATGAAATCAAAGCTAACGCGGTACTCACCGGCCATTGCCAAAATCGCCGCGTGGTCTTTTTCACTGGCGCTTGAGGCCGCTTGCAAGCTTTGCCAGGCTTTGCTCGGCACGGGTGCCAACGTGGTGGGAATGCCTTGCGTGCTGCCGCCACGGGGCGCCATGCTATCGCCGTCGATGAATTTCCAAGCGAAAGTGTATTGGCGGCTTAATGCTTGTGCTTTGACGTCGGCTGCTTTAGGCGCAGCCGCTTTGACTTCGTTCGCCTTGTTGCCATAGGCCAGTGCCGCGCTACTGCAGAATGTGGACAACGCGATAAACATTGCTAGTTTCATAATCATCACCAAGTAAAGTTGAGGGCAGCATTGACGCTGCGGCCGGGGCGGCTAAATCGCAAAATTCCCAGATCAGTCGCGGGGCGCCCGCGCACATCGCTCCAATCGAAATACTGACGGTCGCCTAAGTTAAAGACCCCGATATTCAATGCCGCAGTTGCATTAAATTTGTATTCAGCGAGCAAATCAAAACTAGCGTAGCCGCCGGGGCGAAACTGTAGGCCAAAGCTGTCGTCGACGCGGCCTTTACGCTGCACACCGGTTCCAATCAGCTCGACCCGCCAACTTTCGCGTCCGTAGCTGAGTCCCAGCACGGCTTTAGTCGGATCAATCGACGCTAGCGGTAGCTTGCGTTCTACATCGTCGCCATGGCTAGTGGCAATCGCGCTGCGCAGCTCAAACCCTTCCAAGCTCGGAAAGAATTCGCCCAAGAAAGCCTGCGCGCGCAGTTCGGTGCCGCGAATCCGCACCCGGCCCAAATTCTGCGATTGAAAGGTCGAAATCTGTGTTTGTGGGTTCACACCGAGCAACACGAACGATTCGATGAAGTCCGTGTAACGGTTTTGATAACTCACTAAATCCACATACCCGCCTGGGCCGTTGGCGCGCACTCCCAACTCGAAACTTCTGCTGGATTCGCTCTTCAATGCGGCATTGGGAATCGCCGTGTAGCCAAATTGCAAGTTGGTAAAGCCAACATTGACGTCGTTATAAGGTGGTGCCCTAAAACCGGTCGAGAGTTGACTGTGCAGCGCCAAGCCAGGCCGCAGTTGATACAGCATACTCAGTTTCGGCGAAATCGCCGACTCGCTCAAGTTTGTCGGCGTAATGCCAGGGTTGTCGGCGCTGAAGATCGCATCGGTCTTTGGGCGCAAGCGAAATTGATCCGCTCGCAAGCCAGGAATCAGCGTCAAACCGATATCGGTAAAATCCAGCTCACTTTGAATATAGGCCGAGCTTTCACGCGTTTGCGAGCGCGGGAAATCCCGCACGGGAAACGCATCGGGGCCGACCACGGTAGAAACCACACCGGTAATCAGATTACGCGTACTGCCATCACGCAGCTGATCTGTCTCAGATGCCAACGCGCTCAGGCCATAGGTCAGCCGATGCGTGCCGCCGCCCAAGGCCGCCAGCGGCCACGATTTTTGCGCACGCACATCGACGCCGCGCAAAACTTGATCAAATTGAAAGCTGCGCAGCCGCTCAGCGGGCGTGGCAACGCCGCGCGTGTTGGAGGTGCGCAATTCCTGCGTGCGCTGCTCGGTTTCACTCATTTGCTGATACAGCTTCACGCCTAACAAATCGAAGGCCGCCAATTGTGGCTGCCACTGATAGTCCACAGCCATGCGTCGGCGCTCGGCTTGATCATCGCCAAATAGCGCCGTGGTATTGATCACAGACGGGCCTGAATTCACCGCGCCGAGCGAGCTTCGCACCTCGGTATCGATGGCGCTTTTAGAGGCATCAAAGGTCAGCGCGATTTTCTGTGCCTCGCCAAAAACACCGTTGAACTTTGCCAGGAGCGCACGGCGCGTGCTGTCCTGCGGGTTCGGCACGTCGCGCGTGCTACCAATCACATCGCGACTACCGAAGGTGTCGGTGGGCTCGTATTCGCGATTCGAGAATGAAATAAACGCGCCCGCTTGTTCGCTGCCAAAGGCGACGGTCGAGCTAGCAAAGCGGCCATTATCCGCGCCAGAACTTCCCACCCGCCCGGACGCCGCGAAACTTTCCCCGGGGTTTAGAAAGTCAACCGCATCACGCGTGGTGAACGCGACAACGCCGCCCATCGCTGCCGAGCCGTACAGACTAGACGCCGAACCGCGCACGATTTCCATGCGTTTCAACACATCCAGTTCGACCGCATCACGCCCGGCATTGCTAAAGCTGCCGATCGAAAAACCATCCGCGACACGCGCGCCATCGACTTCAATCAACACGCGATTCGCATCCAGCCCACGAATGTTGAAGCCCGCCAAACCGAACCGAGATGGCTGATTGCGCACACTAACGCCGGCTTCATAGCGCAGCGCATCTTTGATGGATTGCGCCAATTCACGCCGCAGTGCGGCGCTGGTTTTGATCGTGATCGTACCCGGCGTGCTGGCTAAGACGCGTTCGGTTTTGGTGCCAACGACCGTGACGGCGTCAAGCTCGGCTTCCCGGCGTGTATCCGGGCTGGCGGCTTGGCTAAGGGCGTGGCCCATGAGAAATGTGGCGATGAGCATTAGATGGCTGGATCGGCTAAGGAAGCGCCAGACTAATGCGAATGATTCTTAATTGCAACACAAATGCGAATGAATCGTATTACCAGAAAAAGGGCGGCGTTTTAATAATGGTGCGGGCGTTGGGTGTACATTTGCTCAGCAGTTAAGCAATAAAACCGGGGCGTTTTAAAAACATAGGACGAATTCATGGCTCGCAAGCCTTGCACGCTAACCCTCAGATCGCTGCTCGCAATCGCCTTTTTAGGCCTCGGCGGCACCGCATATGCGCAGTCCGCACCCACGGTCATTATTGATATTAATTACAAGGGTGCGGCCGCGCTGTCTCAGCTTAAATCACGCACTGGTGTGCTTTGGTCGGTGGAATTTGGCAGCGAGCTTTTGCTGGGCGTGGAACCGGCGTCACTTAATTCCTTTGCAACATTGCACGGCGCGCGTTTAGGTCCAGGCAATGCCGCGCCAGAGGAGCTGATTACCCTCGGGCATCTGTGCGGCGATTTTCAGTCGCACAGAATTTGGGCAACGGTGGGTGGCTATGAGTTGATCCGCCAACCGCCCGCAATAAATTCGCTGCAGGTCCTGCGCGACCCGAACCTTAGCAAGCTACCGAGCAATCGGATTGTGGCGCGCGCACGTAGCAATGAAGAAAATTTAGCGGAAATAGAGCCGGTTGCTAGCGAAATTGCGCAAATCGTGGCGCGCGTCGATGCGAATCGCTGGTTTCAAACGATGAGTGATTTGTCCACATTCAATCGCAATAGTTTCAGCGCCGGTTTGTTCACGGCACGCGACTGGATACGTCAACGCTTTGTCGAGCAAGGCTTGACGCCTACGGACTTTAATTTTCAACTTGCCAACGTTGCGGGCTGTACGCCGACGCCCGCGCCAATTAATTTGCCCAACATTATCGGCCAGAAAACCGGCGCCAGCCTGCCAAACGAATGGATAGTGATTGGCGCGCACTATGATTCGCGCAACCCTTCGCGCTGTGATGGTGTGGCGAACCCACAGCCCGGTGCGAACGACAACGCCTCTGGCTGCGCCGGGGTGATTGAGTTGGCGAACGTGTTTGCCAGTATCCAAACCGATCGCTCGATATTATTCATGTGTTTCTCCGGCGAGGAACAGGGCTTGATGGGCAGCCGCCGTTACGTCGAATCACTGACTGCCTCGGGCGAAATCAGCAAGGTCAAGCTGATGCTTAATTTGGACATGATTGGCTTCGATGCCACCGGTCTAAACACGGCGCGAATTGAAAGCACGCCGGTACACCAAAGCCTTATCGATGCGCTATCGAATGCCGCGGCCACCTATGCGCCTGAGCTAAACATCATCACCAGCACCAACCCAAATCCCGGCTCGGATCACGTGTATTTTTTGCAGGCCGGTGTGCCTTCGGCCTTCACCTGGGAAAACGGTGCCGGAATTTACCCGCACTACCATGAAAGCACCGACCTGCCACAAAACATGACCGGCGCCAGGGCCTTAGCGGGCGGCATTCTAAAAATGGATGCTGCAGTAATTGCACGACTAGCGGGCATCTATTTGGACGGGTATTTGGCCGATGGCTTTGAGTGAAGTTGTATTAGCAAGTTTGAGTTAACGCAGCACCGCCGCCGGATCACCAAACAGCGTAATCGAGTAATTTGATTCGATATTTTCGGGATTGCTGTCCGATCTAGCTCTCGTGAACATAAAGTTCGTCATACCGAATGCGCTATCAAAGCCAAGGTGCAATAGAATTAACGCCACATCCTTGGGGAGTATTACTGTGCGAATCATTTCGGCATTAACAATCATAAGCCTGTTGAGCAGCTGCGCTTCAATTTCGCCACCCGAAACTAATCTGGCTGACCCGAGCAAAATTTCTCAATCGGCGCAAAGCGACGAGGCTGTTATGCAGCGGCAATTCGGCAACGCCGTTACTCGTGCGGTAGGAAATGTTTTGATCAGGCCGGAAGTCAGCTACACCTCCGGGCCGATTCCACCTAATTTACAAGTCGTAGAGATCGCGGAACCCAAACGTACACCGGCCGTCGCCGGTACGCGTGGCATCGGATTTCTATTAAACACCAGCGAATCTAGTTCTGGAGTTGCCAGCACCACAGCGAAAGCCATTCCAGGACCACAGCCTGAATTTGCTGGGAATACCTTCGCCAACAACGCAGCAGTCAATTCTGGCAGTGTGTTTATTCCGCCTGATTCGCATGCCGCTAGTGGCCCGGGCCATATCGTTAGCGTCAGCAACACTGTGATCCAGTTTCACACTAACGCCACAACCCCAGTACAGACGTTAAATTCATCGCTGCAGAGCTTTTTTTCAGCACTTACGCCAGCAAATGCCACCTTTGACCCCAAGGTGGTTTACGACACTTATACAAACCGCTGGGTGGTGGTGACGCTAGAATTAACGGCGACAACGTCTCGAATTTTTGTCGCCGCATCTGATGATGCGGATCCCAATGGCACTTGGTTCGCAACTGCGATCAACGCCGTAGAGAACATTGGCGGTAACAATTGCTGGATGGACTACCCAGGCCTGGCAGTCGACGAGGAAGCGATTTACATCACTGGAAATATGTTTCGCCTTTCAAACAATGCGAATTGCGGCCAAACACGAATGTGGATTACCAATAAAACGCAACTTTATGCGGGCACCGCCCCCACCGTCAGCGTCATTAATCCCGGAATTGTCAGCGCCTTTAACCTTTCTACTATGCCAGCACGGCCTGCAGGCACTTTAGGTGCCAATGTCGGTACTTTTTTAACATCGTTTGGACTGGCAAACGGCGCTGGCACTGATTTCATGCGAGTAGTACGAATTGATACTCCACTTGGGACACCTGCATTGAACGAACAATTAATTTCACTGGGCAATATTGATGCACATTTAACCGCGTTCCCAAGAGCACAACAATCCGGTGCAACCAAACGCCTGGAAACGGGGGATCGGCGCAGTTCCGATGCCGTATGGCGTAATAATCAGCTATACGCGGCCCAAACCGTGATCCCAAACGTGGGTGACGCGAACGCTGGGCACGAAACCGTGCGTTGGTATCGACTTAACACCGCGACTTTGGCGGCCTTGACCTTGGCGGACTCCGGATATGTGGGCGGCGAAGACATTGGCGCGGGCACGCCGACAATGTACCCAGCGGTTTCCGTCAACGACTATGGCCATATGGTGGTTGGCTTTTCCGCCTCGAACGCCAGCATTTTTGGTAGCTCCTACTACGTTACCCGCCGTGCCAGTGACGCGGCCGGAACAACTTCTGCTTCGATTTTGATGAAAGCTGGTTTAGCTTCTTATGTACGTACCTTCACATCCGACAGCAGCGGTGCAAACCGCTGGGGCGATTATTCCGGCAGCGATGTGGATCCGAACAATCAGTGCTTTTGGCTATTCAATCAGCATGCCGATACCCAAGGTACGCCCACAATAGTGGGTGGGGGCGTTACCGAAATTGGCCGTTGGGCAACCACCGGTAAACGCGTATGCGTGTGTGCAGGAACTGAAAGCAGCGGCGACTTTGATTTGGACGGCATTTGTACGGCACAAGACAACTGCCCCGGTGTCGCTAACAACAACCAGCTAGATAGTGACGGCGATTTGATCGGCGATGCGTGTGATCTTTGCCCCGCCGACATTCGCCCGTGTGGCCCTGGCATACAGGTAGGTTCCATTACCTTGCCAGCAACGGGCACCGGCGCCAATTCAGCGACTGCCGTGCGCTTTGCAACACCTTATTTGACCGTTGAACCTCCTGTGGTCATCGTGCAACCCAGCAGTGAAGATAGCGATCCGCAAACAGTGCGGATACGCAATGTTACCGGCACTGGCTTTGAGTTGGTGCAAGTCGAAGCACCCGCATCGATCGCCAACTGCGCCACCTGCACCGGTGCAGGCAGTAGCATGACGGTGCATTGGCTCGCTGCGACCAAAGGCAGCTACCGTTTACGCGTCGATACTCCAATCATTGCGCTTGCATTAGGCGCAAGTAACGAAGAAGTTCGCGGCACCGGAATGGGCGCTTTAGTCAAGGTAGGCACCATTGATACCACCCAAACCATTCGCAGTACTGCGAGCGGATTTAGCGGTTGGCCATCTGCGGCTTTTGCCAACACAAATTTTGAAGTTAACGATGACACCAATCTTAATTTCGGCGTCGCACCAATCGTGCTCAGCGGCGTGCAAACAATGAACAACGAAGGCAGCGATTTAAATACCGTTGCCACCCCTGCGGCCATCACCGGTGCGAGCGAACCCTTTCTTACTGCGGTCGCCAGCACTATTAACGCGTCCGGCTTTCAATTTGCCTTGGAAGCCTCAGAAGTTGATGACGACGACACCGCGCCCACAGGTGTCTCTGTTAACGAACGCTATGGCTACATTGCCATTGAAAGCGGCGTGTCGCAACGCATCACACAAGCTGGAAGTGCGACGAATATTGGGCTAGCTACAGGAACCGGCACAGTCAGCAGCACGTGTACCGATACGAACTTGAACTTCCCAAGCGGGGTATCCATTGTTGCGGCAAATCTGCGTGGCTTTGCCGGTAAGCAGTCGCGTACTGAAACTGACGGCGGCTGGACGCGCCGCTGTGCCATGGTGGCTCCGGGCAACCCTTCCGTGCGCATGCAAAGTAGAATTGATGAAGATGCCGATTTAGACGCGGAACGAGGTCATGGCAATGAAACGATCGGTGTCGCTATTTTTGGCGGCGATTTTGTTACATCTCCGGTTAGCTTGAGCAAATTAGAGTCGGCACGAATTGCTGGCGATATCGAAGTTCGTTTTGCCACTGCCACAGAAATAGGCCATCTAGGGTCACGCATCTGGGGCCGCGCGAATGCCAATAGCGATTGGTACCCGCTACACCCAGATTTGATTTTATCAGAGCGGCCTGACTCGTTCATTGGTGCGCAATATGTACGTCGCGTTGCAGCAGCTGACATCAGCGAAATACGTATTGAGGACATCGATATTTTAGGCCGTAGCCGATTCCATCCAGCGTTGCCTGTGGGTGCTGGCACAGGCGCAGACGTCCAATTACAGCCGTTGAATTGGCCGCAAATCCGCGCGGCCAATAGCGCACGGCAACAGCGCAGCACCAGTGTTGCAGCGGTGCGCGCGGAAGTACGCCATGCGGGCATCCAGCGCGTTACGTTCAGTCAAATTGAGGCTGCCGGACTTGCGGTTGCAAATATGCATGAACTTGCGTTGTTCGACGGTGCGACAGCGATACCGCGCGCAATCGTTTGCACCAATAGCACGGTGAACAGCTGTGCGGTTGAGTGGATTGGTACGCCAAGCAGCAGCCTGTATGGCAAAAGCAATTACTACTCGTTGAGTATAAATGCTGCCGCCGCACAAAATGTCGGCTCAGGTGCCTTAGCTGATTTTGCCGGCCCAACTCGTTCAATTAACGAAACTTTAGAGCTGACCGCAGACCGTATTTATAGCTTTAGCGCACCGGGTGTATCACCGTGGTTTGACGAACGCATTCTTGCCAACGGTGCACCAGCAGAGCGCACGCGTTCGTTTAGTTTGCCAGGGCATAACAGCAGCACAGCAACGATAGAAGTGGATGTTTGGGGCGGTGTCGACTTACCCGAAACCGAACTTCAATCTGGCAACGATCACAGTGTGCAATTGTGGCTAAACGGCACCAAAATTGCGGAAGCGCGCTTCGATGGCTTGACCGCCTATCGCTTGCAGGCAACCGTTCCTACCGCTCAACTACAGACGCAAAACACACTGTCGATTCGGGTACCTTTGGATACCGGGTATTCGCTCGATTTAATTGCTCTGGACAGCATTCGCATTAGCTATGGCCGCGCTCTGGAGCTTACCAACGGTCCACTTGCAGATGCCTTCACTACTAGTTCGGTAAGCGACTCCTTCTTCGCCGGTAGTTTTGAGACACGCACGGGATTTTCAGTCAGTGGAATTTCATCTGATACGAGTGTTTGGACGCAAACCTTGGATGGCAAGGTGTTGCGAGATAGCGTGTCGAACAATGCTTTGCTCAATTCAAATGTGCTGCGCGTGCAAGCGCGGACGGTGCAGCAAATACCAAATCCCGCACTAACGCCAGCGAGCCCGCCGAAGCTTAGTTTAGCTCACACGGACTATTTGATTATCAGCCATCCGCAATTTTCTGACGATTTGTCGGCATTAGTTAGCCTGCAACAGCAACGTGGGTTAACTACCCGCATCGTCACAACTGACGCGATTTATGCGGCAGGGTCAGATCATCAAACTGATCCAGAAGTCATCCGCGCAGTAATCGCTGAAATCGACCCGCGCTTCGTGCTTTTAGTTGGGGGCGATAGCTATGACTACGACAATAATTTAGGGCTAGGGGCGCAAAGCTTTGTGCCCGGGTTCTATCGAGCGGCCGATCCTATTGTGCGCTTCGCCTTAACTGACACGCCATTTGTTGATGCAAATAGCGACGGAGCGCCCGAGCGCGCAATCGGTAGGTTACCCGTGCGAACAAACGCAGAACTAAGTACCGCGATTCAAGCAATTATCCAGCGCGCAAACGCCCCTTTTAACCGTTACTTTATCGCCGCTGCAAAGTCGGGTGCGGGTGAGCACTTTGATACCAATGCGCACGCATTGCAAAGCCATTTACGCGCAAACCAAAGCGTGACGTATGGTTTAGCTGACGAAGTTGGCCTTACTCAAGCACGAACACAAGTACGCGCCGCCCTCGCGGGTGATGCCGATTGGGTCAGCTACATCGGTCACTCTAGCCCAAACCGTTGGGGTTTCGACAATATCCTTGACACCAGCCAAACCAATTCAATTATTCGAAGCGGCGCGCCAGCAATTATCAGTCAGTGGGGCTGTTGGAATAGCTACTTTGCCATGCCAGAACAAAACACCATGAGCCACGCGCTGATGTTACGTGCCACCGCGGGGGGGCCAGGCCTAGCGGCTGCAGTTTTGGGTTCAACCAGCTTGGCGGAAGATGCCAGCCACGTCGCCTTAGGTACCCGATTTTTTGATTTACTTGAAGATGGCTACTTTGGACAAGGCCCCAGTGCAGCAACACCTCCCGTGGTGCGCACCATCGGCGAAGCGTTGATGTCAGCAAAAGTCAACTTAGCGCAATCGGCACCCGAGCATTTGGAATCAAATTACTCGATCACTTTGTTTGGTGATCCCGCACAGCCCATTGGGCCGCAATAATTTAGTTGGAAAGTAAATGAGCTAGGGGTTGCTTGCACAACCCCTAGCCTACTAAGCATTTTTTACTTCCCCGCAGGCACCGAAATCTCAACTTGAGCCACCGGGGGTTGCGCAAGCGGCGCTTCAATCTGCCTGGCAATCGCAATCAAGGACAGTAACTCGGCTTTTTCTGGCTGTTCAACCTTGCGCAATGCTTGCTCAATCTGGTTTAGACCGAACTTGCCTAGATATTTGCCACCGTGCAGGTGTTCGGCAAATGCCGCGACCATCGCGGCGTATTGCAGGCGATAGCTGGACTGGGCTTTAGGTGTAATGGCTTGGGTGATCAGCACGCTTTCCGACATATCTGCCGTGTCGCCTGATCGGCGAGACTGATTCGGCAATTTATAGCGCAGCTTTAGAAACGCTAGCTCCTTGCCGCCGGTGGCACTGTTTTTCGGGGCGTAGCGCAATGGGTCAATTGCTTCGCCGCCGGAGCCCACGCGGGTAATTTCATACAGTGCCGTCACCGTGTGACCAGCACCGATGTCACCGGCGTCAATTTTATCGTTGTTGAAATCTTCCTGCGCCAACATGCGGTTGTCGTAGCCGATCAAGCGATATTCGGAAACCAACGTCGGATTAAATTCAATCTGAATTTTGACATCGCCAGCGATGGTGTACAGGCTGCCCGCAATTTCCTGGCCCAACACGCGCTTGGCTTCGTCGAGTGTATCGATATAGCTATATTTGCCGTTGCCGACATCCGCCAATTGTTCCGCCATGGCATCGTTGTAATTGCCGGAGCCAAAGCCGAGCGTGGAAAAGCTGACGCCACTCTCGCGTTTGCCCGCGACAAATTCTTTCAGCTTGTCTTGATTGAATTGCCCAACATTAAAATCGCCGTCACTGGCTAAAATAATGCGATTGACGCCACCGGGAATCTTGTTTGCGCTGGCTAATTGATACGCCAACTCGATGCCCTCGCCGCCGTTGGTCGAACCGCCTGCGCTTAGCTGATTCAATGCCGCCAAAATTTTGTCGCGTTGATCGCCGGGCGTAGGTTCCAACACGAGGCCTGCCGCACCGGCATAAACCACAATCGAAACGCGATCCCGCGCGCTCAGGCGTTCTACCATTTGGGTGATCGAGGCTTTTACTAGCGGCAGTTTATTCGGCTCGTCCATGGAACCGCTAACGTCCAGCAAAAACACCAAATTCGCCGCAGGAATTTCGCTTTTTTGCATCTCAAAGCCCTTTAGGCCGATCAACAGTAGCTCGTGTTTGGCATTCCAAGGTGCCGTACCGAGTTCGGTGGTCACTGAAAACGGCTGCGCGCGATTTGCGGGTTGCTTATAGCCGTAGTCAAAATAGTTGATAAATTCTTCTGCGCGCACGGCATCGTGGGGCGGCAAACGATTTTCTTGGGTCAGCATGCGCCGCGTATTGGTGTAGGAACCGGTATCAACGTCGATGCTAAACGTGGACACCGGTTCGAGCGCGGCTTGCTTGATCGGGTTCACCGGCGTGTGTTCGTAGTTCTCGGTATCGACGACCAATTCGGCATGATCGGCGGGTTCTAGAACCGCAATTTCTTTCTCTTCGGTAACGATTAGGCCCGGCGCAGGGACTGGCTTTGCCAATTCAATTTCACCGCGACGTGTGCGTGAATCTTGCGCTACCGGTGCTTGCGCGGCGGCGACACTTGCGTAGTCTTTCTTATTGCCAGTCACGACTGCGTTATCGGCCGGCGTTTGCATCAATGGCGTGCTGTCGCTAGATTGCGTACTCACCTCGGTGCTGGGCATATCCGCCAGCATCGGCTCAGGACTTTGTCGGCTCTCTAACTTCGCTTTATCGGCCTCATAAAGCCGACCGGATGCAGAGCGCGCGCGGTCATTGTCGATAGCACCAGCCTCCTGTTGCGGGCGACTGGCTTGATCACAGCCCGCGAGCAAGGCCAGCGAAAGCGCTAGGGCTAAGGTCAGTGGACGTTGGGTATTTTTGGATTGAAGCTGCAGCATGATGGACTCCGTTGTGGGTGGGGGCCCATCTGCTACGCGGCGCTTAACGGCTTGGGGTTAAGCGCGAAAAAACTTTTTTCCCGACGCTAGACGCTATTGCGTGAAAGCACGGCCTACACCCAACAATCGTTGTGGAATCATCTTGATGCGATTCAGCAAGGAGGCGGAAAGCCAGCTCGGCAGCACCGAAGTTTTGGTTTCAGCAACGGCAAATCGGCGCAGCGCTTGCGGGTTATTTTTAAGCTGCCAGTAATGGCTAATGGCGCTTTCGACGCTCAACCTACAGGTGCCCATACGCACCGGTTTGAGCAGCATGCGATACACCTGGCCTTCGTTGATTAAATCAATCGCGACCTGCGCATTCGCGCGTTCGGTAATCACCACCGTTGGGATTTGCGGATGATATTTTTTCAATAGTTTGATCAGTTGCGTCCAGTCACCGGCGCCGGTTTCCGCTTCCGAAATCACCACGCCGGTCTCATGCTGCTCAAGCACTTGCAAGGCGCGCTCAGCGGTTGCGGCAAAACGCACCTGATAGTGGCCGCCTAAAATTTCGCGCAAGCGGTTTTGCGTATCCGGGTCATCTTCAATCACCAATACCCCCGCTGCTTGACGCGCCTGATCCTTTTCTTTTTCAGAAATCGGTGCCATCGCCAGCAAAGGCACGTCGCGGGCAATACCCGCCGCCTGCAGCACGGTCTTGCGCAGTTCGTCATTGTCCCAGGGCTTATTGATGAAGCGAAACACCTCGCTTTCGTTCACTGAAGCCAGCACGGCGCTCAAATCTGAGTAGCCGGTCAGCAATATCCGCATCGCGCGCGGATGCACCATTTTTATTTCGCGCAATACGTCTACGCCCAACATTTGCGGCATGCGCTGGTCGCAAACAATCACGTCGATATCTTTTTCTTTCGCCCAGCGTATCGCTAACTTGGGCTCACTAGTGACATAGACGTCGTGTTCCCGAAACAGCGCGCGCAGCGCACGCAAAATTCGCGCTTCGTCGTCGATACATAAAATACGGATCCGCCCGGCGCTGGATTTCTCGATACTGGGTTTCTCGGTGCTGGCTTGCTCTTCACTCATGGCCTGCCTCGCTCATGCTTTGCCCCAAACCGTGGCTTTTCAGCGCGGCAAAATCCACCGGCAAACTGACGACAAAACTAGTGCCATGCCCAAGTGCCGAGCTCACCGCAATGCTGCCGCCATAAGCCGTCAAGATCTTATGCACGATCGATAAACCCAGCCCCGTGCCCTCCCCTACCGGCTTGGTGGTAAAAAACGGGTCGAAAATTTTGGGCAACACATCTGCAGGAATACCGCTGCCGGTATCGGTGAACTCGACTTCTACCATGTCGCCGTTGCGCCTCGAAGTCACCGTCAAGGTGCCGCGCTCTTCCATCGCTTGTGCGGCATTAGTAATCAAATTCAAAAATACTTGGTTGATCTGGGAAGGCACCACGCGCACCAAAGGAACGGCGGCTAAGTGGCGAATTACCTCAATGCGATCACGCATTTGGTGGTGCGCAATGATTAAGGCGCTATCGATGCCTTCATTGACATTCCACAAGTCTTCGCCATCCCGGTCAACCCTAGCAAAACCTTTCAAGTTCTTGACCAATTTCGATATTTGATCCACGCCTTCCAGCGCATCAGTCAACAATTCTTTGCTTTCACTCAAGCGTGCATCATTCGCTAGCGCCGAGCGCATTTTTAGCAGCGCGCCCGGCAGTGCCGCTTGCAATTTTGGATCCGCCGGGTTAAGTGCCGCGAAACGCGCCAACGCGGTACAAATTTTGTCGATAACTTGCTTGTGCTCGTCGATCAACTCAGTCACAACTTGGGCATTGCTGCGCAAAAAACCCAGCGGCGTGTTGATTTCATGGGTAACGCCCGCCACCATTTGCCCGAGCGAGGCCAATTTGGTCGTGTGCATGACTTGCGATTGCGAGGCTTGAAGTTTCTTCAACTCATCGCTGGCGGCAACCGCACCCGCCTCAAAACGTTTCAAACGCAAAAACAGCCACGCAGCTACTGCTGCGGCACAAGCAAAGAGCAAGAAGCCAAGCCATTCCATTGCGCATGCATCAACCAATGTGGGGAAGCTGAACTGTCGCAGACTTCGCGCGCGCTGACAATTGCAAGTTGCTTAGTGATTGCTAAGAACTATGCGCTAGCCCGCACAACCAAGAATACCCCCTCAGCTTTATTTCTCTACTCCTATTTATGCCGAGTGCGCAAGACTGAACAGCAGCGCAAAAGGGGCGTATTCTTCGCGCCGCATGACGCACTCGACGCCGTTGGTCGTGAACTCGCGCCTTTGCCCTCCTTTTTTGATAAGTAAGGCCCATCTGCTATGTCTGAAACACCTGCGTCGCCTGAAGCGTCAGCGCCTGCGCACTCGGCGTCCGTAAACTCGGCGTCCGTAAACTCAGCGCCCACCCACTCAGAACATGGGGCCCACAGCCACGGCAAGCTCATGCCCTTGGTGGTTGGGGCCGTTGGCGTGGTTTTCGGCGACATCGGCACCAGCCCGCTGTATGCGATCAAGGAATGCTTTAACGGCGCGCACGGTTTAGCGCTGAACCCGCTTAATATTTTTGGCGTGCTGTCTTTGATGTTTTGGGCGATGACGATCGTCGTATCGCTCAAATACGTCACCTTTATTTTGCGCGCAGACAATAAAGGCGAAGGCGGCACGCTGTCGCTCATGGCCCTGGGCTTGCAAAAACTAACGACTGCGCGCAATCGCTACATTGCAATTTTGATCGGCATGATCGGCGCCGCGCTATTTTTTGGCGATGGCGTGATCACGCCGGCAATGACTTTGATGTCCGCGGTAGACGGCATGGCCGTCTATAACCCCAAATTTGCCAGCTATGTCGTGCCTATTTCGGTCGCGATTGCCTTTGTTTTGTTTCTATTTCAGAGTTACGGCACGGCGAAAGTGGGCGCATTTTTCGGCCCGCTAATGACGCTCTGGTTTGTCACTCTCGCGGTTTTGGGCGTTATTAACATTGTGCAAGCGCCCGAAATCTTGAGTGCGTTTTCGCCGCATCATGGCATTAACTTCATCTTGCATAGCCCTGGGCATGCGTTCATGGTTTTGGGCGCGGTGTTTTTGGTGATGACCGGCGGCGAAGCGCTGTATGCCGACATTGGGCACTTTGGCGTCAAGCCGATTCGTTTTGGCTGGTTCGGCTTTGTCATGCCGACTATTTTGATCAACTACATGGGCCAGGGCGCGCTGTTGCTTGCGCATGGTGACGACCCGGTCGTGCGCGCCAACCCATTTTTCCACATGGTGCCGGACGCCATGCTGTTGCCACTGGTCATCCTAGCCACGGTGGCGGCGGTGATTGCCTCACAAGCGGTGATTACCGGCGTGTTCTCAGTTACCCGCCAAGCCATTCAGCTCGGTCTATTGCCGCGCATGGAAATCGTGCACACCAGTGAACATGCGATGGGGCAAATCTATGTGCCGGCCGTCAATTGGATGCTGATGCTGTGCGTGGTTGGCCTCATTATTTCGTTCAAAAGCTCCAGTGGCATTGCCGCGGCCTACGGTGTCGCCGTCTCGCTGACGATGGTGTTGGAGCTTGGGCTATTGTTTGTAGTGGCGAAAAAAGTTTGGAACTGGGGGCCATTGGGCATGAGCATGTTGGTGTTTTTCATGCTGGTTGATTTGGCCTTTTTCACCTCAAACGCAATCAAAATCCCGCAGGGTGGTTGGTTCCCATTAGTCATGGCGGCGGGACTTGTAGCAATTATGAGCACCTGGCGCCGGGGCCGAAAACTAATCGCGGAAGCGATTCAAAATCAAAGCATGCCACTGGATGTTTTTATGATGGCCACCGAAGGCGTGCCGCGCGTGGATGGCACTGCGATTTTTCTGACACGCACGCCTGAGGGCATTCCGCACACGCTGCTGCACAACTTAAAACACAATAAAGTGCTGCACAAACGGGTAGTGATGCTCAGTTTAGTGGTCGAGGATGTCGCGCGCATTCCCGACGAGGATCGTGTGGAAGTGGTTGAGTTCGGCCAGGGCTTTTATCGCGTTATCGCGAAGTTTGGCTTCGTGGAGGATACCGAGGTACCGCACGTCCTGGGCCTATGCAAAGCACACGGGCTAGATTTCGAAATGATGGACACCACATTCTTCCTAGGCCGCGAAACGCTCTTGCCGAGCAAAAAGCCGGGCATGGCAATGTGGCGCGAGCATTTGTTTAGCTGGATGTGGAAAAACGCCACGCGTGCCATGGACTTCCTGCGCCTGCCGCCCAATCGGGTGGTGGAATTGGGCACTCAGGTGGAAATATAGCTTGACGGTAAGGCTAAGCGAAAAATTCTTAGCCTCCGAAAATGCCGCATAAATGGGTTATGCGAGAGCGAGACCATAACCCTTTGCGCTCCGCAACTACGCGAGCGCATTTCAGTTTTTAGCTAATCGCTTCCACAATTGACTCGCTTTTCTAGCGGTCATTTTGGCCGGCAAACCAGCCTAGTACTGCCATCAGCCTCGACAAAGACTTGGCATTCGGATGCGCCCGATTCTATCGGCGCGATAACAACTCCGATCGACCCAATCTCACGCGAAGTTGGAATCCGACCCGACAATTGACGCGCTTTTCTATTGCTCTATTGGCCGACAAACCAGCCTAGTACTGCCATCAGCCTCGACAAAGACTTGGCATTCTGACGCGACCGTACCTGGCTGGCTAAGAACAACTGCGATTGACCCAACGTCACGTGCAGCAGCGGTGAATGAAAATGAGAGTCCAGCGATTACGAGGGCGGCGAGCCTGAGGGTTTGTCTTGACATAAATAAATTCCTTGAGTGATGAAAAGCCGAGTTGGCAGAAAAAGTGTTTTTTGGTACACTTTTAGAGCAATTCATTTATTAGCCCATTGTTTTATTTTGCGAAAACTATAGGCAGACGTTGTCGAAACACATGTTTTCACACTGCCACGCGCAGATAAGTGCTGAGTGTTGGAATCCGACCAGACAATCGACGCGCTTTTCTATTGCTCTATTGGCCGACAAACTTGCCTTGTGCTGCCATCAGCCTCGATAAAGACTTCACACACTGACGCGACCGACCCTGACTGGCTAATAACAACGGCGATCGACCCGACATGACGTGCAGCAGCGGTGAATGAAAATGAGAGTCCAGCGATTACGAGGGCGGCGAGCCTGAGGGTTTGTCTTGACATAAATAAAAATACCTTGAATAGGATGAGATGCCGAAGTTGGCGAAAACAGTGTATTTCAATACATTTTTTTTATCAATTGTTTTTTTTCGCCTATTTTAATTTCGTTTGAAAACTATGATTAAGTATTATGAAAATGTTTGCGCAGTTGGCGCGGTCAATTCGTCAAAATTGCGTTGGTATCAAGCCGGGCTTAGAGTAAATTTAGGTTCGTCGAAGTGGTTGGCGCTTCACTATGTTTCCCTCGGCACTTACGCGCTGTAGCGGATCAGCCTTTACTTGCACTACAAAAAGCGGCATTGCCAGGGCGAGATCAAGATGAGCAGTGCGCGGGAAACGAATCCAGATTCTTCGAAAACAACTGAGAAAACCACAGAAAACCAGCCGAAATCGTTGTTTGAAACGACTGCCGTGCTGGAATCCGACCCGAACGTCAAACCGGCGTCGGCGATGCACAAATACATCCCCGATTCTGGCAGTGAATCGCCTCTTTCCTTGATTGGCAAAACCATCGGCCGCTATCAGATTCAAGCGGAGCTGGGCGTTGGCGGAATGGGCGCGGTGTATCTGGCCGAGCAGCGCGAGCCGGTGCGTCGGCAAGTTGCGCTAAAAGTGATCAAAGCGGGCATGGATAGCGAAGAAGTCATCGCGCGTTTTCAATCCGAGCGCGCCTTGCTGGCAATGATGAATCACCCGAATATTGCGCAAGTCCTGGATGCCGGCACCACCACGGAAGGGCGTTTGTTTTTCGCCATGGAATACGTGTCCGGCGTGCCGATCAATGAGTTTTGTGACCGCCGAGGTTTAAACATTGCGCAGCGTTTGCGGCTTTTTCTGCAAATCTGCGAGGGCGTACAGCATGCGCACCAAAAAGGCATTATTCACCGCGATTTGAAGCCGAGCAAT
>JANNYA010000110.1:0-32293 GCA_031409855.1 Rhodanobacteraceae bacterium | reverse complement strand
TAGGAGAGTTTCCATGATTCAAATGCAAACCACTCTCGCTGCTGCGGATAACAGCGGGGCTCGTGAACTGATGTGTATTAAGGTGCTTGGCGGGTCCAAGCGTCGTTATGCGCATATCGGCGATGTCATCAAAGTCAGTGTACGCGATGCAATTCCGCGCGGAAAAGTGAAGAAGGGCGAGGTTTATGACGCTGTCGTGGTGCGAACCGCGTTCGGTGTGCGTCGTCCTGACGGTTCACTTATTCGTTTTGAAGGAAATGCTGCTGTGTTGCTTAACAACAAGCTCGAGCCAATCGGAACCCGTATTTTCGGGCCTGTGACGCGCGAACTTCGCGGAGAGCGATTCATGAAAATCGTGTCGCTGGCACCTGAAGTGCTCTGAGGATCCAATGAATCGATTAAAAAAGGGCGATCGCGTGGTCGTGATTGCTGGCAAAAATAAAGGAACGCAGGGCAATGTCCTGCGTTTAGACGAAGACCGAGTCTTCGTAGAAAACGTGAACATGGTTAAGCGCCACACGAAGGCTAATCCGGGTGCAAATCAGCCCGGTGGCATTATTGAGCGCGAAGCTGGAATTCATCAGTCAAACGTTATGTTGTTTAACCCATCCACCAAGGCGGGTGATCGCGTTGGATTCAAAGTTCTAGGTGACGGCAAGAAAGTGCGCGTTTTCCGAAGTAACGGCGAAATGGTTGACGGTTAAGGAGCTAATCTATGTCACGTTTACAAAATTTCTATCGCGAAAGCGTAGTGCCTACTCTAACCAAAGAGTTTGCGTACAGTAATCCCATGATGGTTCCACGTCTGACCAAGATCACCTTGAATATGGGTGTTGGTGAAGCGGTTGGGGACAAGAAAAAGTTGGAAGGTGCGGTAGGCGACATGGCGAAAATTGCCGGTCAAAAGCCGATTACGACGCTTGCTAAGAATTCAATTGCGACATTCAAGATTCGCGAAGGCTGGCCGATAGGTTGTAAGGTCACTTTGCGTCGGCACCAAATGTTTGAGTTTTTGGATCGTCTGATACACGTTTCCCTGCCTCGCGTCCGCGATTTTCGCGGTCTGTCGGGCCGGGCGTTTGACGGTCGTGGAAACTATAACTTTGGTATCAAAGAGCAAATCATTTTTCCTGAAATTGACTTTGACCAAGTTGATGCACTGCGTGGTATGGATATCGCAGTCACGACGACCGCCAAGTCAGATAAAGAAGCGAAAGCGCTGCTAGCAGCTTTCGGTTTCCCTTTCCGCAATTAATCTCAAGAGGACATAAATCATGGCAAAGACAAGCATGGTCAATCGCGAGATCAAGCGCGCGAAGTTAGAGACCAAGTTCCGTGCAAAACGTGCAGAACTAAAGAAAGTAATCAGTAGCGTTACCGCTTCTTATGAAGATAAAGAGATTGCAGCTGCATCGTTGAGCAAATTGCCGCGTGACTCCAGTCCCTGCAGAGGTAGGAATCGTTGTCAGTTAACCGGGCGCTCGCGTGGTGTTTACGCAAAGTTTGGCCTAGGCCGCACCAAGTTACGCGAGGCTACAATGCGTGGCGACGTACCCGGTCTGCGTAAAGCAAGCTGGTAAGGAAAGAGAAATCATATGAATCTTACTTGTCCTATTTCCGACATGCTCACCCGCATTCGCAATGCGCAAATGGTGAACAAAGTGTCGGTGCAAATACCAGCATCGCGGCTGAAAATGTCCATTGCTCAGGTGCTCAAAGCAGAAGGCTTCATTACCGAAGTCGCTGAGGTTTCGTTAAGCGAGCATCGCAAAGTCATTGAAGTTACATTGAAGTACTATCGTGGTAAGCCGGTTATTGAACGTTTACAACGCGTCAGTCGTCCCGGTTTGCGCGCTTATCGCAACAAAGACGCGCTTCCTCGGGTTCAAAACGGCCTAGGTGCGGCAATTATCTCCACCAGCAAAGGCATGATGACCGACGCTAAGGCCAGGGAACTGGGCTTGGGTGGCGAAGTTATCTGCATCGTCGCTTAAGGGGTTTTATAATGTCACGCGTCGCAAAAAAATTAATCACGGTGCCGAAAGGCGTCGAAGTAACAGTAAATAACGGTGTCATTTCGGTAAAGGGGCCTAAGGGCACTTTGACGGTGGCAAAGCCGAGTCATATTGATCTCATTGCTGAAGGCAACGAACTAAAGGTCGATGTCAAGAACGGTGATACGGCCATGGGTGGAACCATTCGCGCCTTGGTGCAGAATTGCATCATCGGTGTGGACAAAGGTTATGAGCGTAAGCTTGAGTTAGTCGGCGTCGGTTTTCGTGTCGCCATGGCTGGAAATGATTTAAATCTGACTATCGGTTTTTCGCACCCAGTCGTGTTCAAGGGCTTGGAAGGTATTACCTTGGCAACGCCAACCCAGACCGAAATCATGATCAAAGGTGCTGACAAACAGCGTGTTGGTGAAGTTGCGGCGAAAATCCGCGCGTTCCGTCCACCCGAGCCTTATAAAGGTAAGGGAATACGCTATGGCGGCGAGAAAATCACCCTGAAAGAAGTTAAGAAAGCATAAGGCGAGCTAGGAGATTCTTATGGAAAAGAAAATTGCACGAATTCGCCGAGCGAAAGCTACTCGTTGTCACATTCGCAAGCTTGGTGCGACACGTTTGACTGTTCATCGAACCTGTCAGCATTTGTACGCACAAGTTATCAGTGCTGAAGGGAAAGTGCTCGCTACGGCGTCCACGGTTCAAAAAGTTATCGCCGACACTTTGAAAGCGACCAAGAACAAAGATGCTGCGTCTGCAGTTGGTAAGGCCATTGCCGAGAGCGCGAAGGCAGCCGGAGTTTCGGCTGTTGCGTTTGATCGTTCCGGATTTAAATATCACGGCCGTATTAAAGCTCTCGCTGAGGCCGCTCGCGAAGCTGGCCTGCAGTTCTAACGGCCGCACAGGCGCACAAGGAAAGGCAAATGTCGAATAATGAACGAGAAGTTAGCGACGGCATGCTTGAAAAGCTAGTCGCAGTAAATCGAGTTGCAAAAGTAGTGAAGGGTGGTCGGATTTTTAGTTTCACGGCGTTGACGGTTGTGGGTGATGGTCAAGGTCGCGTTGGCTTTGGTTATGGCAAGGCGCGTGAAGTGCCGGCTGCGATTGCGAAAGCAATGGAGCGGGCCCGGCGTGCGATGGTTCGCGTGAGTTTACAAAACGGCACACTTTGGTATGCCGTTAAAAGCAATCATGGTGCCGCGAAAGTATTTATGCAGCCAGCAAGCAGTGGTACTGGCGTGATTGCTGGTGGCGCAATGCGCGCGGTATTTGAAGTTGTGGGCGTTCAAAACGTACTGGCGAAAGCGTACGGATCGCGAAACCCGATCAACCTAGTCCGTGCAACGATTCGCGGGCTGCAGATGGTCTCGTCGCCGCAAGATATTGCGCACAAGCGCGGAAAGTCATTGAAAGAATTAATGGGTGAGGAAGATGGTCAAGCAGCCTGAAGCACCGACCGTAACGGTCAAGCTAGTTCGTAGCGTAAATTCCACACCTGGGCGGCATCGCCTTTGTGTTAAGGCGCTCGGACTAGGCAAGCTCAATAGCCAACGCACTTTGAAGGATAGCCCGCAAGTTCGCGGGCTAATCCAAAAAGTACGTTATATGGTTGACGTCGTCTAATTGCCCGGGAGAATGTGATGACTATGGAATTAAATACAATACAGCCTGCTATCGGTGCGCGCACAAAAAGCTTTCGCGTTGGGCGCGGTATCGGCTCGGGCCTCGGGAAAACTTGTGGTCGTGGTCACAAGGGGTCTTATGCCCGTACCGGTAAGGGCAAAATCAAGGCAGGTTTTGAAGGCGGCCAAATGCCTATGCAACGCAGGTTGCCCAAGGTTGGTTTTCGTTCGAAAATTAAGGCATCGCGTGGCGAAGTTTACTTGTATCAACTAGATCATTTGACCGCCGACGTTATTGATTTGGTCGTGCTGCGTGCTGCCGGCCTGATTAGCTCTGAAGTAACCAAGGTTAAAGTGGTCTCGCGTGGCGAACTCAATCGTATTGTAACGCTGAAAGGGCTGGTACTAACGGCGGGTGCTGCGCTAGCAGTTGCAGCGGCCGGCGGCAAGGTGGAGTAAGAATTGGCTGCAAATACTTCGACGTCACCGTCACTCGCATCAATCGGGCGGTTAACCGAGTTACGCCAGCGCATCTTTTTCTTGTTGGGTGCGTTGGTAATTTTTCGGTTTGGCTCATTTATTCCCGTTCCTGGGGTTGATCCAGCTGAAATGTTAAGGATCATGGAAAGCCAAAAAGGCACCATTCTTGATCTTTTCAACATGTTCTCCGGTGGTGCGCTTGGTCGCTTCTCACTTTTTGCCTTAGGTGTGATGCCTTATATCTCTGCCTCCATCGTGGTGCAGTTGCTTGCGACTGCGGTTCCGAGTTTGCAGGCGTTGCGTAAAGAAGGTGAGTCGGGTCGACGGAAGTTAAACCAGTACACACGTTTTGGTACGGTCGCGCTTGCATTGTTCCAGTCCTTTGGCGTGGCAATGGCGGCACAAAATTCGGGTGGCGTGACAAATCCAGGTGCTAGCTTTGTTTTCACGACGATTGTCGGTCTTACTGCAGGAACAATGTTTCTTATGTGGTTGGGCGAGCAGATAACAGAGCGCGGAATCGGCAATGGTATCTCTATGCTCATCTTTGCGGGTATTGTGGCGGGCCTTCCGGCTGCAGTCGCTGGCACATTTGAGCTTGCAGCTCAGGATCAGCTCAACTGGTTGTCAGTGATTTTTGTTGGGGCGCTTGCGGTAGCGGTCACCGGTTTTGTTGTGTTTATGGAGCGCGGTCAAAGACGTATTACGGTGAACTATGCCGGACGTAGCGGTGGCCGGCAGGGGTATGTGAATCAGGCGCAGCATTTGCCGCTTAAGTTAAATATGGCCGGTGTTATTCCAGCAATTTTTGCGTCTAGCTTGATTTTATTGCCTGCTTCAGCAGCGCAATGGTTTAGCAATGTGCCCTCTATGGCTTGGTTAGGTAACGTGGCAAACATCTTGTCGCCCGGGCAGCCTCTGTATCTTGTGCTTGATGGTGCCTTGATTATGGGGTTTGCGTTTTTCTATACGGCAATGATGTTTAACTCGACCGAAACTGCCGAAAACCTGAAGAAGGGCGGGGCTCTGATTCCCGGTATTCGTCCAGGCAAGGCTACAGCGCAATACATCGATGGAGTATTAACGCGGCTGACCTTGATCGGCAGCCTCTATTTAGTTGCTGTTTGCACGCTTCCTAATTTAATTAATAAGTATTTCAACGTGCCGTTTCAGCTAGGCGGCACTTCATTGTTGATCGTGGTCGTTGTAGTGATGGATTTCATGGCTCAGGTGCAAACTCACCTCATGTCGCACCAATACGAAAGCGTTCTGCGTAAAGCGAATTTCAAAGGCATCGGACGCACATCAGGCGCGCGTTAGACTCGACGCTGAACAGGTTTTTGCAGTTGCCGTTGGGTGCTGCAATCTCGTGTTAGATTAGAAAGCTAATAGCGGCCTTCAATATGGAGATTGAACAATGGCACGTATCGCGGGCGTAAACCTTCCCGTCAACAAGCACGCATGGATTGGCCTGACCAGTATTTACGGTATCGGGCGGACGCGTTCGCGCAAGGTTTGCCAATCGGCAAACGTTGACCCGGCAACAAAAGTTCGTGACTTGACAGAAGTCCAAGTGGAGAAGATCCGCGCGGAAGTTGTCAAGTTTGTAGTGGAGGGGGATTTGCGTCGAGAAGTTGCGATTAGCGTTAAGCGTTTAATCGATCTCGGCTGCTATCGCGGTCTGCGCCATCGCCGAGGCTTGCCGCTTCGTGGTCAGCGCACCAAGACCAATGCTCGTACCCGTAAGGGCCCGCGCAAAGCGATTAAGAAGTAGTTTTAAGCCAAGACTGCCTCCGCAGTCTTGGGGTTTTATATACGCTGCTGCTTTTATAATTATAATAAATTCAGTTTAACGAAGCAGCTCAAGACAGACAGACAAAGTACAGACTCAAAGGATTTGAGCAATGAGCAAGCCTGCCGCAGCGAAGGTCAAGAAGAAGATCAAGCGCGTTGTAACTGATGCCGTTTGCCATGTGCAAGCGTCATTCAATAACACCATTATTACGATGACAGACCGTCAAGGAAATGCGCTTTCATGGGCAACCTCCGGTGGCGCTGGCTTCCGTGGTTCCCGCAAAAGTACGCCGTTTGCAGCGCAGGTTGCTGCTGACAAAGCCGGTCGTGCAGCGCTGGACTATGGTGTGAAAAACGTCGAAGTTCGTATCAAGGGCCCCGGCCCAGGTCGTGAGAGCGCGGTTCGTTCGCTCAACGCGATCGGCTACAAGGTGATTAACATCATTGACGTCACACCTATTCCGCACAATGGCTGCCGACCGCCTAAAAAGCGTCGCGTTTAAACCGGGAGATATCACATATGGCACGTTATATTGGTCCAAAGTGCAAGCTCGCTCGTCGCGAAGGCACCGATTTATTTTTAAAGAGTCCAGCTCGCGCGCTAGACAGCAAGTGCAAGTTAGATCAGAAACCTGGTCAACACGGCGCTGCTAAGAAAGCGAAAAGTTCGGACTACGCAACTCAGTTACGTGAAAAACAGAAGGTGCGTCGTATCTACGGCATGCTAGAACATCAGTTCCGTTTGTATTATCAAAAAGCAGCGGCTCAGAAGGGTGCAACAGGCGAAAATCTGTTGAAGCTTTTAGAGTGCCGTTTGGACAATGTCGTCTATCGTATGGGTTTTGCGGTTACCCGCGCCCAGGCTAGGCAGCTGGTTTCGCATGGCGCGGTTGTTGTCAATGGTAAACGCGTAGACTTGGCATCCTTTCAAGTGAAGGCTGATGACACTGTTGCAATCGCGGAAAAAGCGAAAGAGCAGCTGCGTATCAAGGAAGCAACCACGCTTGCACAGCAAATGGATTCCATTCCTAGCTGGTGCGATGTTGATCTTGCGAAGCTTTCTGGCACGTTTAAAAGCGCGCCTATCCGCAGTGATTTATCCAGTGACATCAATGAAAATTTGATTGTCGAGCTTTACTCGAAGTAATCGGAACCCTTCATGGCATCTAATTCGCTACTACGCCCCAGTAACATCTCTGTTGAGAGTGTTTCTGGTACGCGTTCCCGAGTCGTACTCGAACCGCTAGAACGCGGTTTCGGGCATACGCTTGGGAATGCTTTGCGTCGAGTTTTGCTGTCTTCCATCCCTGGCGCTGCTATCACCGAAGTCGAAATTGACGGGGTGGTGCATGAGTTCAGTCCTGTGGAAGGCATGCAAGAAGACGTACTTGACGTTCTACTAAACCTAAAAGAAGTTGCGATCCGCCTGCACCAAGGAACTGGTACCACCCTCACGCTCACTAAAAAGGGCAAAGGGCCGGTAACAGCGGGCGATATTACGGTAGATCACAACGTTGAAATCGTTAATCGTGATCACGTGATTTGCAACTTGACCAAAGATGTGACTTTGACGATGCGCCTAAAGGTGCAGAAGGGCGTGGGCTATGAGCCAGCAACCAGCCGTCGCCTCCCAGACGATGAGGCGCGTCCAATCGGCCGTTTGCAGCTTGATGCGTCCTTCTCACCGATCCTACGCGTAGCGTATTCGGTGGAAGCTGCTCGGGTTGAGCAGCGTACCGATCTTGATAAGTTGATTCTTGATATCGAAACTAACAACACGGTCGATCCAGTGGAGGCAGTGAAGCGGGCTGCGAATATTTTGGTTGACCAAATGGCGGTTTTTGTTGATGTCAAGCGGGTTGAGACGCAGGCACCTGCGCCAAGCCGACAAGAATTTGATCCGATGTTGTTGCGTCCGATTGATGATCTTGAATTAACAGTGCGGTCGGCGAATTGCTTGAAGGCGGAAAGTATTTACTACATCGGTGATTTGATTCAACGCACCGAAGTGGAGCTACTTAAAACGCCTAATCTTGGCAAAAAATCGCTTACAGAAATTAAGGACGTGCTTGCGCAAAAAGGATTGTCGCTAGGCATGAAACTAGAGAATTGGCCACCGGTGGGGCTCGCTAGCGCGGGCTTCGGCGGCTAAGAGGGAGCAAGGGAAATGCGTCACCAAAATTCTGGTCGTAAACTAAATCGAACCAGTGCGCACCGAAAAGCGCTATTTAAAAATCTTTCGTTGGCTTTGTTCCGCGAAGAGCTTATCAAAACAACTTTGCCCAAGGCTAAGGAACTGCGTCGTTTTGCAGAGCCATTGATCACACTTGCAAAGACTGACGGTGTTGCAAATCGCCGTGTTGCCTTTAGTCGTTTACGCGACAAGCAAGTTGTCGGCAAGCTATTCGTAGAGCTAGGGCCACGCTATCGTGCGCGACCCGGTGGTTATTTGCGCATTCTTAAGTGCGGTTTCCGCGCGGGTGATAATGCGCCGATGGCCTACGTTGAATTGGTGGATCGTCCGCTCGAAGCAGCTGAAGTTACTGCTTAGTTTTGATTTTGAATTGTTTTAAAGCGCAAAGCCCTCGTTTTTACGGGGGTTTTGCATTTGTTTGCCACGGGAACTCGAAGCAATCGAAACTTTTTTGCGTCGGCAAACGTTTGACGCCAAAGCCTTAACAGTGTTAGCGTCCACATCGTAGGCGCTGCTGGTAGTCACGCGCGCTGACTGTGTTCCCTGTTTGAGTCTTGGTAGATTCGCCCTTTAATATGTCGGGTGGTTTAGCGGGCGAACGCGAGTTTTGTCTTGGCAAAACATCCACACGATCTCTTATTCCGCTCTCAACTTCGAGAGTTGCCTACGGTACTTTAACCGTTCCCTCAAAATGCTGATTCCGCATGACTCTGACTGAACTGAAGCTCAAACCTATACATGAATTGATGCAGCTGGCTGAAGAGCTACAGATTGAAAATATCGGGCGCAGTAGAAAGCAGGACGTGGTGTTTCAAGTGCTTAAGGCGCTTGCCAAGCGCGATGATTCGATAGACGTCGAAGGCGTGCTAGAAATGATGCCAGACGGCTTTGGTTTTTTACGTGGCGCAGACGCTTCGTACTTGGCCGGCCCAGATGACGTTTATATCTCGCCCGCACAGATTCGTCGTTTTAATTTACGTACCGGTGACTACGTGCGCGGAAACGTGCGGGCACCTAAAGACGGCGAGCGTTATTTTTCCCTGCAGAAAGTCACGGATATTAACGGCGATAGCCCCGAGAGTAAGAAAAATCAGGTGCTTTTTGAAAACCTGACGCCGTACTTTCCAACGGAAAGATTTACTCTGGAACGCGGTAATGGCTCGTCCGAAGATATTACCGGACGCATTATTGATTTGATGGCACCGATCGGCAAAGGCCAGCGTGGTCTTATTGTCAGCCCTCCTAAAGCGGGTAAAACCGTCATGCTGCAAAATATTGCGCAGGCAATCGCTGGGAATCATCCAGACGTGCATTTGATCGTGTTGTTGATTGATGAACGGCCCGAGGAGGTCACCGATATGCAGCGCACGGTGCGCGGAGAAGTCATTTCTTCGACCTTTGATGAGCCACCCGGTCGTCACGTGCAGGTGGCGGAAATGGTAATTGAGCGTGCTAAGCGCTTAGTTGAGCACAAGAAAGATGTGGTCATTTTGCTGGACTCCATTACCCGGTTAGCGCGCGCCTACAACTCGGTAGTTCCTAGCTCTGGAAAGGTGTTAACCGGTGGCGTTGATGCCAACGCGTTACAGCGGCCAAAGCGATTTTTTGGTGCCGCGCGCAAGGCGGAAGAGGGCGGAAGCTTGACGATTCTAGCCACCGCACTGGTCGATACCGGCTCGATGATGGATGTTGTGATTTACGAAGAGTTCAAAGGCACCGGCAACATGGAAGTGCACTTGGATCGTAAAATTACCGAAAAGCGTGTTTACCCTGCGATCAATATCAACCGTTCCGGCACGCGTCGCGAAGAATTATTGATCGACCCAGAAAAGCTACAAAAAATATGGATATTGCGCAAATTGCTGCATCCAATGGATGAGTTAGCCGCGATTGAATTCCTCTTAGAAAAGATGAAGACTACCAAGTCGAATGATGAGTTTTTTAATTTCATGAAGCGCTAGCCCGCTAAAGCGCCTATTGCACGTACAAGCTCCGCTACACTGCCACGCATGAGTGAATTTATCTTATTGCGCCTTGATGGCGAGTTCCGCCCGAGTACATGGCTGCGGTGCGATTCGGTGCGTGGGCCGATTGGGTTTAGCCAGGCGGCTTCAGAGCCCTTGCCACCTAAGCTTAAAATTATTGCAGTTTGTGCGGCACCTACATTAGCACTGCGTTTTGTCAGTGCGCCCAAGCAAGGGCGCGAGCGGTTTCGTCTAGCAATAGGTTTTGCCTTAGAGGATTTCGTAGCCAGTGATGTTGATGAGCTTAGCTTTGTATTGCCCTTCACACTCGATGAAGGTGCCCAAGCGGTCGCCATCATCAGCAAAACACTACGCCAGCAAGCTCTGGAAACACTGCGGGAATCTGGTTTTCAGTTGGAGGCGTTGGTGCCGCTGCCTTCTTTGTTGGCACCGGATACTGTGTGGGTCGAACGTGCGCTGACGAGTTTTCGTTTTGGCGGCTCAGAGTCTGGGCGTGGCGACGCGGCACGCGCGGAAGCCGGAACGATAGAAAGTGAGTCTCTAAGCGCGATTTTAAAGCTTAAGCAAAGTGGCGACGGCGCACTGCCACTGCATTTACTTTTGAATGACGGCATAAATTTCCCGAAGCTACCGCCGCATTTTTCGGCAGAAGCCGTTGCAGAGCCGAACCACTATTTGGCCGCGCGGCTATTGCTGATGCCTCAGCTGCTGAGCTTATGCACGCCCAATATGCCTGCTGGCGGCGGGTTTAGGCTTACCCAGCGCTGGCGCTTGGCTGCGGGTTTAGCGGCGCTGGCGCTATTTGTGCAAGGCGCGCGTATCGGTGCCGATTTTTATCAACTGTCCAATACTTTAAGCGAGCAAGGCCGGGAAATTGACGGAATTTATGCGCAAGTCTATCCAAACGGCCCAATGTCGCTGGATCCTGTCGCGATGTTGCAAAGCAAGCTAAAATCAGAACAGTCGGAAAACGCGGCAGGCGCGCGTGGCGGGGCCTTGGCGTTGTTTAGACGGATTGCGCCCGTACTTTACAGCGAAACCCGGCTTGCATTGATTAACGCGGACTATCGCAATGGCGAGTTAGAGTTGAGTTTTCGCTCACCTGACTTGGCAACGATTGATGCGTTGCGCGCTAGGCTTTCTACGCTGTCTGGGTTAGAGGTCAGCTTAGGCAACAACAATATCGATCCAAACGGGCAAATGCTGACGGGCCGCATAAGAATCAAGGAATTGGGCTTGGCGGCAACGTCAATTGGGTTGCATTTTTTAGTGCCGACCAAGGAACTTGCGTGATGTCTGGGCAAAGTAAACTTGCTACTAGGCTTACCGGCTATTGGTTACTGCGCAGCGCGTCAGAGAAGCGCACGTTGAGCATCGCGGCGGTTTTGTTGTTGGCGTTCGTGGCTTTTTTTGGTGTCTATGAGCCTTTGCGAAAAGCACATGCGCGCATGGTTTTGCAGACGCAGAGTCAGGCCTTGGCGCTGAAAGAAATATCGCTGTTGATGGCGGCGCGATCCGCGCGGCAGGGGCCGTCGGCGAGCGGTGTAAGCGCAAATCTTGACGCAGCAAGTCAAAGTGTCAGCTCGCTGACCGCGTTAGTTGATCAAAGTATTCGCGGGAAAAACATGCAGGGCGGGTTAAAAAACATCACCACGGTTCCGCCGAATAAGGTACGCCTTGAATTAGGCGGGGTAAATTTTGATGTGCTGATGACTATGCTTGAGCAGCTGGAGCACGAAAGCCAGGTGCAAGTGTTAGAGCTTTCCATTGATACCCTAGGAACTTCAACGGTCAATGCAAAAGTGACATTGGTTCGATGACGCGCAAACTGCTCATCGCTTGCCTTATTACTTTTTTGGTGTTGCTATTTGCCTTGGTGACCCTGCCGGCGCGGATTGCATGGCAGCTCGTGCAGCACCGGGTTCCCAATGTGCAACTGGTCGGCTTGCACGGTACTTTGTGGGCGGGCAATGCCGAAACACTGCTAGTGGCGAATCAAGCGCTGGGTAAATTGGCATGGCAAATCCCGTATTCGAGCGTGTTTACATTCGCACCGCGCGCGCAATTAAAGCTTGACGGCGCTAGCGTGCAACTTCAAGGTGTGGCACAGCAATCGGGCTCGATTTGGATCATGTCGGCTTTGACCGCTTCTGCTGATGCCAGCTGGTTAGCGCCCGCCTTAGGAATACCCGCAGTGGTTCCGACCGGCAAACTAGCTGTGAATTTTTCTGAGCTACGCCTCGATCAGCGTGGCGTGCCCCAACATGCACAAGGAAATGTGCAGTGGCTAGCTGCCGGGGTGACTGGCTTAGCGCAGGCTGACTTTGGTAGTTTTGACGTCCTAATTAAAAGTGACGCGACTGGCGCAATCACTGGCTTGATTAGCCCTATAGGCCTCGCTGCCCTAGATATTTCGGGTGGCTTTGTGCTGAAAGGCGAGAGTTACAACGCCCAAATTACGCTGCGCCAGCAAGTAGCTAATCCAAACATCGAGCGAGCGCTGGCTTTGATTGGTGAGCCTATCGCTGGCTCGCCAGGTGCACGCTTGCTGAAAATTCACGGCACATTGGTCATACCAAAATGAGTGCGACCAAAGTAACGCGCGCCCAAGTTGAGCTGACCCAATTCGAGAGATCAATGACCGCAAATACCTTGGATTTAAATTTAGCTCTGTGCGCCGCTAAAGAAGCCGCCGCCGCCGCCGCGCATGTAATCAAACACTATTATCGCAACAGCGCTGCGGTGACAATCAAGGCGGATCAAAGCCCAGTAACACAGGCAGATGTCGAGTCTGAGCTGGAGATTAAGCGGGTATTGAAGAGCTACTTTCCAGAGCATGGCTATTACGGCGAAGAAAGCGCGATTGAACGTCCGGACGCGGATTATCTTTGGCTGATCGATCCGATTGATGGCACCAAAAGCTTTGTCAGAAACTACCCCATATTTTCGACACAAATCGCCTTGATGCATCGAGGCGAATTGGTTTTAGGAGTGAGTTCAGCATCCGAATTTGGTGAAATTGCCAGTGCGGTTCAGGGCGCCGGTGCTGAACTCAACGGTGCCGCGTTGAAAGTCGCCGATACCGATCTATTGGCGCAAGCCATTGTTTCTACAGGCAATATTAAGACGCTATCGCGCGGTCCACGCTGGGCGGTGCTTGCACAATTATTGCAAGGCGCAAATCGCACACGCGGTTATGGCGACTTTTATCACTATCATCTGCTGGCGCAAGGGAGCCTAGATTTGGTGATTGAAAGTGACGTCAATATTCTGGATATTGCCGCATTGGCCGTCATCGTACGCGAAGCAGGCGGCGTGATCACCGATTTGGAGGGTAGGGCAATTGCGCTTGATACCACTTCGGTGCTTGCCGGTACACCTGCGATGCACGCGCTTGGGCTCAAACTATTCGCCCTATGAGAGATGACCAACCAAATTTTCCGCACACTGCGGCATTGCCCGTTAAAACCCTGCCCGTCATCGACGCGCGCGAATGCTTCGTGCGTGAATCGCCGATGGAAAAACTCAGTCTAAAATTTAGCAATGGTGCAGAACGCCAGTTTTACCGAGTGATTCCAAACTCAAACCATGCAGTGATGGTGATCGCAATGCCCGATGCTGAAACCGTGTTGATCACACGCGAGTACGGCTGCGGTTTCCATCGCTATGAGTTGGGCCTACCGCGTGGCCGCATTGACGAAGGCGAAGACATATTGGTAGCGGCGAACCGTGAACTGCAAGAAGAGGCGGGATTTGCCGCTGGACGCTTGGATTATCTGCGTACTTTGTCCTTGGCACCGACCTACATGGCGCACGAAATTCATGTGGTGCTGGCGCGCGATTTGATTGCCAGTCAACTCGAAGGCGACGAGCCTGAGCCTATTGATGTTATTCCCTGGAAGTTGGCGGAGATTGAATCCTTGGCTTTACACCCCGAATTTACTGAAGGCCGGGCGCTGGGTGCGTTGTTGTTGGCCCGAGCATGGCTTGCGGCAGAAGTGCAAGCTATCAATGAGCGGACAGCAAATCCGTCATGAATGAACATCAACTATCAGAAACTGATTTAACCGGCCTGCTGCTGGGTGCCCGTGCGTTAGCGGAACAAGCTGCGCAGGCCATTATGGCGGTGTATACCCGGCCCTTTGAAGTGACTGAAAAGGCCGATCTATCGCCGTTAACCGAGGCGGATATGGCTTCGCATCATTTGTTGGATGCGGGATTGAAACAGTTGGAGCCACGTTTTCCTGTGCTAAGCGAGGAATCTGGCGCGCGCATTTTTATTGACCGCACGCGCTGGAAGCGTTATTGGCTAATTGATCCGCTCGATGGCACGCGCGAGTTCGTTGCGCACAACGATGAATTCGCGGTCAATATCGCGCTGATTGAAAATGGTGCGCCGATCCTGGGTATTGTGCTTGCGCCAGCGCGCGGCGATGTCTGTTTTGCTACGCGCGGTGGCGGCGCTTGGCGTGCGTGGCGACATGAAAATGCTGGCGCAGCGCAAGCCTTGCATACCTGTAAAGCTGGCTCACCCGTGCGCGTTGCCGTTAGTCGTAGCCACCATCCGGCTGAACTTTCGAGTTTGCTCAGCGCCATGGGCGCGCATGAACTTTGCGCGCTCGGCAGTAGCCTTAAATTTTCAGGTTTAGCTGCGGGCGAGCAAGATATTTATCCACGGCTTAGTTCATCGTCGTGCGAATGGGACATTGCCGCCGGTCAGTGCATCGTTGAGCAAGCGGGCGGGGCGGTGCTGGATCGCAGCGGTAATCCATTGCGCTATAACCAAGGCGCAGAGTTGCTCGTGCCCGCTTTTGTGGCGGTTGGCGACACCAGCGTTGATTGGCTGGCACGCATGAACTGGCGCAGCGAAACGTGATCACACCGCTGCCAACGATTCCTGACGATGCACCGCGTTTGATTCAACGCGCTGAGCAATTGGATAGCGATCCGATGCTGGGCTTGCGAAAAATTATGCAGCGACTGCGCCAGCCGGTGGGCGGCTGCCCGTGGGATGTCAAACAAAGCTTTGAGTCCGTAGCACCGTACACGCTGGAAGAAGCGTATGAAGTCGCCGATGCTATTGCACGCAAAAATCACACGGATTTAAAAGAAGAACTGGGTGATTTATTGCTGCAAGTCGTGTTTCACGCGCAAATGGCGGCAGAGCAGGGCTTGTTTGATTTTGATGACGTTGCGCGTGGCATCAATGAAAAAATGCTGCGTCGCCACCCACATGTATTTGCAGGTGCCAGTGTCGCGGATAGCGATGAGCAAACCCGGCGCTGGGAAGAGTTAAAGAAGGCGGAAAAATTGGCGCGCGCAGATGCTGATACAGCGTCCACCGCATCGGCACTGGATTCAGTATCCCGTGGTTTGCCCGAATGGCAGCGCGCGATTAAGTTGCAAAAACGTGCCGCAGAATTGGGTTTTGACTGGCCCGGTATTGCGCCGGTATTAGATAAGCTGCGCGAAGAAGTCGCTGAGCTAGATGAAGCGGCGCAAACGCATAACGCGGCGCATCAACTCGAAGAATTGGGTGATGTCTTGTTTGTCGCGGCCAATGTCGCGCGGCACTTGCAGCTGGATCCGGCAAGCGCATTGCGTGGCTGTAATCTTAAGTTCGAGGCGCGCTTTCGCCAGATGGAACAATTGGCGGCTACACGCGGTCTAGATTTGGCTGCACTCAATCTGGCCGAGCAAGACGCACTTTGGGATGAGGCGAAGCGGATTGAGAAGGCGGCGATGTTAGACTCACCACCGATTGACGAACTGAATTGATCCCTATGAAATCACGAAAACTTATTGTTCCTGCGCACACATCGGGCTTTACGCTTCTGGAAGTGCTGGTGGTACTTGCGATTATTGGGATTATGGCCGCCTTGGTCGTTCCGAACGTTATGAGTGCGCTAAGCGGTTCGCAGATTAAGGCGGTCAAGGCCGATTTAGCCTCTGTCTCCGCAGCACTCAATATGTACAAGCTGGATAATTTTGCCTTCCCGAGCACCGAGCAGGGGTTGGGCGCGTTGCTAACCAAGCCGGGAGGCCAGCCTGAAGCCCCGAATTGGCGCACCGGCGGTTATATTGAAAAAGCGGCAAAAGATCCGTGGGAAAATCCATATCAATATTTGCGTCCAGGCCAACACGGGGAATTTGATATTTACTCGCTGGGAGCCGACGGCAAACCTGGTGGTGAGGGTGACGACGCCGATATCGGCAATTGGGACGTGAAATAACATGCGCAACAGCGCCGCTTTCACTTTGCTTGAAGTGTTGGTGGTGCTCGCAGTCATTGCAACGATTACGGCGGTGGCGCTGCCTGCAATTGCTCGCTCCTCGCCTGAGCGCAAAGTAATGCAACAGGCCGAGCGCATTAAGCAAGTGCTTGATTTGATGTGTGAGAACGCCGAACTTGACGGTCGCGAGCTGGGTTTCGCGGTCGCCAACAATCGCTACGAGGTGCTTTTCCCACCCGCTGACAACAGCGAGCCCGACGCGCCGTGGCAGGCATTTAAAGGCCGCGAAGTTTTTGCGAAATATGATTTGGCGGATGGCATGCGGCTCGCTCTAAGCTTGGGCGAGAACGCAGAAGTCGTTGAACTTAATGATGAACTGCCCACAGCGCCGCAACTTCCATGCTTGGCGGCGAGCGAATTGCCCGTCTTTCGCTTGACCGTATCAATCGGTAGCGACGCGGATCAAATCAGCCGCAGCATTACCGCACAACCACCCAGTGTGGAAAAACTGGCAAATTGGTCTGCCATGATTGAAGCGCTGCCGGAGCGCTGAGCGCGCCTAAAATCCATAGCGCGAAAAGCCACCGTCCACGGCAATGCACTCGCCGGTGATAAAACTAGCGCAGGGCAGCGCTAAAAATGCGACGGCGGCGGCGACTTCTTCAGGTTCGCCGATACGTCCCATCGGCGTCCTAGCAAGTACTTCCTCTAGATATTCCGAATCGGTCAAAGCCGCTTCTGAGCGCTGGGTACGAATGTACCAGGGCGCGACGCAATTGACGCGAATGCCATCGGGCGCCCATTCGCACGCCATATTTTTCGTCATTTGCACGATCGCGGCTTTGCTCATGCCATACGCCGCACCCGTGCGCACATGGGTCAGCCCAGACACGGAGGCGATATTGATGATACTAGCGCTGCCGTGCTGTTTGAGCAGGGCATAACTCATGCGGCTCATCTCAAAGGCGCTCGCAACATTGGTATGAAAGATAAACCCTAGTTCTTGATCCGAATATTCGAGCACACTGCGGCGAATATTATTGCCGACGTTGTTGACCAATATATGCAACTCGCAATTCAACTCGCATAAGCCATCAAAAACGGCAGAACGGCCTTCGCCATCACTGACATCAGCGCTGATCGTATCGATGCGAATTTGATCATGTGCATCAGCAATGTCACTCGCAACCCCATCGAGCGCATCTTCATCGCGCCCAACCAGAACCAAATTCGCCCCCAATGCAGCAAGTTCCAGCGCGCAGGCGCGCCCGATGCCCTTGCTGGCACCGGTGATCAATGCGGTTTGTCCATCTAGGCGCCAACGTGGCATGGGCTATTGCACGCGTTTGACGGTAAACGACAGATTATTGTCCATAAACTGCAGCCGCCAACGCCCCAACATCGCGGGTTTTATCCGTACGCGTTTGTCGCGCAGTTTGCGATCAAAAATTGCCCGGTCGGTCTGTTGCCAGACTTGACCGTTGGCCAGCGTCACTTTGGTGGCACCAAATAGACCTCTAAACGCATCAGTGACCTCAGTCTCAATCATCGTGCGCTCTGATTCTGCTGCTGCGGGACGCCAATCCGGCGAATTCTCAGGCGCGGCGGTGCTTATTGGGGTAGCTGCCTGGCGCACCAGTGTGCTGTTAGCGGCGGCTGACGGTTGTGCCGGTGTGGCATCGATCAGGCGCTGTAGCTCGTCCAATTCCGCGCTGGCAAGCTTGTCCAGGCCCGCAGCCTTAAACTGTGCCGCCGACAAATCTTGACGCAAATCAATGGCTTGCGCGATGCCGGTAAGTAAAACCAGTGCGCCAATTGCAGCGCCGATCTGTGCGAATCTTCTCAATATAAACTGAACCGCCATCATAATGCTCCTTTAATTTGGGGCTATCTAACCCCGACTTAACACCCCGTGCAGCTTAGCGCACCTATACTTTTCCGTCATCAAGTCGCGATGTTATTGAAATCAGTGACTTGCAATCAAATCGTGTTTTTTTGCTGTGCAAGTATTCACAACTAGCCTTCGCTAGTGTAGGCTGTACCCAAGCTAGCTCGTGCCCGCTATTTAGTCCGGCGCATCGAAATGGTAAACAAATCTCGCATATGCGGTACGGCGAACAAGTCTCGCGCAAGCGGTACGGAAAACAAGTCTCGCGCAAGCGGTACGGAAAACAAGTCTCTTTTTACTGAGTCCAATTCAAATGAGTCCAATTCAAATGAACCCAAATATCAAGTCTCGCCGATCAGGCGACACGGCAAGCAAGTCTCGCCGATCAGGCGACACGGCAAGCAAGTCTCGCCGATCAGGCGACACGGCAAGCACCTCGATTCGCATTCTGCGTCTCAGTTTAGCTAGCCTAGCAATCGCGCTATCCCTTTCGGCTCAGGCGCAGAATCGCCCGGTTCGTCTAAGCATCAATAATTCGTCAACTGTCGCGTTTCAGGCTAATGCGGGTGCAGCTGCTAACGATCTTTCGATGGCGTATTTTGCTGGTGACGTGGTGGGGCAAGCAAATCGCCGCGTCATGCAGCTGCGCGTCGCAGATCCGGTGCTGTGTGCAGACTTTACTACTGGACAATCCGATTCTACGGTTCGCCTCAGGCTAGTTGACGCCAATCAAATGTTCATTGATGGTGGTGACGGCCGTGGCTTTCGCGGTCTGGTGCCCTTAGTGAGTGAAACCGGCGGTATTCGTTTAAATATGGATCCCGCTGATTCAAACAGACGAATTTTAAACATTGCGACGCAAGCGAGCTTGAAGTGTTCGGTTTTCCCGGGCGGCATTTTGCCTGCCGTGCAACCGACGGTGTCTTCAAAGGCCGCGCCCGAGGGCGGTGATTTGATTTTTGCCAATGGCTTTGAAACGTCGTTGACGCCAGGGGTGGAGTTGGTCACCACAATCAACACATTGCCAAGTGCACGTGCCGGTGATGCGGTGGTTTATACAATTCGTGTAAGAAATGAGGGTACTGGCACCGCAAATAACGTGCAAGTTCGCGACTTTTTCAAGAAACCGGTAGCTGGAAGCGCCAATCCTGGGCTTTTGGACGGAAATTGGACGTGTACTGGTGAAGGCTCGGCAAGTTGCGGCCAGCCGAGTGCTGGTACGACTAATGCAGGAGGCTATATTTTCCAATCAGGTGCGACTTTACCTTCGGGAACGGCTTTGCGTTTTAACGTTTCCCGGGTTTTAAGTAATGCGACCCCGCCAACGCCCCTTACAACATTTCTAGTACAAGCTGCGGCATTTTCGCAGCCGGGTGACTCTGAAATAAACCAAGTCAACAATGCTGCTGTATCACGCCCGATTCAAGTCGTAACTAATGTCGCGCCCACAATTGGTGGCTTGTTGACGCGTACTATTGATGAAGATACCGGCACCGGTGCTTTGGCGTTTACTGTCAATGACCCAGATAATACGGGACCCTTGAACGTTACGGCGAGCGTACGCGGTGACCCGCACCCATTGATTAGCCAATCGGGGATTTTGCTCGGTGAAACTGATCTCAATAACCGCACGATTCGTTTGACGCCAAACGCCAATGCCTCCGGTTTTGCGAATATTGACATCATGGTTAGTGATGGAATTAGTTCCAGAACTGAAGGTTTTTCGCTTGTGGTAAACGCGGTTAACGATGCGCCTGCTTTTACTTTTTCACCGGATTGCCCCACAGCCTTGGGTATGCAGTTCACGCCAGAAAATGGCGCAACGCCAGCCATAATGACTTTTCCTGTCGGCACCAAAGGCAACTTCGTGTGCTCAGCAGCTTTGTTAGTTGATTTTGGCCCTTTTGAAAGCCTGCAAACTGTTTCGAGTATTGCTGACCTGCAGGTTGTTGAAAGCGCCAATATTTTGCTCGGTACCGGCACCAACGCCGTAAATTTGCAAACAAATGGCACTACTGCTTCGTTAGGGTTTGGTTTGTTGGGTAACAGTGGCAGCGCAGAGATTAGATTTCGTGTTCGAGACAGTGGCGGTATCGCTAGCAACGGCATTGATTTATCGCCGTTAAAAACACTGCGGATTCGGGTGCCAAGTGCTGCGCCAACTATGAGTGCTATCGCTGCGCAAAGTTCAGCGGAAGATGTGCCGGTTGGACCTATTAACTTTACTGTCAACGATACCGATACGCCGCTAGCCAGCTTGGTTTTAACCTCGAGTTCCAGTAACAACAGCCTGATTGACAGCGCAGGCATCGTCTTTGGTGGTAGTGGTTCGAGCCGAACCATGCTGTTAACACCGAAGCTAGATCAGTTCGGTTCCGCAACTATCGCCATTAACCTGACCGACGGCGATGAAATTGTCAGTCAGACGTTCGTTTACACGGTGACTTCGGTAAATGACGACCCAAGTTACACCTCACCTGCAAGTTTGTTTCTGCCAACGCCGACGGCAAATCCGTTAACGCGCTCGGTCTTGTTTGCCACGAATATGAGTGCTGGCGGTGGTTCAGACGAATTATCTCAGACACTTACTTGGCTACCGGTTTCGCCGCAAAGGGATGCGAATCAAAATATTGTGGGCAGTGGCAATATTTTGCAAAATAACGCCGCGATTATTGTTACCAGTTCAGCGCCGACCACGTCTGCGACCTTGAACTTTTCTTTGCGTGCAACGGGCGTCGCGGGCTATATCTGTCTAATCGTGGATCTTGCCGATAACGGCACTCCAGTCGGATTTGCCGCAACTAAAGTCGTACGTGTCGTGGTCGGGCCTGATCAGGCCAGCTATCAATGCGCGCCTTTGCGGCAAGCTGGAAAATAGCGTTTTTCGTATGCGAAATAAACTGATCGCCGGTAATTGGAAAATGAATCTGACCGGCGTTCAGATCGCTGGGTTAGTGACCGCGCTTGCGAAACAAGCGGGGCGGCCTGGGGTCGATGTGCTTTTGCTGCCTGCCTTTCCTTATTTGTCACAAGTAAAGGCGTTGCTGCAAGGCAGTAAACTTAAGCTTGGCGCGCAAGATCTGTGTGCGCAAGCTCCAGGTGCATATACAGGCGCAGTTGCGGCTGAAATGTTGCGTGATGTGGGTTGTGAATACGTGCTCGTCGGGCATTCCGAACGGCGCGCGCTGTTTGCAGAGTCAGATCAGCTATGCGCAGAGAAATTTGCGCGTGCGCAAACCTGTGGGCTCGTGCCAATTTTATGTGTGGGTGAATCCTTAGCCGAGCGCGAATCCGGCCAGACCTTCAATGTGATTAAGCGCCAACTTGACGCAGTTATCGCGCATTGCGGCATTGCCCTATTTGAAAACGCCGTCATCGCTTACGAGCCGGTCTGGGCAATTGGCACCGGTCGCAACGCAACGCCTGAACAAGCGCAAGAGGTGCATGCTTACTTGCGTAGTCAAATTGCGACTCACAGTGCTAAACTTGCGGGCTTGATTCAGATTCTTTATGGCGGCAGCGTGAAAGGCGCAAATGCCAAAGAGCTTTTGACTATGGCTGATATTGATGGCGCACTGGTTGGTGGTGCCTCATTGAAAGCCGTTGATTTCCAAGAAATTATCGCTGCAGCTTAGGTGTTTACTAATTCCCTACGCTCGCTTTTTTAATCAATTTGTCTGGTAGCGCAATATGAAATGGGCTGAACTTCTTGTTCCGTTTTTCAACGTGGTGTACGTGATCGTCGCGATTGTTATGATTGGTCTGATTTTGATGCAGCGCGGTGCTGGCGCTCAAGCGGGCTCTAGTTTTGGTGCGGGGGCGTCAGGCACCGTTTTCGGCGCACGCGGGTCAGCGAATTTTTTATCACGCTCAACGTCAATTTGTGCAGCGCTTTTTTTCATTATTAGTATCGGTATGGGCATTTATGTTGCACGCGGCGGTGTTACTAAGACCGATGCTGCGGGCGGTTTAATGAGTGATTTTGCCAAGCCGGTGGCAGCGCCAATTTCTGAACTGCCGGGCGCGAACCCGGTGGTGCCAGCATCCGCAATTCCTGTGCCGGTAGTCCCAGCTGCCGATGGTGCGGTTCCGGCGGCAACGGCGGTGCCAGTCGCCGTACCTGCTGCGCAGAATGCGGTAGCACCGTTGGCTGAAGTACCAGCGCCCGTTGTTGCCACACCGGCTAGCAAAACGCCTGAAAAATAGGTATATTTTGCGCTCGTTTTTGCTTTGACTTCGCTCTCGTGGTGGAATTGGTAGACACGCTACTTTGAGGTGGTAGTGGAGTAATCTGTGACGGTTCGAGTCCGTCCGAGAGCACCAAGTTAAAGCGCCCGCGTCGCGGGAAGAAAACCCGGCATTAGCCGGTTTTTTTTGCGCTTAAAAAGCCAACCCTTATGACTTGGATCACGCACGTTAGTCGTTCGCATCGGCATTGGCATAGTGACTTGCCAATTCCTCAATCTCGGCATCGGTCAGTGTTCCTACCATCGCGCGCATTGCTGAATTTTGCCGCTCGCCGCTTTTATATGCGCGCAAAGAATTTGCTAAATAGCGTTGATTTTGTCCGTTTAAATTCGGGTAGTCGGCTAGCACGGCCTTGCCGGTTTCGCCATGGCAACCCGCGCATAAGCCGAGCTTCAAGGGTCGAGTCACATTCGATTGCGCTGGGGCGACATTGTTTGACGTGGTATCGCCGCAACCGATCAGCACTAAACACCCGATCAACGCCAAAATAATCTTCACCGCAAAGAGCTGCACTATTGAATTTCCCGTGGGCGCTCAACTAAACGCACAAGCTTCGCATTGCTGCGGGTAAATATGCCGCCCGCTGGGCCTTGAAACGTCACGTTAAAGCTGACTTGGTTGTTTTGGCCCGTCGTCCCTTCCACGCCTGCAAGCGTAATTTTTAGCTTGCCCGCTGGCAGGTCCGTTGGTGCAACCACCGAACATGTGCGGCAAAACGCATTGCGCTGAAAGACATCAAGCTCATCACCGTTGCGGAAGTCGCTGCTGAAGGCGTAGGCCCAGCGTGGATTGCCCTGCGCATCTGGGTAATACAGCGTGATCAAAATTAGGTTTTTGCTATTAACCAGCGCCGATTGAATGCCCAAACCCCAGCCCGGATTGCTTTCGTCGTACCAGTGGCCGGTAAAATCGGATGCGGGTGCCACACGCAAACTAGGGTCAATGACCGGTTGAATACACCACGTGATGGCTTCATTGTTTGCGATTAAAGAGAGCGATGCGACTTCGCTAGTATTCACTGTGCGGCCGTTTTCGGTGCAGGCAAAACTGTTCGCTGCAGCGTTAAAGTCCATGCGCAATCTGCCATTGAACGCCGGGTCTGGCTGCGCGGCACCGCCAATGCTGAGAAAGCGCCCGAGGCTGGAGCTTGCGCCGGACGCCAAGGTATTGGTGTCGGCCAAAAACACGCCATCGACGATTTCGCCAATGCTGATGTAGTACTCCGGCAAACCTTGAGCGTCATAGGTGTAGCTGGTAACCAACACCCGCTCAAATCCGCCTAAATTGCCTGCGGGCTGAATATCGAACCCATGCCCGGAGCGGGTCGGGTCAAACCAGTTTCCCGCGTAGAACTTAGCGTTGGGCGGTGCGGATTTAGGCGTGTTGGACCAGCCCACGTCGGCAAGTTGCCCCAAGGCAATCCCTAGATTTTTAGCGCTGGAATAACGCGGTGCCATTAATTCATTGGAGAAGGTGTTCAAATCCAAATGGCCAATGCTCGAACCTGCGGAAAACTCAGCCGGTGCATGCATGCGGATGCCGCGCTCGCCGAACAGAACACGCGCACCTGATAGGATAAGTGTTTCAGGCCCAACCCACTGCACATTGTTCGAGGTAAACGCGGCCAGTCGTTCTGCATCAGTTAGACGTGCAAATGATTTCGGCGATGCACTGGCACCATTGATCAAATTGCGGCTGTAGGCGTCATCGCGATCGCGCAGTTCGCGTCCACTGTTGCTGAGCAGATCCACATAGCCCAAACCGTGAATAATTTCGTGAATCGCAACCGAGCCGAAGTCGATGCTTTGTGCGCTGCCGCTGGGCGTGGTGCCGTAGTAAAAACTGGTGGCACCTAGGGCTTGCGGCGTGTCAATGAGGGAGTTAAACGTGATCGTTAAATCAGGTGAAGTGCCGCACGGGCCACCCTGAGCTTTACAACTGCCTGCGCCTAATGCGCGGCCGGTGGGCGCGACTGCAACCCAAGTGTATCGGGGCAAAAATGGCGTGGCGCGCACAGGAAAAAAACTGCCTCCAGACTTAAAGGTAAACGTTGGATCGTTGATGGCGAAAGATTGCGGGCCCGCTTTAGCTAGAGTGGTGACGTCGCCAGAACCCAAATCATCCCAGCACGCTTGTACGACGATCGGTGCTTCCGAGCTGATTTGATTTGCTAGTTGCTGCGCTGCAGCCAGCAGCGCATTGCGGCGCTTTTGCCCCAAATTTACCCCGGCATTTCCCGGTGCGTTGAAGCCCGCAGGGTTAGTGGTGTCGTTCCAAGGGGTCAAGTCGCATTTGCAGTCGGTATCGCCTGCCTCGCAGGGTAAATCGAAACGCACTTGAATTTGCGTTGGCGTCACGGGTGGGTTGAGTGTCAGCTTCAAGCTTGCGGTGCTGACCCGGCTGTCACCATTAAACACCGAAACAAAGTAACGTCCTGCGACCGGCGGGCGAACGGAGGTATTGGTTACCAAAATGGACTCGGCAGCATCGGCACTAATTGACCAGTAATGTGCATATTCGGCAAGTTCGTCAAAACTTAATGCCTGGTCGTAGCTATTTTTGCTTAGAAAGTTCTTACCTTGGCGCAAAAACAAATCGATATCACCCGTGCTGGCATTGCCGCTGAGTTCAACCTTGAAACGCGCAGTGCCGGCAGGCACATCGAAAAAAAACGCGGTGGTAAAACTGCTGGCGGGCAGCGTAAATATTTTTGCTTGTTGGTCCGACAACGAGACGGTGGGGGTTTGCGCAAACGCGCTGTTTAGCGTTAAAACTGCCATTACCCCAATGACGAACGCTGTCACCCGCTTCATTTTGGCTGCTCGCCGTGTTCTGCTTCGTTCAACTCGTGGCTTTCTGGGTGGTGCGTTTCGCAGTGCACCTGCACGCTGCCATCTGAGTCGATGGAGGCAGTACTGACGCTTGTTACCAGCGGCGCAAATACGTTTTGATCCACGTCTTTACCAAAGCCGGATGCCTTATTTGAACTTTGGCGCGCGGGCGTGCTTTGCACTTGAATGGGTTCGCCGCTCGCGGCGACCGTTGCTAGCAGGACTGAAATTAAACTGAGCATCTAACAACCTCGGCAAATTTAATGGCGACATAGTGCCAAATTGTTTGTATTCAGCAGCTTAGCGCGTACCAAACACCACGATCGTTTTTCCCGCAGCGGTGATTTTACCGTCTTTTTCCAACTGCTTCAGCACTCGGCCTACCATCTCACGCGAGCAGCCGACAATGCGGCTGATTTCTTGGCGCGATATGCGAATTTGCGAGCCTGCCGGGTGGGTCATCGCATCGGGTTCTTTGCACAAATCCACCAATGTGCTGGCAATGCGGCTGGTAACGTCCATAAATGCCAAGCGCGATACTTTGCGGCTGGTGTGCAGTAAACGCTTGGTCAACTGCGTGCCGATCATAAATAAAATGCGCGTTGCTTCGTCTTTCAACGGGCCGTCAAAAAGCTGAAACAGGCGCTCATAGCTAATTTCGGCCAGCTCCACCGGCGTGCGCGCACGCACCAAAACCTCGCGCCGCTCGGGTTCCATAAACAGGCCCATTTCGCCAATAAACTCACCGGCATTGACATACGCCAGGATCAGCTCGCGGCCTTCCTCGTCTTCGCTCATCACCGCGAGCGAGCCATCGACCACGTAATAAAGCGTATTCGCGACATCACCCGGGCGAATAATCGGGGATTTATTGGGGTATTTGCGCCGGTGGCATTCGAGCAAAAAGCGCTCAATATGGTGCGGTTGCGGTGCCAGCGGACGCAATTCCGCTAATTTTTTGATGGTCGCCTGAACCGAATAGCGCAACGTGGTTTTTGGCATGTTTTCAGCGTCGGGCTTGGCCGAGACGTTCGATCCAGTAGAGTGCGACATGGTTCACAGTTTGCGATGGCGACAGTCTTGCTTTTTATCACGTTCGCCCGTGTTTTGCTGATGCAACAAGCCTTAAAGCGCTAAATTCGGCGTGATCGAAGTCGCGCGCCGAAAGCTGCAAACCCTAGCCCGCAACTTGCGCTTGTAACAATAACTTCGCTGCCATCAAATCACGCTGGACGGTACGTAAGTTAACGTCCAAAAGCGTAGCAATTTCTTCGTTTTCGATACCCGCAAAAAACGATAGTTCCAACACCCGCCCCATGCGCGGGTGTTCGGCCGCAAGCTGCGAAAGCGCTTGATCGAAGGCCACGAGATCAAAATTATCGGGCTGCACTTGCAGGCTGAGCGTGTCTAACAATTCATGATCCAAGCTTTGCTTTAGGGAGCTGCGCTTTTGCGTCTGCTTCGCGCGCGCGTGATCCACGGTAATTTGGCGCATAACGCGGGTGATTAGGTTAATGCGATGCGCCCGGTCAAGTTCGCTGTCATCGTCGGCTAGCTTGATGTAGGCCTCGTGTACGAGGCCGGTGGTGTTCAAAGTATCGCGCTGACGCCGCGCCAGCTCGCGCTTCGCAATTGCTTTCAGTTGCAGATAGATATCGTCGAATTGCGCCATCCTGTAAGGGTAAATCGAATACTGCCCATTTGCAGCATCAATTTTTGCTAATGAATTGCGCGCGTTCTACAGACCTGAGCTGCACGCTGGCCGCTAAAACGGCACCAATTCCACCCGCCGATTCTTCGCCCGGCCTGCATCATCGGCATTACTCGCCACGGGCGCTAGGGAACTTACGCCATTGGCGCTTAGGCGTGCAGCTGACACCTGATACTGACTGCTTAACGCCGATGCGACTGCACCTGCGCGGGCTTTGCTCAGGGCAAAATTGCTGTCTAGGCTGCCCTGATTGTCGGTGTGGCCAACCACATGCAGCTTTAAGCTCGGATTTTGCTGTAGTAGCGCTGCAATTTGATCCAATGATGCTTTTGATTCGGGCTTGATCACGCTCGAACCAGTGTCAAATAAAATGCCGTAAATCGCGACGCGCCCAGTGCTGGTGATCGCTTTGCTCAATTCGCTCGCACTGAGCGTCACCATTTGGTTCTCGCGCGCTTTAACTTCCAGCACATCGACAATCGCGATCACGCGATCATTGAAGGCTTTGCAATAGCCAGTGTCTAGCCCCAAAAAGGCGTGAACTTGCACGAATGCCTTGCCCGGAATCTCGAACGTGCCGAAGCGTTGATCAAGCACGTCGACATCGTGTGCGCAAAACGAATTTGAAAAATCATCGGCAGGCACCTTAGTGCCTGGCCAAAGCTTCATCACCACGCTTTGCCGCCCGCCGCCATCGCGTGAGTTTGCACTTGCATCGCCGCCACAATTCTCCGCCGCGCATTCAAAGCGTTTGAGCGCGCCCATGGCCGTCAAATTTTGCTCATAGCCGCGCAATGCTTCTAGCGGTGAACGCCCAGGGGGCAGCAAATAAATCAGCCGCGTGCGCGCACCTTCCAGTGTTTGCTTAGCTTTGAATTCAAAGACTTGATTATTCGACGCATCGCGGGCTTCGGTATCCGGGCTTGCAAGCAGTGGGCCGGTGGCGAATACATATTCGTCATAGGCTTTGCGCTCAAAGGCGATGATCTTGCTTTCTGCATAGCGGGCAATGCTGATCGGGTCGCTTGCGCCAGCGAGATCGGCGCTGGGCTCGGTGGCGTCACTTTTGGCGTGGCCGGCGCACATTGCAAGTACAGTCGCCAAAATTAGAGTGCATAGCGGTTTCATCTCAGTTCTCCAGTGGCCTTCATAAATTCTCCCATAAATTTTTGTTGGGTGATGAGGATCGCAAGTAGTTCGGAACGAATTTGTTTTGCCTTGGCAAAACATTCAAACCTAACTTGTTTCTGCTTTGACACCCTTTGCGCAGTGGCAAAGGGGCAAAGGGTGCCATTCAAACTGATGGATCGTCATCCCCGAATGTTTTAGTCGGGGATCCAGCCTGCACTTGCGCAAAGTACAGCGAATTGCAATGGTGCAACGCCAGAACAAGCTCTCTGGATTCCCGCCAAAAGCACGCGGGAATGACGAACTCAGTGCGCCGTCGCCCCATTAATATCGAATCAGCGAAAACTACCGAGATTCCCCTTCAGTTTGAATGGCACCCGATAGCAAACGTAGGCAGCAGCAGGGCACTGGCGTATGCTGCGACGCAGTAATTCGATTTCAAATATACATTTTAAAGAGTACAAGAGGATCGATTGATGCGCGTTTTGCCAATGATTGTATTGCTCGCTTTGGGTCTAGCGCTTTCGGGAAACCTAGCGGCAGCGAGCCCTGCGCAGCAAAGTTCAACTCCAGCGATGGATCGCGAATATCAAACTGCCGCGTTGCGTGCCGCTTCGGGGCTGGCTTGGGTATCCACGGCAACGCTTGAAGCCCATGTTTTACGGCCGTATCTGGACTATTTTAGGCTTGCGCGAAATCCCAAAGCTGCAGAGCTAGCACAGCTCAAAGCCTGGCTGGGGCGCTATCAGGATGAAATTCCGCTCGCGCCGATGCTGCGGCGCAAAATGTTGAGCGTTTATGCGGCTGCCATTCGGCCGGCTGATTTTTTAAGCCTGTATCGGGAAACTGAGGCAAACCCTGAAGAACGCTGCCATGCGTGGACGGCGCGCATGGCGCTATCGCCCAAAACGGACGTCGCAACCCGCCATGCGCTGGCGCTGTATCGTGACGCCAATACCCCAAGCGGCCCCTGCACGCCAGCGTTTGCATTTCTGCGGGCAAGTGCGGCAATCACCGAAGCTGACGCCGAGCAACGCTTTGCCGCCCTGCTCGCCAGCGGCCAGGTCAGTAGCGCTAAAAGTATGCGCACAGATTTGGCACCGGCCCGACAAGTTTATGCGGCAGCGGCAATTTTGGCCGAACAGGATGCGAATCAGCTGTTAACCCAGGCGCGCGCATGGAATGTAGACGATTCCGCACTCGCCTCAGTCGCCGCGCGCGCATTGGAACGCATTGCCGTGGTCAATCCAATCGCCGCAAATACCAAGCTACAGGCGTTTATCAACAGCCATAATTTGAATGAGGCGGCGCAAATCCGCGTGCGTTCGGCGATGGCTCGCACCGCGATTATTGCCAATATCCCAGATGCGGGTGCGTGGCTAGACGCCCTGCCCGGCAACGCGCGCGATGCGCAAACCCACGAGTGGGGCGTGCGCCGGGCGCTCAGCGCAATCAACCCGGAGCTGGCGTTGACGCGCATTGAGGCGATGCCCGTCGAGTTAGGCGGCACCGCGCGTTGGCGCTACGTGCGCGGTCGGCTGTTGCAGTGGTTGGGGCGCGACCGCGATGCGGGCGCGCAGTTCAAACTCGCTGCGGTGGATGCCACATTTTATGGCTTTCTGGCTGCCGATCGGCTGGAAAGTGGCTATGCCCTGTGCCCACTGGAGCTAAAGTTTGCGCCCAAGGCCTCCGGCAAGCTGCTCTCTGGCGGCGCGCTCAAACGCATCAGCGCGTTTAAGAGATTGGGTGATCGGGTCGGCGCAAAACGCGAATGGATGTTTTTACTCAGCAAATTGGATTCGGATGAGCGCCGTCAAGCCGGGCTGTTGGCATCAATGGAAGGCTGGGGCGAATACGGAATTTTGGCGCTCAGCGCGCCTGCGGATCGACAAATTTATCAAGCGCGATTCCCCTTGCTACAAGCCGACACGTTGACCGCACAAGCCAGCGCGAATCAGCTGGATTCGGCCTTTGTCGCGGGCCTAATTCGCCAAGAAAGCGCTTGGGATCCGAACGCGGTGTCGCATGCCAACGCGATTGGGCTGATGCAAATGCTGCCCGGAACCGCCGCGATGACGGCAAAAAGCATAGGCTTTGGTGCCAAAATTAACTTGACTGATCCTGCGACCAATCTCCGGCTCGGTACCGCACACTTGCGTTTACTTTCGGAAAAATATGCGGGCTCGCCAATTTTAATGACCGCCGCCTACAACGCCGGTCCTGGCGCCGTGAAAAAATGGCTCGATCCGCTGTATCAAAAGTATCCAGATCTTTGGATTGAGACTATTCCCTATAAAGAAACCCGGGAATACGTCAGCGCGGTGTTAGCCTTTAGCGTGGTCTATGACTGGCGTTTGGACGGAAAATTGCAGCGCTTAAGCTCACGCATCCCTGAGTTTCCACAAATCGCAACGCCGGCGTTGACTTCGTGTGTGCCAGCGGCGCTGGCGACAACGGCGAGTAAAAAGCCCGGTCGGCTTGAGGCTATGCCGACGGCCAACTAGCGGCACTGCAAAGCAACACTGGCTTTGACTTTCACGGTCTTTGACTTTCACGGTGTAGGGCACTCAGACTCAGCTGCTATTTCACCTTGAATGACTGTGTATGAGCCAAATTGACGCATCCGACTCTATTTTCCCAAGTTCTGCGACGCCAGAGCTTCTAAACTCGTTCAACAAAAATACCTTGGCGCAGGCGCTAGGCATCGAGATCACGGAAGTCGGCGCGAATTTTTTGCGTGGCCGCATGCCGGTCGATACCCGCACGCATCAACCTTTTGGCCTGCTGCATGGTGGGGCCTCGGTAGCGCTCGCGGAAACCTTGGGTTCCTGCGCCGGGGATTTAACCTTGCCAGATGACCGTATGGTGGTGGGTTTAGAAATTAACGCCAACCACGTGCGCGCAGTAAAATCCGGCTTTGTTTACGGCACCGCGCGGCCTTTGCATGTGGGTGGGCGCACGCAAGTTTGGGAAATTAGGATCGAAGATGAAGCAGGCGCGCTCGTGTGCATCTCACGGATTACGCTGGCAGTGATTACCAAACCGAATAAGGCTTAGCCATGAATAACGAATTTGCCGTGTCGCCTGATCGGCGAGACTTGTCTGCCGTGTCGCCTGTACGGCGAGACTTGTCTGCCGTGTCGCCTGATCGGCGAGACTTGTTTGATCTAACTGGAAAAACGGCACTGGTAACCGGCGCCAGCCGCGGCATTGGTGCTGCCATCGCGAAACTATTTGCCGCGCATGGCGCGCATGTGATCGTCAGCAGTCGCAAAATTGACGCCTGCGCGGAAATTGCTGCAGAGATTATCGCCGACGGTGGCAAAGCCAGCGCGATGGCGGCCAATATTGGCGATTTAGCCGCCATGGATGCGCTGTTTGCGGAGCTGGACGCCGGCCAGATCGAGCTTGATATCTTGGTCAACAACGCCGCCGCAAACCCGTATTTTGGCCCGATGTTAACGATGCCGATGGACGCCTTTAACAAGACCACCGAAGTCAACATTCGCGGCTACTGGCGCATGATTCAACTGGCGGCGCAGCGCATGGTTAAAAAGCCAGGCGATGCACGCGGCAGTATTATCAATATCGCCAGCGTCAATGGTGTGCGCCCGGCACCCATGCAGGGCGTGTATTCGATGAGCAAGGCGGCGGTGATTTCCATGACCCAAGTCTGGGCGCGTGAGCTAGGCACCAGCGGCATACGCGTCAATGCCATTTTGCCGGGGCTGACGGATACTAAATTTGCCTCAGCGCTGACGCAAAACCCCGCAATTTTGAAACAAATTTTGCCGATCATTCCGATGCAACGCGTCGCGCAACCTGAAGAAATTGCGCCGGTCGCGCTGTATTTGGCGAGTGCCGCGTCCAGTTACGTCACCGGCAGCAGCCATGCGGTGGACGGTGGCTTTTTAAGTTAGCCTGAACTTTCTCAACGGAAAACCACAATTTGGAAAGGCGGCGTGGGCGTTTTCGCGGGCTCGTCGCTAATATTTTTCACGCTAATAACGTGCTTTCCTGGCTTAAATGCGCTGTTCAAGTAAGCCGCTACGCGGCAGCCTCTCGAAGTTACTTCACGCTTTCGCCCTTGTCGAATTAGAAAAAGCGCACGCTCTAGGTCTTTTGGCAGCGCCTGATTTTGCCGCATTTCGCGGCTTATTAGGAGTCGTGCCA
>JANNYA010000109.1:0-22291 GCA_031409855.1 Rhodanobacteraceae bacterium | reverse complement strand
TGCGATGCAGTCTGCTGCGCTGCAAATGTGGTCAAAAGATTTGGTGAAAAACTACGCGCAAGCGCAAGCCATCGTCTATGCCCGCGCCAAAGAAAATGGCTTGGCGGCACTAGGCAAATGGAAAAAAGCTTAAATTGATTTGCCGCTGCATGCAGCGGCACTTTTCTATAGCTAAGGCCGCGTGCGGCGCTCAATCATGCCCACGGCATCGTGGGCATGCAGGCTTTCTAAATGCTTGGCGCAGGCACGGTAGCCGTCAACAAAAGGCAAGGCCTCTAAACTACTGCGTACGCGTCGCAAAGCATCCTCGACAAACATTAAATTGGCGCCATTGCGCGTCGCAAATGCCTGTTCGTCAATTCGCTTAACGGCGGTTTGTACCGGCGTTTGCAAGCTGACTTCGAGCGCATCAATCAGGTGGCGCCACGGAAACACGACAGTATTCGGTACGAGTGAAATTTCGACATCCAGCGTCGAACGCTGTGCGTGCGGTGTTGCGGCACTGCCGCCGCGCGCATCGCCTAGCCAGTGTAATACTTCCTGCTTTGTAACCACGGGCGTGGGGAAATCCGCCTCGAAACGCTGTTGCAACACCTGGCGCGCCAGTGCCGCCGAGCACGGGCAGGTCGATGCATAGCTAATTTGCACCGATGTCTGCAACGCGAACTGGCCGGTTTCGTCGGCCTGGGCCTGTACGGTAATTGGATAGCTGCGCCAGCCACTGTGCTCGCTGGCCAGGGCTGGCCTACGCAACAGCAACTCGAAGCGCAGCTGGATTTTTGCCCGCTGACTCAAGCCCGCATGGGTCTGCAGGCATTCCGTCAAGACCTGACGTAGCAGCGCGGGGCTGAATGCTTGCGCGCTTAAATGCTCGTCTGCAAGTAAGTACAAGCGTGACATATGGATGCCGCGCGCATTTGGATTAATCAAATCCACCGCAATATCGGCACGCGCCAAGGCTGTGGACTGCTCCAAATTAAGCGGCACCGCAATGTTTTCCATGCCAACCCATTCCAGGGCACCAAAAGCGCCTGGCGCACTTTGCGTGTCCGGTAATTTTTCCGTATCTGGGGAAAGTGCGGGTTTTGACAGATGTGTTGTTACATCGCGGGTATTAAAAGTGGACATCAGATATGCATTTATTAGGCTCAAGCCTAGTCTAGGGAAGTCACGTCAAAGCCTAGGTGATGAATCAGCGATTTTCGCTTAAACTAAGTCACGAGACCATAGACTAGCGCTCAAATACAGCACTTAAGCTGACGCGCGCTTTCATTTACACCTTTTACTGAATTTGTCGGCACTGGATCGTTGATCGTTGGCCGAGCTAGGTCCGGCCCGACTTGGGCACGCTAGATGCGGCGCGCTGCAATCGCCCCGAAGCCAGTGAATACTGAGCCCAATAATAGCAGCGCCCACGACGAGAGCATTGGCACCGGCACGCCAGACTGCGTTGCTAGAATCCGCAACACGGCGCTTGCCGGTATCGTGTTACTGCCGAAGTTGGTTTGTAGCGCGCCCGCTGGAATGATGTTGGTATAGGTGCCAGCGATGGCACCGGTAACTTGGACGCTTAATGTGCAGCTGCCACCTGCGGGAATCGAACGCCCAGCGGGCAAGGTCGCGCTCGTGCCGCCGGGTGTCGCCAAGGGCGCACCAACACCACCACACGTGGTGCTGACGTTGGGTAGGGCCGCGATCACGACGCCAGTGGGCAGGTTATCGGTGAGCGGCGCCGTCAAGGTATTCAGCACGGCATCGGAATTATTTAGTGTGACGGTAAGCGTAGAAACACCGCCTGCATTAATCGTACTTGGCGCGAAGCTCTTGCTTAGCAAGGGCGCTCCGGCGAGCTGACAAACTGAAATTACCCCGCTGTCCACGGTTACTGCGCCATTACGTGCCAAAATTCTGCCCGTGCTGGTCGCGCCGGTATTGAGCGTAATGCTGGAAAGCGCGATCAGGTTGCCGACGAACGCGGTCGTGGTTCCAAGTGTTGCCGAACTGCCAATTTGCCAGAATACGTTACAGCTCTGGCCGCCATTAATCACACGCACGGCTGAGGCGCTGGCCGTTGTCAGTGCGCTGCCAATTTGAAAAATAAATAGTGCGTCCGGGTTTCCCTGGGCGTCTAGCGTCAGGGTGCCTGTCAAACTCATTGAAGACGCCGAACAATAGACCCCGGGAAATAGTGTGCGCCCGCCAAGGTCGCCAGAAATCGTGGTTGTGCACGCGCGCCCGGCAAGCGTGTTGTAGGCGGTTGTTGCATCGTTTTGCGCCTGCAGCGCAACGGCGTTGGCAAAATGCGTGGTGCCGACAACCTGACCGGGTGGGAAACCCGTGACTGAACTAACATTACCTGGAGAAATGCCCAAATCGCCGGTCACAATCGTAGGCCCCGTGTTGGTGATCGCCGCACCGCCCAAAACGCTGAAATTGCCAGCCGTACCGAGCGCAACACTCTGGCCCCAGGCGGAATTGCCCATGCACGCAACGCTGAGCGCGAGGATTTTTATGGCGAAGGTGTTCATTGCTAGCTGCTCCGAATAGTGAAAAGAAAGTCGACCTTTATCCTTCCAAAAAATACACTTTCTTCACGCCCGGACTCTGTTCGCCAGCACACATTGCCGACACCAAGCCCGCACTGACGCTCAGTGCGGGTATTTCCGAAGTTTAGTTGCGTGCTATTTGCTTAGCGTGCGCATTCAACTTCGCGACGGAGTCTTTGCTATACCAGCGGCCTTCCAGCAATACCAGGTCCATCTCGCTTGAGATCGGCGCGTCAAAAACGGTGATGGTGGTGCGTACGCGCGCGGTTTGACCTTCTTGCTTCAGCGTTTCTACCCTTAGCGAATCGGCGATCGCGTTGAGGTCTAGCCCATAGATGTAGAGCGCCTGCTTGCTGGCCGCAAGCAATGTTCCAGCCTTTGCCAGCGCTTGTTCAAACGACAGCATTTTCAGCTCGTCAATACTGCGCACGCCGGTGTTGCGCGCTGCATCCGCAAACAAAGACAGTGCTTGGCGCAGCGAAATTGAACTCAAGAAATCAGTTTCGGCCGCCCATTTTTGGATGCCCGGCAGCGCGCTTTGTAAGGCCGCACGTTGCTCTGCGCTGAGTTCGGAATCATCCGAAGCCAGCGCGACTTGCAGCGCGCCCATGCCAATCAGTAACGCGCCCGCCGCTTTGGGGCGTGCCTCAATGAGCTTCGGTTCGATCTCAAGCATAAACTTGTCCACCGCATTCGCATCCGTCAGCTTGGCGATGCCCTCGCTAAACTTGCTGCGTTCGGCTGGCGTGATTGGCTTTAGCCGGTGCAGCTCATAGCTTTGGCGCATTAGTTGATAATGGCTAGGTGGCACCACGGCGCGTGCCAAACCGGCTAAGTCATTGGCACGCAAGACGCGCGCTAGATCGCGAATTTGTAGCGCCGGGTCGGGTACAGATTGGGTTGCGCTGCGGCTTACCGGGGTGACGCGTTCTTGCGCGAACACTGGATTGATTGCGCTGATCAGTCCGACAAATAGAAGGGACATCGACAAACGGCTGCTTTTCATGGTCGTACTCCTTGGTGGGTTTGGAGTTCTAGTGTACTGGTTAAGTACACCACCATAAGTGTCAGAAGTACTGGCTGTACAAGTTTTATTTAAGCCCGCACCGGAGCGGGCGCCATTACCCGCCAAACCCCAATCAACACAATGCCGGTACCCATCAGCTGCATTAACGAAAGGTGCTCGTGCAAAATAAAATAGCCAAAAAACAGCAGCGATATCGGCCCCAACATCGACAGTTGTGAAGTGCGCGCGGCGCCAATGATTTGCACCGAAAACATCGTCAGATAAACCGGAATGATCGTGCAAAACAGTGCATTTGCCGCCGAGAAGCCGTATACCGGCCAGGGCAAGTGCAGCAATGGCTGTGTTGCAAATAAGGCGAAATGCAGGGCAGTCAGCAAAGTGGATACGCTCATCGCGTACGCCACCAAACGTAAGCTGCCTAAGCGCTTGACCAGCTCGCCAGAGAGCACCAAATACAGCGCATACGAGCAGGCGGCGGCAAAACAAAGCGCGCTGCCCACCGCTAAGGCGCTGGTATTACTTGACGCACTCAAACCAGCTTTCGCATTGCTCCAAAACACGATCAAGATGCCCAAGTAGCTAATCATCAGCGCCTGAATTTGCCGCGTTGTAATCGGGTTTTTCAGCGCAATCAGGCCGATTACCGCGACCAAAGTCGGCGTCAAAAATAAAATCAGCCGCTCTAATGCCGCCGGAATGTATTGCAAACCAGCAAAGTCTAAAAAACTAGACAAGTAGTAGCCCAAAAACCCGAGCAATACGACAAGCCCAATATCCCGCCAACTCAGGCTTTGCCCGCGCAATCGCGCCCGGCGTTGTTCAATCAGCGCGATTGTGGCGAATACCGGCCCAGCAAACGCCAAACGCAGCGTGATCACGGTCGTGGCATCCACGCCTTAGCGATACATCAACTTCGCCAAAATCGCCTTCGCGCTGAATAAAATTGCGGCCAAGGCCGCCAGGATTAAGCCGCTGCGTTCGGAGATTTTGGGCATGGGCGGAATACGCTGCTGGCAATCGTGAGTTAGCGAAGATCGCAATCGGTGGCGCTATGTAGGCTGAATCAACGGGGTTTTGATTGCATTGCGCCCGAATCACGTTAAGGTCAGAAAATACTGCGAGGGAGCGGGCGGATCAGCGTTTGCGTGTTTTCCATGGCCCCACCCCGCTAGATCTGCGCGAGCAGCTCAAACGCGCCTTTAACGCACCACCGGAATCCGAGCTGCTGCGCATTTTGATCGCGACTGACGCCGCGCGCGAAGGCCTAAATTTGCAAGCCTATTGCTATGATTTATTTCATTTTGATTTGCCCTGGAACCCGAGCCGCTTAGAGCAGCGTAATGGCCGTATTGATCGCAAATTGCAGCGCAATGCGGAAGTGTATTGCCATTATTTCGTTTACACCCAGCGTGCAGAAGATCGCGTCCTGCAGGCATTGGTCAAGAAAACCGAAGCGATACGGCTGCAATTAGGCGGCGCGGCACAGGTGTTGGAAACGCGCTTGGCAAATTTGCTCAAAACCGGCATCCAGCATGCGCTCATTGATGCGCAGGCGGACCAAATCAACGTGCTGCAGCTGGAAAACGAGCGCCAGCAGCAGCTTGATCAAGAGTTGAAACACAGCCGCTTACGTCAAGCCGATTTGCAACGCCAAGTCGATTCCCTGCGCGATGGCTTAGACAAAGCCAAGCGCCGCTTGGGATTGGAAAGTGGACAGTTACAAGACGCTGTGTCTTGCGCGTTGAACCTATTGGGCGCGCAAAGCTTGGCAAATACCGATCAGCCTAAAAAAATCAGTTGCCCAAGAATTCAAGGCGTTTATTGCGCTGCCAAAATGGCGGTTGCCGGATAAATCTAGTGATCACATAGTCGATAAACGTCTGCCAGCGACTGACCGAGGGCAACTGCTCTGCAATCGTTTTAGACGCGGTTGTTACCTCGGGAAATGAAAGCAGCTCGGCATCATCGCGTCCAGGTTTAATTGAAGTTTTAGAGGCTTTAACGCCAAAACAACAGCCTACTTTGGTTCGTGGCGACTGTGGTTTTGGTAATGAACCTTTCATTATTGCGCTCGAACAAAGGAGTCAAGCGTATCTGTTTAAACTGCGGAAGAGCCCATTCGTACAACGTTTACTGGCACGTAATTTTAACAGCCCGCATTGGACGGAACCAGGCGCAGGCGACCAGGGTTGGAGCGCGATGGAAGATACGATCAAGCTGTCTGGTTGGCAGCAAGCGCGGCGGGTTGTGCTATTGCGTCGACCGATTAAAGTGGACTTGGCGCTGAGCCAGCAAGTGCCAGGGCAAGCTGGCGAGCAAGTTGAATTATTCTTTCCCGGCAAAGACACACGCACTTGGGAATACGCGACGCTGGTGACCAACTCGACGTATGAGCCGCAAACGATTGCACAGCTTTACCGCGACCGTGCGGATGCAGAAAACAGTTTTGATGAGCTCAAAAACCAGTGGGGCTGGGGCGGTTTTACCACGCAAGATATGGGCCGTTGCCAGAGCAGCGCGCGTGCGGTGGCGCTAATTTATAACTGGTGGAGTTGGTATTGCCGGGCGGCCAATCCGAGCGTGCGCATGGAGGCGATCACGAGTCGGGCACTATTGCTGGCTGGCGTTGGCAAAGCGGTTAGTCATGCAGGGCAAACAACGTTGTATTTGACATCCATGCACGGGGCGAAGGATAAGTTAATGGCGCTGGTGGGCAATATTCGTCAAGCCTTACTGCACGTCAAAACTAATCGTAAGTTCCCTACCAAATAGGTGTGCAGTGCGTGACTAGGGCGCCCAGGTTTGTGCGGGTTGTAGCCGATTTCTGCGCCTTCTTGTTTACCGTAAAGTGGCTTGATCGTGGTGTCAATATCGAGAATCCAGGGCACGTTGAGCGCGCCCTGTACGCTTGCGATCAACTGTGGACATAACCACGCTTTGCTTTGCTCAGCGCTCATGCGCGCCAGCGCTCGACGCAAGGAATCTTCGCTAATAATTTTTTTCATCCCAAGAATCTGCGTGCTGACTAAGTCACCGCGCAATGCCGTGACATGGGCATAGCGTTTGTGGCCAGCCAGAATCGAGAGCATCCAGGTGCCTAAAACATCCGCTTTATCCGGCGCGTTCGGGCTGGTGTAGCTCAGTGGGCAAGTCGCCAACCACGATTTATAAAGACCAGTGGCCACCAAAAACTCGGCAAAAAACGCCAGCTGAGCATTTGCTGTCGCGCTCGCGCTGTGATCCCATTGCACGTGAATCCGCCCGCCCGGCGTGTCGACCAACATCGGCTCCAGCACCGCTCAGAGCTATTTCTTGCCGCCTTTTAGCCTCACCCATTGGGTGAACTCCTCAAACTAGTTGAAAACCCCGTGCTGTATAGCTTTGCGCTTGGTTTGATGAAGGTCAACTGCCGGATTTAGGATCAGGCAGGGCGGATGACGTTTCCTGATTTGGAGCAGCGTTTTGGTGCTGACCCGAGCTGGAATTCCACTTTGAGCGGCCTGCGTGAACGCCTTGAGCCCGCCGCGTCGAATGTGCGCGCGCCGCATGCCAGCAAACCGAACCCATCAACGCTCGGCAAGCTGCGCGCAGTCACCTTTGAAGCGCCGGAAAACATAGATGATTCGGTGGTGCAGCTGCATTTGGAGCATCGCTTGGTCAAGCGCCTGCTCGGCCGTTTTATGGCGCAGGGTTTCGTGCATCACGACCTGTCGCGGGCGGTGCTTGCGAGTGCGGATGATGCGATTCCGCGCGTGGTTTTGATCGGCCGTTTAGCGGTGTTCGGTCAAGCCGCAAGCCGTTTGCATGAGGAGCTGATCACCGTGACCGCACGCTGGAGCGCGCCGGAAACAACTTCGGCACGCCGTTTAAGCGCGCTCAAGCCCTATGCCAGCGATGCCGAAGCGCACACGCTGCGGTTATTGGAGGCGGCAATGGCACCGAATGCGCGCGCCATTGCACCGCAGGTCAGCGCGCGTTTGCACGCTGGCGTTGCCCAAGACGTGGAAGATTTATTGCCGCATCTACAAACACGTGCAGAGGCGGCGCGCAATAAGGCCGAGGCACTGCTGCAAAAACGTTGCGAAACCGAAGCCAGCGCCCTAGTTGAAATTTTACATGCGCAGCGTAAGCGCGTGTTGGAAACTCAGGCCAAAGCAAGGCAGATGCCGTTGTTTGCGTTGGCAGACGAAGCAAACGGCAAAGGCGCTGCTGATGCGGAGGCCCGCCAGTTCGCGTCCGATCAGCGCCACTGGCAGCGCTGGCTGAGTGGTGTTGAGCTTGAATTGGCCGAGCAACCCAGCCGAATTCGCGGCTTTTACCAAACCAGCTCCTGGCGCATTGAGCCGATTGCGTTGGCGTATCTTTGGCCGGTGACCGGGTGATCATGTGACGAACGAAGATTTTGCGATTGACGATCATCAAACCTGGATCGGCTACTTACAGCCGCAGGGCTTGGTGGTTTCTGCCACCGCGCTGTCGGATTCCAATGTGCTGTTGGATCGTGATACCCGCGAATTGCACCAGCGCTACCTAGATTTCTGGGCGGCTGGAGAATTTGAGCCAGGCCGCTTTCTGCGCGAATTCTTGCAATGGCCAGACGCCGCCGTGATCGCTGCCAGCGATGTGCCAGAGGCTTTGAAAGTGCCGCTGCGTGACTATGGCGAAACGCTAACACCCGATTTTGCCGTGCGCCCATTGAAACCAGACCCGTTGAAAACCGACGCGTTGAATAACAGCGCGTGGCTGCTGTTAGTGCAAGCGCTGCCGCATGGCGCGAACTTTGATAGCCGCAGCTCCGGCGATTACTCAGCATCCGCCAGCCAGCGCTTAGAACGGCTATTGCGCGACACCCGCGTGCCAATGGGCCTGTTGTGCAACGGCGTGGAGCTGCGCCTGATGTATGCGCCGCGAGGTGAAAATGCCGGGCACATGAGCTTTCCGCTGCTGCGCATGCAGGCGCGCGATCCGGCGGCACGGCGGATGTTGGCGGCGCTGCACATGCTACTTGGCCGGGCGCGGCTGTTTACGGTGCCTACCGAGCTGCGGCTGCTGGCGCTGTTAGAGCGCAGCCGCAGTTATCAAGCGAAGGTGTCCAGCCAGCTGTCGAATCAAGTGCTGGCCGCACTTTATGAATTGTTGCGTGGCCTGCAGGCCGCGGATGCGCGCACCCACGGCAAGCTGCTGGCGCGCGTGCTGAGCGATGATCCAAACGCGATTTATCGTGGTTTGCTGACGGTGTTGATGCGCCTAGTGTTTTTGCTGTTTGCCGAAGATCGTGGGCTGATGCCAGGCAACGAGCTGTACTTTCGTGGCTATTCGCTGCACGGCCTGTTTGAGCGCTTGCGCGCAGATCACGAGCGCTACCCTGACACCATGGATCAGCGTTTTGGTGCCTGGGCGCAGCTGTTGGCGCTGTTTCGAGTGCTACACAGTGGCTGCAAAGTGCCGGAATTACTGATGCCCGCGCGGCGCGGCTATTTGTTTGATCCGGCGCGCTTTGCATTTTTAGAGGGCAGCAAGGCGGATGACGGCAGCGCAACCGAACTGCCTTGGCTGCCCGATGGCTCGGTGAATCGGGTGTTGAATTCGCTGCTGTGGTTGGCGGGCGAACGTTTGTCGTACCGCACGCTGGATGTGGAGCAAATCGGCTCGGTCTATGAAACTATGATGGGTTTTGAGCTGCTGCAAACTCGCGGTACCAGTATTGCGTTGAAACCGAATAAGGCCGGTGGCGCGCCAGTGGTAGTGGATTTGGATGCGTTGCTGAACGCCGGGAAAGCGCGTGCTGCGTGGCTGAAAGAACACGCCGAGCAAAGCCTGCCACCCGCCACCGTGAAAGCGCTTGAACAGGCGCGCAGCGTCAATGACTTATTAGCTGCCTTACAAAAACGCGTTGCACAAGATGCCACGCCACAGCCAGTGCCGGCGGGTGCGCTGTTGCTGCAGCCGAACGACACCCGGCGCAAGCAAGGTTCGCACTACACGCCGCGCGCGCTGACCGAGCCGATGGTACGCACCACCTTGGCGCCGGTGTTGGCGGCCTTAGGCGCTAACCCCAGCCCGACGCAGGTTTTGGCTTTGAAAGTATGCGACCCGGCGGTGGGCTCCGGCGCGTTTTTGGTGGAAGCGAACCGGCAGCTGGCCGAGGCGCTGGTGCGGGCTTGGCATGCGCACCGGGAATTGCCCGACATACCCGACGATGAGGACGAACTGCTGTTGGCAAAACGCCTGATCGCGCAGCGCTGCTTATACGGCGTGGACCGCAACCCGATGGCGGTGGATTTGGCGAAGTTATCGTTGTGGTTGGCCACCTTAGCGAAAGATCACCCGTTTACCTTTTTAGACCACGCGGTGCGCGAAGGCGATGCGCTGGTGGGCTTGGATTTATCGCAAGTACTTGAAGTTAATTGGAATCCGATTGGCACTGGCCTGATTTTTGGTGATGCTTTGCGCGCTAAAATCTATGCGGCACTCCGCTTCAGGCTTGAAATTGTAAGTGCGGGTGATGATTTAACGCCGGAAGAGAAGTCTGAAAAACTGGCGATAGCAAATCGTGCCTTGGAAAATCCACGCGAAGCCGCTGATCTTGCTTTGTCTTGCTTTTTCGCGCACGACAACTCTAAAGCGCGATTAACGGACTTGGTAGCCTGTCGTGCCTTGGCGTTGGATGTTTATGACCCAAAGAAGGCTGCCCTCATAACCTTTAGCGACCACGCCAGTATTGTTGAAAGCTGCGCCCGACTGCCGCTGAAGCCCTTTCATTGGCCGATTGAATTCCCGGAAGTGTTCAGCGATCAAAATCCAGGGTTCGATGCGATCGTGGGCAATCCACCCTTTGCCGGGAAAAACACGTTAATCAACGGCAACTGCGCGCATTATTTGGACTGGCTGCAAACCCTGCACCCAGGCGCGCACGGCAATGCCGATCTAGTCGCACACTTTTTCCGGCGCGCTTTTCATCTTTTGCGCAGCGGCGGCAGCTTTGGCTTGATCGCCACCAACACCATTGCCCAAGGCGATACCCGCGCCACCGGTTTGGCGTATTTATGTCAACACGGTGGAAGTATTTTTGCCGCCACGCGCCGCTATGCTTGGCCTGGTGCGGCGGCGGTAGTGGTCAGCCAAGTGCATGTTTTTAAAGGTGTTTGGCGTGGTAGCTTTTCGTTGGATGGACGCGATGTGCCGACTATTACCGCGTTCCTATTTCATGCGGGTGGCCATGACAACCCAAAAGTATTGGCGGCTAACGCGGATCAGAGTTTTCAGGGCTGTATTGTGTTGGGTATGGGCTTTACTTTTGACGATACCGATAAAAAAGGTATTGCCAGCCCGCTCGCGGAAATGCAGCGCTTAATCGCCAAAGATGCGCGCAATGCTGAGCGCATTTTCCCATTTCTAGGCGGCGAAGAAGTCAATGACAGCCCAACCCACGCGCACCACCGCTATGTGATTAATTTTGGCGATATGCCATTAAAACGTGGTGCTTTTGGTGGCTGGATACAGGGTACCGATCAAGAGCGCAAATTATGGCTGCGCGAAGGCGTGGTGCCTTTGGATTACCCGCTTCCAGTCGCGGCGGATTGGCCGGATTTATTGGCAATTTTGGAGGCGAAGGTCAAGCCGGAGCGTGATCGCTTGGGAGGCAATCCGGATGCCCTGCGACGCAAGAAATTTTGGTGGCAGTATGGGCAAAACACACCGGCACTGAGTTTGGCTGCTGAGCGATTTAATGAAATGATTGGGATTTCTGCGGTCACAACGCAAGTAAGTTTTGCGCGCTTGAAATCGCGCTCTGTATTCTCACATTCGATAATTTTGTTGGCTCCGAGCAGCGCTACCACTCATTTTGTTCTGCAATCCCGAATCCACGAATCTTGGACGCTGTTTTTTTCTTCGTCGCTTGAGGACAGGATTCGCTACACACCCACCGACTGCTTCGAAACCTTTCCTTTCCCAGAAAATCCCGCACACGAAGCCACGCTGACCGCCATTGGCGAACGCTACTTAGTATTTCGCGCCGAACTATGCAGCGCAATAATCAGGGTCTGACCGCCACCTATAACCGCTTCCACAGCCCGGATGAGCGCAGCGCCGAAATTGCCGAGCTGCGCGCGCTGCATGCGGCGATGGACCGCGCGGTGCTGGACGCCTACGGTTGGCACGATGTGCAGCCTGCTTGCGAATTTATTCTGGAACACGAAGAGGAAAATGAGGAAAGCAGCCGCCGCAAAAAGCCCTGGCGTTATCGTTGGCCGAACGCGGTGCGCGATGAAGTGCTGGCGCGCTTACTGAAATTAAACGGCGAACGCTTTGCCGCAGAACAGGCGTTGCTAGTGCCGAAGAAAGCGGCGACTAAAGGCCGTGCCAAGGTGGTTTTGGGGCAGGGGCAGTTGTTTTGAGGAAAACTGAGCTAGTTTTTCGTCAATTGCATTTGCAAATTAAGCTGTCCGGGTGTTTTCAAACGTGAAAGCTCAAAGCCTTCCGACAACACAATGGCGTGCACATTCGTCAGGTTTTTCTCACGCAAACGCGCCAAATACTTAGCCAAAGTACGGTTGTCATTGGTTAATATCGCGCCTAATTTGCGCTGGTGTGCTTGCGCCATCAAAAGGGTATCAATGCGCAGAACGGCACGATTATCACCTGGATCTCGCTCACCCACCTCCCTTTGAAAAAGTGCAGCGCGTTTGCCGTCAATGTAGTCAAACGGCGCAGGGACTAGCGCATTGCGGATGTCCCGGGGAAGGGCATGCTTGACTTCAAATTCCGCCACAGCGAGTGCGGACAAATGCAGCGGTATATTTGCTTTTCTCGCGGCTTCAAAATAAGCCCGCGCGTTCGGATTTAGTGGGTCATTTTCGTTGGTTAGCCTGATCAAAAACGAGGCATCTAACAAAATTCCCTGATGCGATATGCCATCGCGCATGCCTTAATAGCCCCTCAGATCTGCTAGCCATGCATCAGGATCGGCCACATCCGCCCAGGCTTTGGTTCCTTCGGCAATAAAAGCCGCCATTGCTTCCGCGCTTACGTCCGGTTTATAAGGTGTAAACGCAACCAAGTGATGCCCACGCAACTCACCGGTATTGAAGTTTTCTTCTGCGCGAATGTGCAGCAATCGGTCATGGTATAAAAAATTGGCTTGTTCTTGCTGCAGCAAATCGGCGCTGGCGGCGATGCGATATTTTTTCCCATCTTGCAAAGTCAGAGAAAGCTTCGGCTTTGCGCCACCTGCAGTCTCAATGCGGCCGAACATCCATCGTTCGACTGGATACCAATCATCATCCAGCGATACTTTATTTTGTGGCGCTTCTATCTGAAGAATCAACTTCGTATCGTGGCGAATCAAAATGCGGCTACTGCGCACAATCTGCACGATATCGCGAAGCAACGTTAGCGCCGCGCGGCGCGCTTGCGTGACTGACGCGTTATCGTCATTTTGTAACGCGGTGAAATCCGACCAAATGCTTTCATCGCCGTCCAGCGGCACCTGCGAAACCTCAAACGACCCCTCCACAATTTCTATGGATTGATCACGCCATTCACCGCGCTTACCGGCGACGAATTTCGCCGCTGCTTGTACAAAATCCACCAGCACACGCGCACTGATATTCGACGGCGAGATCGGTTCGTCGTTAAAAGTGCCATTCAGTGACAGCGTAATGAGTTTCGGGGCGTCCATGCCAAGCAGTTTACGGGAGCACGACTGATTTCATACCCAATGAAGCACAAAATTTCGTAAATTAAACTTATCTAAACGGACAACACGCCGATGAAAGCCGCACGCCAGCATGAAAAGCAATCATTCTGGAGCAAACCAGCATTTGACAGTAAAGCCCACCCGCAGTCAGGATAGTTGCGACTAATCAAGGTGGCCAGAAAATGCCAATCAATGCGCAAGACCCAGGAGTGACAATTGCAGCGACCAAGCGCGTCCCAGGTGCGGCGACAGCGCAAGCGCAATTAACCGATGCTTTTTTTGAGCCACTGCCTGAAGCGGTTTTGCAGGGATTTGAGGCACCGTTTGACGCCCGTAAAGCCGCCCTGGATGAATTAACCCGTGAAGCGCAGGAATTAGGATTGGGTTACTAACGCGGTGGGAAATTTTGTCGCGGTGTTTGATGCCTGTGTGCTTTACCCAGCGCAAACTCGCGATTTGTTGCTGCGGGTAGCGCGCACGAATTTGTTCAAAGCCCGCTGGAGCGCCCAAATACAGGACGAATGGATCAACGCGCTGTTACGCACGCGCCCAGAGTTGCAAGCCCGACTGCAAAGGACACGGGAATTAATCGATCAATCGGTACCAGACTGTCTAGTGCGAGGTTTTGAAGCGCATATCGAAGGACTTGAATTGCCCGATGCCGATGACCGACACGTGTTGGCCGCAGCCATTCACTGCCAAGCAGGCGTGATAGTGACTGCGAACTTGAAAGACTTTCCAGAAAAAACTCTCAAGCCTTTAGGAATTGCCGCGCAACACCCAGATGAATTCCTGACGCACGTGTTCGATCTAAGTCCGGGCGCAGTCATTTCGGCCAATTTCACTCCGGCAGCGCATCACACCAATATTGAAGTTGGAGTAATCGTCAGGGATCAAGCAAGCGCTCAACAACTGCTTGGGTTCGTGCAATCGCTACGCACTCAGCTGAGCGAAGCGGATGCAATTCAAACTGACGGGTCTCGGCAATTTAGTTACCGGTACTTGATGTTGTTCTCAGGTTCGGAGCTTTCCTAGAAAGAACCCGTCAGTTTGAATGGCACCCGAGCGAAGCGCGCTTCTACGAATAGATTGAACTCCACGAGCTACTTTGATAGCTTTGACACCTATCCAGAAAGGGTGCCTAGCGTCGTAACGCAGGCAATTAGGTGCGACATGGCAACTACCAACAGATCGAATTAGCAGTTAAGCCGCAACGCCAAATGCTCCTAGTTAGCATTTTAAATGGGCCTACGCGGCCTTTTTTTGTGCCCCACAATTTTGCTTCACACCTTTAAACTGGAATTATTTATGCCCGTGATTACCTTGCCCGATGGCTCGCAGCGCAGCCCTGAGGCGCCGCTTTCGATTTTTGATTTTGCTTTAAGTATCGGCCCCGGCCTGGCAAAAGCCGCGCTGGCTGGAAAAGTGGACGGCCGCTTGGTCGATGTCAGTTATTTGCTTGATCGCGATGTCAAGCTTGAAATCGTGACTGAAAAACACAGCGACGCGCTGGAGGTGGTACGCCATTCAACCGCGCATTTATTGGCGCAAGCGGTGCAGCGTTTGTACCCGGAAACTCAAGTTACGATTGGTCCCGTCGTGGAAAACGGTTTTTACTATGACTTCAGCCGCAAGCTGCCTTTTACTGAGGCAGATTTAATCTTGATTGAAGTGGAGATGCAGAAAATCGTCAAGCAAGCGCTGCCGCTGCATCGGCGCGTGCTGGATCGGGACGCGGCTATTGAAGTCTTTAAAGCCAAAGGTGAAAACTTTAAAGCGTTGATTATTGACGACATTATTCCTGCTGGCGAACAAATATCGCTGTATGGGCAGGGCGATTTTGAAGATCTCTGCCGTGGCCCACACGTGCCAAATACCAATAAATTGGGCGCGTTTAAGCTGATGAAAGTAGCCGGCGCGTATTGGCGTGGCGATCAGAAAAACGAGCAGCTACAGCGTATTTATGGCACCGCTTGGTTAAACAAAAAAGACTTGGAAGCGTATTTACATCAGCTGGAAGAAGCAGAAAAGCGGGACCATCGCAAAATCGGCAAGCAGTTGGGCTTGTTTCACATGCAAGAAGAAGCGCCGGGCTTGGTGTTCTGGCACCCGAAAGGCTGGGCGCTGTGGCAGGTGATTGAGCAATACATGCGCAAAGTCTATGTCGACAATGGCTACGCCGAAGTGCGCGGGCCGCAAATCCTGGATCGCAGCCTGTGGGAAAAATCCGGCCACTGGGATAATTACGCGCAAAATATGTTCACCACGCACAGTGAAAACCGCGATTACGCGGTCAAGCCGATGAACTGCCCCGGCCATGTGCAGATTTACAACGCTGGCCTGCATTCCTATCGTGATTTACCACTGCGCTACGGCGAGTTTGGCTCCTGCCACCGCAACGAAGCCAGTGGTGCGCTGCACGGCATTATGCGCGTACGTGGGTTTACTCAAGACGATGGCCACGTGTTTTGCACCGAAGATCAAATTCAGGCGGAAGTGGCGGACTTCGTTAAATTGCTGCGCGATGTGTATGCCGATTTCGGCTTTACCGAAATTATCTACAAGCTATCGACTCGGCCGGAAAAACGCGTGGGTAGCGACGCGGATTGGGATAAATCCGAAGCGGCGCTGACGCATGCACTGGAAAGCCAGGGCATTGAATATCAGCTGCAGCCGGGTGAAGGCGCGTTCTATGGCCCGAAAATTGAGTTTACCTTAAAAGATAGCTTAGGCCGGCCGTGGCAGTGCGGCACGATCCAGGTCGATCCTTCGATGCCGGCGCGTTTGGGCGCGGAATATGTGTCCGATGATTCCAGCCGCAAAACGCCGATCATGCTGCACCGCGCAATTTTGGGTTCGCTTGAGCGCTTTATCGGGATACTGATTGAGAACCATGCGGGTGCTTTACCGGCTTGGTTAGCGCCGGAGCAGGTTGCAGTCATGGGAATCACCGACGCGCAGGCGGATTACGTAAAGACCGTCACCAAACAGCTTAAGGCCAGCGGTTTCCGTGCGATCAGCGATTTGCGTAACGAAAAAGTCGGCTACAAAGTGCGCGAACATACGCTGAGTAAAATTCCGTACATGCTGGTTGCGGGTGCACGCGAAGTGGAAGCACATTCAATTAGCGTGCGTAAACGCACCGGCGAAGACTTGGGCGTGATGACGGTAGCGGCGTTTGTCGAGTTGTTGCAGGCGGAATGCGGTAAGTATTCGCGGAGCTAGGCAATGGGCGACGATGAGAACTTAAAGGCCGAATTTGGTCTTGTTTATGTTCGTGCAGTGGCGTATGCGGCCGGATTTTTTGTCCAGGAATCCAGCCGCATGATGGATGCCGATGGCATTGATGTAAGCCTATTTTCGCGTGACAAATTTGGCCTGACTCGTTCGCCACGGCTTGATATACAAATTAAAACGAGCGTGTTGGGGCAAACAGCTGAAACAGTAGTTCATGATTTGTCGGCGAAGAATTACGACGAACTGCGCTCCAGTAATTTTCAAGTCCCGCGAATTTTGGTGGTAGTTATCGTACCTGAATTACGGCGAGACTGGCTTGCGTGGACTTCAGATTCGCTGTCCTTAAAGCGATGTGGGTTTTGGCGATCCCTTTTGGGCCAGCCCGAATCAACTAATGCAACGAAAGTGCGCGTCAAAATTGCGGCTGACGCCGTCTTGAGTCCGGCTGCTCTTAGTGAAATTATGCAAAGGGTTGCAAACAAGGAAAGTCTATGAATGACTTAGTTGATGACATTACGGGGCCAACGCCTACCATACAAAGCATGCAGAGCTATCTGCTTTCACATGGTTGGGCGCATCAAGGTAACGATCATTTTTGGGCCAGTTATTCAAAAGCGTTGCCGGGCGGTATCGCTGAAATAGAGGCACCGCTAGTATCGACTGCGAGTGATTTTCGTAGGGCGGTCGATGCCTTTGCGAAAAACCTTGAGGTGATTGAACGCCGCAGATTTCGTGATATTTGGCGCGAGCTCAGCGTGACCGATGTTGATCGCTTAAGTATTCGCTTAGCAGGCAACGGGCTGCGTGATGGCCGCATTTCCATTGAGGCAGGGCGCGCGCTGTTTCAAGCGGCGCGTGATTTGACACTCGCTGCAGCGTGTTCGGCCCTTGATCCCCGCAGCGTTTTTGCAAAGCGCAAGCCAGCAGAGGCGATGAAGTTTTTGGATACGGCAAAGTTTGGGCAGACCGAAATTGGTAGCTTCATTATTAACATTGAATCTAACGTGCCGCCAAAACTACAGCTGGACTTGCTACCAGAAGATCCAGATCAAGCATCACCTTTTTCGCGTCGTGTTATGGAAATGTTGGCCTCCGGGATTTCAGGAGCGCAAGACGCCGCCACCGATGCGCTCGTCGGTCAAAAGTTGAGCGCCTTTACTGAGCGCCGCGCGATTGGGGTTAGCGCTAATCTTTGTGAAGCCATCGCACTTATGATTGATTGCTCCGGCGCCGATATTGTTTCCACCCGAGTATCTTTTGCATCACATCATCCGCCTTCCCGCGCATTGCCGCTGGAGGCGCATTTCTCGACGCAGTTAGGGCAAACGCTGGCGACTGCGGGTGCAAAGTTGCGGGAAACGAGTGATACGCCCGATGTAGAACTGACCGGATTGGTTAGGGTTTTAGCGAGTAAGGACACGCTCTTTGGTGGCGATGTAACGATTGAGGCCACAATCGATGGCAGGCAAAAGCATGTGGTCGTACGTTTATCATCGACTGACCATAACGAAGCGATTAGAGCGTATGAAAATCGTTTAATGGTTAGTTTTGAAGGGACGCTTAGACGCAGTGGCAACAGTCAAATTGTTGAAGAATTACGGGGTTTTAAAGTGCTTGAGGTTAGCGCGGCCCTTAGTTAGCTTCGGTTTTTCTTTGACCATCAGAACCTGCGCCGAGCCAGCTCAGCGCAGGTGTTCAAACAATGTTGACAGGTTGTTTTGCGAGGGCGAAACAACCTGCCTAACAACCTTAAGCCGCGTCGAACAGCGCCTGCGGTATATCCATCAACGAACTAGCGCCCGCGCGAATTTGCGCCGCATGCATCAGTGTGCGCGGCAGGATGCGATCAAAGTAGAACTTCGCACTGGCCAATTTCGCGACCTTAAATTCTTCGCTAATGCCGGTGGTCGAACGATCTAAGGCTTCCAGTTCGCGGGTGAAGAAATAGGCCAGCGTGATGTAGCCCGCATAAAATAAGTAATCCACCGCCGCCGCACCCAATTCTTCTGGGTTTTTCTGGGTTGCGGCAATGACTTCAGCGGTCAGCGTGCTCCATTCGTCTACCAACTTGGCAAGTTTGTGCACATAAGGGCCAGCAGTAGGATGCGCGCCGTTAGCAGCGATGAAAGCGCCGATTTCACTCAAGAAATGGCGCATGCCCACGCCCTGCAACTGCATGATTTTGCGGCCCAACAAGTCCAACGCTTGAATCTGCGTGGTGCCTTCATAAATTGTGGTGATGCGGGCATCGCGGGCCAGTTGCTCCAAGCCCCATTCTTTAATGTAGCCATGACCACCCAGGATTTGCACGCCATGATAGGTGCATTCGACCGCCGCTTCAGTCAGCAATGCCTTGGTGATAGGAACCAGAAAACTGAGCAGCTCGTCAGCCTTTTTGCGCGCATCCGCATCCGGGTGGCGCGTGCTTAAATCGACCAAAAGCCCGGCGTAATAACACAGCACGCGGCCGCCCTCGGCGATCACTTTTTGCGTCATCAGCATGCGCCGCACATCCGCATGCACGGTGATCGGGTCGGCTGGCTTATCTGGGCGTTTTGGCCCGGAAAGGGAACGCATTTGCAAACGCTCGCTGGCATACGCGGCAGAGGACTGGTAGCTGATTTCAATCAAACCCAGCCCTTGTACGCCGACGCCCAAGCGCGCTGCGTTCATCATGGTAAACATTGCCAACAAGCCACGGTTCGGCTGGCCGATTAAATAGCCCTCGGCGGCATCGAAATTCATCACGCAGGTCGCCGAGCCTTTCAGCCCCATTTTGTGTTCGATACTGCCGGGCGCAACAGAGTTTCTAGCGCCCATCACGCCTGCGCGGTTGACCTTAAACTTGGGCACGATAAACAAACTGATGCCTTTGGTGCCGGAGGGCGCATCGGGCAGGCGCGCAAGCACCAAATGAATAATATTGCTGCTTAAATCGTGATCACCGGCGGTGATAAAAATCTTTTGCCCGGTCACGGCAAAGCTGCCGTCGCTGTTCGGCTCGGCCTTGGTTTTTAACAGGCCCAAATCACTGCCGCTGTGCGGCTCGGTCAAGCACATCGTGCCGGTCCACTCGCCAGCAAGCATTTTGGTGACGAAGGTTTCTTTTTGCCACTCATCGCCGTGATGCATAAACGCATCGACCGCGCCCAAACTCAGCAGTGGGTAGGTACCCCAGGCAACATTGCAGCTTTCGATCATCTCTTTGATGACATAGCCCAGCCCTTCCGGCTGGCCCTGACCGCCATATTTGGGATCACCGCACAGACCTAACCAACCGGCATCCACATAGGCGCGAAACGCGTCTTTAAAGCATTGTGGCAAGGTGACGCTTTGCGTTGCCTTATCGAAAATTGCGCCCTCAGTGTCACCAATTTGATTGGTGGGAAGTAGCACTTGCTCATTGAACTTAGCCGCTTCCTCTAATACCTGATCAATCAGCTCACGATTGGTGTCGCCAAACTCAGGGATCTGTTGGAATACTTTTTCCGCTTCAAGCACATCATGCAGCACGAAACGAATATCGGTCATGGGTACGCGGTATTTCATGGTGTTTTCCTATCCTAGTGTTGAATGCGGTTGAATTACGGGTGTTGCAAGCAGCGTTAGCGCCAAAATCCAGGTTTTCCGGGGGTGGGGCTCAGCTGACCGGCGTAGTTAAATTCAAACACCCTTGAGGGCTTACTCGACGTGATCGTGCCCGTGATCGAATAAGCGAATGCCTGATCGCTATTTAATAGCTTGAGCGCCTCAGGTGCTAATACCAGTTTGATCGTGGTGCTTTCCGGGCTATCCATCGGTACAAACAAATCCAGCGGCACAATCGCTGTGGCAACGACTTTATTGCTGCGCCCTTCGGTGATACTCAAGCGATAATTAAGCTCGCTAAAAGTCATCTCGACATTACTGAAATTGTGCAGCAGCACGCGCGCGGTGACGTTTTCTGGCTGAACCCGCAGTTCTTGAATCAATACCTGCGGCACGCTCAGCACTTTGGTGCGGTTGATGCAGCCTGCTAGCGCAAATCCTATCGAAAAAATACACGCCGCACAGACTAGTCTGCGTAACTGCGCCGCCGGATTTGTTTGCCGTGCCGCCTGATCGACGAGACTCGTTTCTGCACTCAACATGGGTAAAAATCCTATCAAAAAAGTCATTATCAAACGGCTGCCAAGCGCCGCGCTAGCGAATCTAGCGCAAGTAAGATCAGCATGCTCAAGCTTAAAGCTACCAGCAATGCCGTGAAGTGAAAGCTAAGCGCATCTTGTGTGCCCGAATAAATCATCGCACCTAGACTCGGGCGCGCCTGGGTGTCTAGGCCCATAAAGCCCAAAAGCATCTGTGCGCGGATGCAGCTGCCCAAAATTAACAAGGCAAGCGCCGCCAACACCAGCCGCAAATTGGGCAATAAATGCCGCCACGCACGCACGTACCTACGCGTCCCCATCTGCTCGGCGGCGTCCATAAACGGCGCGCAGATCACTTGGGCGGTCGCAACCCGCAGCGCGCGCGCGGCACTAGGCCAAAACAAGGCGGCAAACAAGATCGCGGTGCCGATCTGGGCCTGCTGCATCAGCAGTGCCAGCAACACCAAAATTAAATAGCTGGGCAGCCCTTCAAAAAGATCACAGGCGAAACAAATAACTTGATCCAGCGCACTATGCAAACGCCAGCCCGCGCAAACGCCGGCGGCCACCCCGACGCTAAAACCCAGCAGTGCGCCAGGCAATACGCCGACAAATAGTGCCAATAACGCTTGGCAGCTGTGCGCCAGCAAATCTTGACCCAAGGCGTTCGTGCCCAAGGGGTGCAAAAAACTTGGGCGCAAAAATGCGCTGCCGGTTGCTAGCCACGCACTGCCAATGAAGCCGAGCCCGGTTAAAGCGGCCAGCAATAGCGCGCTGAGTAGTACCAGTACCGGCCAGCCACGCAGCAAGCGTCTAAAACTAAAGCGGGACAAATGCACAATCATCTCTGCGTCCGCACGGGGTTCAAGTGGTTTCATGATAATCGTGCGTGTGGATTGCCCAGGCGCGGGTCGGCATAGCGTGCCAATGTATCCGCGAGTGCCATACAGCCCGATAAGCCTAGGGCGCTGGTGATGGCGATCGCGACCAGCACCGGCGCATCCGCCGCCATCGCCGCATTAACGCCCGTACGGCCCATGCCCGGCACGGCGTAGACCAACTCGATCACCACACTGCCGCCGATCACCTGCATCGGCACCGTCGAGCCCAGTCGAGAAAGCAGGCCGCTAAAACTTGGGCGTAATGAAGCCAGCAATAGCCGCCAGCCGTGCAGGCCCAAACTGCGTGCGGCCAGCACTGAGCGCGCGCGCTCAGGTGTGTGCACTAACGCCCGATAATAGGAATACTGTGCGCCAAAAAGTGCCAGCGTTAGCGCAAGTGTGGGCGCGGTAACAGTGCGGAAATACGCCGCAGGTGAATCAAGCGCTAGCCCAAACGCAGAAAAATACGGTCTAGACCAAGGCGCACAAAGCAACCATTGCACCAAAAGTGCGCAAATTAATACGCCCGCCGCCGTGGAAAATTGACTAACAAGCGCAGGCCAATGCGCGTCATAGCGGCTTTTCAGCGCACATGTTAACGCCAAGCTGTGCGCCAATAGTGTGCCGGGCAGGGTCAAAAACAGGCTTAAGCAAAGCGCATTGGCAAGCAGTGAACCAACCGGCACTTGGTTGACCCAGGAATAGCCAAAGTCCCCCCGAGCGTAATGGCTTAGCAGCTCAAAATATGCTGTCAGTAACGGCTTATTTACACC
>JANNYA010000108.1:0-21656 GCA_031409855.1 Rhodanobacteraceae bacterium | reverse complement strand
CAGCGAAAAAGGTCGAAATCTGGCTAACTTGCGCAATCCAGACGGCAAAAAGCGTTTCGAGTGGATCGATGGCAATCTAATCCAGCGCAGCCTGATTACGCCTGGGCTGGAATGGGAAATGAGCTTGCTCAAGGAAAACTCTAACCCGGTTTCCACACAGTACAACGCGAAAGCGGATCGCGCCCATACGATGAGCAAAAACACCGAAACGCAAGCTTACGGCGCGAATGTCGCGCGCAGTGACTATGCGCACGGTGAAGAAAAAATGCAGTGTTATACCTGTCATTTGAGCTGGACGACGACCTGCGGCGGCTGCCATTTGCCGATCCAAGCGAATGCAAAAACGGAGCGCCATCACTACGAAGGTGGCACGACCCGAAACTTTGCAACCTACAACCCGCAGGTTGCGCGTGACGATGCCTTTCAATTGGGTGTGCACGGGGAAACCAAAGGCGGCGTAATCACGCCACTGCGCTCGACTTCTGCGCTGATTTTGTCGTCAACCAATTCCAGCCGCGAGAAAATTTATATCCAACAGCCGCCGATTTCCTCGTCCGGCTATTCCAGTCAGGCCTTTGGCGTGCACTATCCGCACACTGAGCGCAAGACCGAAACCAAAACCTGCGGCGATTGCCATTTGAGTCAGGCCAACGACAATAACGCGATTATGACCCAGCTGTTGAGCCACGGCACCAAGTTCTTCGACTTTATGGGCTTCAACGCCTGGGTTGGCGGTGAAGGCGAAATTAGCGCCGTACGCGTCACCGAATGGGAAGAGCCCCAAGCCGTCGTTGGCAGCTATCTGCAGGAATTTGCTTATCCGGATTTCTTTAAGCAGCATCAAGATCGCGACTTAAAACTGCCCGAAGGCTATCGGCACTCCTCCGGCGTTGCGAACTGCCTGCAATTGCGCGGTGAGTTCGTCTATGTCGCGGAAGGCAAGAATGGCATGCGTGTTTACGACGCGGCTAATATTGCCAATAAAGGCTATTCGCAGCGCTTCCAGACCTCGTTATTCAGCCCACTTGGTGACGACAGCCGCATCAAGAGCAAAAATGCCACATGCGTTAGCTTGCTAACTACCCAGCCGATTCGCCCAGCGCAAAATCAGGGTGATCTGATGCGCAAGGAAAATCTGGAGCAGCCGTTCTCGCCGATCTATGGCTATGCCTACATCACCGACGCCGAAGAAGGTTTGATCCTGACCGATATCGATACCTTCGTCGATGGCGAACCGCGCAATAACTTCCTAACCCGCGCATTGACCTGGAATGAAAACGGCGTTTTGAACGGCGCACGCCACCTGACCAATGCGGGCTATTATTTCTACATCAGCACCCCGAAAGGTGTGGTGGTGATGGATATGCGCATGCCGCTAACGCCAAAATATGTCACCACTATCGCCGTGCCCGACCCGCGCGCCGCACAAGTGCAGTTCCGCTACCTGTTCGTCACTACCGCTAAAGGCTTGCAAGTGGTTGATATCACTGACTTTGCCAAGCCGGTTGTAACGGCAGCTGGGATTCCACTTAAAGACGCACACAAACTGCATGTTGCACGCACTTATGCCTATGTGGCAGCGGGCGCGGAAGGCTTGGCGATTATCAATGTCACCAACCCCGAAGCACCCAGCGTCTATCAAATGTTCACCGCCAAAGGCACATTAAACGACGCTCGTGATGTCACGGTTGCCACCACCAACGCCAGCCTATTTGCTTATGTGGCAGATGGTAAAAACGGCCTCAAGGTCGTGCAGTTGACCAGCCCACGCAGCCAGCCTAAGTTTTATGGCTTTAGCCCACAGCCCAAGCCTGAACTGATTGCGAGCTATCAAACCGCGAAGCCTGCGATCGCACTGTCCCGTGCGCTTGAGCGTGATCGTGCTGTCGATGAAACTGGTGGTCAAATTGCCGTGCTGGGGCGCTTAGGCTCCAAGCCGTTTAATTTGGAACAAATGCGCAAGATGTTTATGAACCCAGATGGCAGCCTGTGGCGCGTGACGGATAAAGTGGAAAATGCGCCCGCACCAGCGGGTGCTGCGGGCAGTAAGCCGAACTAGCTTAGCGCGCTACTTTCGATGCACGCCACCATCAATTTCATTGGTGGTGGCGTGCAGTTTCGCCGTCAAAGTGCGACGAGAACTAAAAGATGGGTGATGGTTCCGAACGCGCTGATTGAGCCAGCCAAGCCGCAGCGCCCGTGCCAGCACATTTTCCACTGGCAAAACAGGCGTTTAATAAATAGCCGCCGGTGGGCGCGTCCCAATTCAGCATTTCGCCCGCGCAAAAAAGCCCCGGAATGCTGGGCAGCATTAAATCCTCGCGCAGTTGTGTGCAGTCCACCCCACCCGCCGTACTGATCGCCTCGTCGATGGGGCGCATGCCGTCTAGGGTAAGCGTTAGCGCCTTCACACGGCGGGCGATTTGCTCGACATCGGTGCGAATTTTTGGGGCAATGCCTTCATAAAATAGCGCGAGTTTGACCGGCGATAATTTCGCCGCACGTTTGAGTTTTTCGCTCAAGCTCATCGTTTTGCGCGCGTTATTTAAGCCGAATGTGAGCTGCGCTTCGCTTTGATCCGGCGCCAAATCCAGCACTAAGCGCGCGCTGCCATCTTCGAGCAACTGCGCGCGCAACGCACTTGAAAGTGCATAGACCAAACTACCCTCCAGGCCATAGCTGCTGAGCATCGCTTCGCCGCGCACAGGTGTTATGGCTGCGCCTGTTGAAGTGATTTTGGCTGCGCCGCTGGCACCCAAAACATAGCCAGTGATCGATTTAATTGGCGTGCCGGCATGGCGCTGCAGGGCAACACTCCAAGACGCGGTGAAGCCGCAATTGCTGGGCTGCAAATCCTGCACCGGCAGGCCCAGCGCGCGTAGCATGGGCACCCAACTACCGTCTGAGCCCAGTTTGGCCCAGCTGCCGCCGCCCATCGCTAGCACGACGCTTTTGGCGCGATAGCTGTGCTGCATTGCTAACTCATCAACCAGCGTGAGCCTGAACTCGGCGGCAAGGCGCTCCAGCTGTATAAGTTTTTGCCCATAGACAAATGCAACGCCTTGCGCTCGCAGCCGCCTCAGCCAGCCGCGCATCAGCGGTGCCGCTTTCAAATCATGCGGAAACACGCGCCCTGAGCTACCGATGATCGTGGCGATACCCAAATCGGCGGCCCACGCGCGCAGCGCTGCACTATCAAAATCCTTCAGCCAATGCGCAACCTGGGCATTGGCATGGCTATAGCGCGCCAGAAATGCCGGTTGTGGCTCCGAGTGCGTCAAATTTAACCCACCTTTGCCAGCAATCAGGAATTTGCGCCCGGCTGAGCCCATACGCTCAAAAACGCACACCGAATACCCCGCATGCCGCGCGGTTTCAGCCGCCATCAGCCCCGCTGGGCCGCCGCCAATAATGGCGACATCAATATTTTCAAGGCCTATGGCGTTTTCGCTGGGCATGGCGGGTTTCGATCCTATTGCGCAGGAAAACGGCGGCATTGATTGTGGCTTGATCTTAATGCGATTGTTGCGACAAAAAAATGCTGCCGCTAGGCTTTCGCTGCCATTAGACTCAGTCGCTTAATGTTTTAGGTTGCGCCGCCCTGCTATGACGACCAAACCCAGTGCAGAGAGTCGTATCGGCGCACGATTTGCGGCATCGCTTACCCATACGTTTCGTAGTCGCCTCAATGCAGTTTTGGGCAGTCTCGAGCTAGTAAGCCAGACTAAGTTGACCACTGAACAGGCGCGTTTTATCACGACTGCCATCGACGAAGGGCGTGCGCTGCTGTATTTGGTCAACGATGCGCTGGACTTAGGCCGTATCGACGCAGGCGAATTGCAGCTTGAGGATGGAATCCTCGATCCCGTCGCGATTGCCGAGGCCGCACTCGGTACGATGGCGGCGAGCTTTCATGCGAACAATATTTCAGCAACCTGCGTCATTGATCCGATGACGCCGGTCATTTTACGCGGTGACGGTTTGCGCTTGCGCCAAATACTGGTAAACCTGCTCGATAACGCACGAAATGCGGTGGACTCTGGCTCAGTAAAGCTGCAGGTTGGGCCGCATCCGGACGATAACAGCGGCACTCGCTTAGTGTTTCAAGTCAGTGATACTGGTCGCGGCGTTCCCGAGGCATTGCGGGAACATTTATTTGAGCCTTTGCTTCCTGCGAGCGGCAAAGCCGAGTGGCGTATGTCTAGTTTGGGCTTAGGTTTGGCGCTATGCGCTAGATTCGTCGAAATGATGGGCGGCAAAATACATTATGAAGCTAAGAAAGACGGCAGTCTGTTCAGCTTTGATGTGCAGTTTACCCGCGCCGCCAATTTTGAACGGCTCGCCAATATTATTGCGCCGGCACGGAATTTGCGGGTGTTATTGGTCGATAGTGATACCGCGCGTCGGCTGGCATTTGCGGCGCAGGGGCGTAGCTGGGGCCTAAAGGTCGGCGTTCTGCCAGACGGAGCGCGCGCCCGCGCGCTCATGGCGAACGGACGCGATTTCGATTTGCTGATGGTGCATCAAGATGCTGACGGGGCAAAGCTCGCCGTCAAGTCGGCACTGAAACACCGAGTGGCGGTGTTGGTTCCCATTGGCGCTAAGCCAAATATGGCGTTGGCCACGCTTGGCCAGGCAGTGATGTGGCTGTCGGCTCCGCTACGCAGTAAAACCTTCATTGATGCCTTATTGGGGAAACCACTGCCGCCGATGGATATGCCCGATGTGTTCAACGCAAAGCCACAAAATGAGCGTGCGAAGGTGTTAGTGATTGAGGACAGCGAAGCAAACCGTATGGTCATGCGCGCGCAGTTGTTGAGTTTAGGTTGCACGGTCGAGGCTGTCGATAACGGCACCGACGCGATTCGATTAGTCGCACAGCATCGTTTTGATTTAGTGCTTACCGATCTTGCTTTGCCTGATATGAATGGCATTGACGTCGCCGCCAGCATCCGCAAAATGGGCGGCGAAATTGGCAAAGTGCCCATCGTCGCCGTCACCGGCGGCGTGCACCCACGTGATCGCGAGCGCTGTTTGGCGATCGGTATGAATGGTTATCTCACCAAGCCGCTGTCCAGAAAAGATTTAATCGAAGTGCTGGATCGTTACGTGCAAAAAACTGTGCCGGAACAGGCGGTTTGGGATGCCAAGGTGCTGGCGCAGTTGTCACAAGATTTGGGCGTTGACACGCAAATTGACCTACTCAGTGCCTTTGAACGCGAGCTTTCACAGCGTCTGGGGCGAATATTGCACGAGCCTGATGCTGAAAGCGTGGCACGCGAAGCGCATGCACTCAAGTCTGCAGCGCGCACCTTTGGTGCTGATACCTTAGGTGATGTCGCACAAACGCTGGAGGAGCTGTGTTTAACTGGTGCCGCACCGGATGCTTGGCACGACCGTCGGCAACAGCTGTTACAGGTCGGGCGCATGACCTTGACTGAGGTAGCAAATTGGTTGGATGCCGAAGCGGGTGGTGTACGGCCGTTAGATTGAGGATGCCCGCTAGACCTTATTTGGCGTCAGTTTCTATACTGAAAAGTCAGAAAGATGCTCAACGGCAGCGACTTAGCTCTTAATATCCTGAAAAAACGGCACCACCTCACCCTGGAGTTTGAGCGTCATTGGATTGCCTCGGCGATCCATCGCTTTGCCATAGGCGACACGAATCCAACCTTCGCTGACGCAGTATTCCTCAACGTCTTTACGCTCCACGCCTTTGAAGCGAATGCCCACACCGCGCGTCAATACGGCGGCGTTGTGAAAGCGGCTTTTTGGGTTGATGTCCAGGCGATCTGGTGGCGCGTCGTTGCTGGCTGGATTCACAGGTGTGTCGCTTAAAGGCGTGTCGGTCATGGCAGTTTCCAATTTGAATAGCCGCGTATGGTAGCGCAGTGCGGGGATTTTGCTGGCGCTAACCCCATTTCGGTGCATCCGCCACCCAGCCCGCTACACTCGGCGTTTACTTGCTGGCCATTCAACTCAAGGAGCATTATCCATGTCCATGACCTTATCGCTTTTAGGAGCCGCACTAATGAGCACCGCCGCTACGGAACCACCGGCCCCCAACTATGCCCTGACAATTTACAGTTCCGCCCAAGGTGCCATGGACGCAGAAATGTTGACCGACGGCAATTCTGTGCCCGGCTATGCCTTGGTTAGCGACACCCGTGAGATGATTTTTCCAAATGGTAAAGGCGAGCTGCGCTTTACCGATGTCGCGCAGCGTATCGATCCTACGACGGTGGCCTTCGCATCCTTGACCGATCCCAGCGGCACGCGGGTGTTGGAACAAAATTATCAGTTCGATCTGGTCAGTCAGGTCAAACTGCTGAATCGCTATATCGGCGAGCAAATTGTCGTCAGCCAAAGTGCCGGTTCGGAGCGCATCACGCACAAGGGCACTTTGCTCGGCGCGCGTGATGGTTTGCTGATGCAAACCGAATCCGGCGGGGTTTTGGCGTTGAATAATTATGATTCCTTTGCCTTTGCCAGCCTGCCCGGCGGCTTAATTACCCGCCCCACGCTGGTTTGGTTGGTAGACGCGAAAAAGGCCGGTGCGCATCAGGCGCGGGTGGCGTATCAAACCAAGGGGATGACTTGGTGGACTGATTACAACGTGATTTTGAATGCTGACGAGGCACATCCGAAAATGGATTTGTCGGCTTGGGTCACTTTGGTCAATCAATCGGGCGGCAGTTTCCCACAAGCGAAAATCAAGCTCGTTGCCGGTGAAGTCAATCGCGCACCGGCCGCCGCGCCGCAAACACGCGGTATCGTGATGAAAAGCGCGATGATGGACATGGCGGCGGCTGAGCCTGAGGGTTTTCAAGAATCGGGGCTGTTTGAGTATCACCTCTACACACTCGGACGGCGCTCGGATGTGCCGGATAATTCCGCCAAGCAGCTGGAGCTATTTCCCAGCAAAGTCAATATCCCAGCGCGCCGCCAGCTAGTTTTCACGGTGCCCGGTTTTCAAAGCACCATGTATTACGGCGGTGCCAACACAGATCAAAACTTAGGCACCTTTGCCAAGGGTGAAGTCAACGCTTATTTGGAATTTGATAACAAGGAAGCCAATGGCATGGGCATGCCGCTGCCCAAAGGCCGCGTGCGCGTTAGTCAAGCAGGCCCGGACGGCGCGCTGGAATTTATCGGTGAAGACGCGATTGAACACACACCAAAAAATGAAACGCTGCGACTCAAATTGGGCAAAGCCTTCGACGTCGTCGGGGATCGCACCCGCACCGATTTTCAAATCGATACGACTGCGAAAACAATAACCGAGTCCTTCAAAATCAGCGTGCGCAACCGCAAAAAGATCGCCACCACGGTGCTGGTACGCGAATATATGTATCGCTGGAGCGGCTGGGATGTCACAGCAAGTTCGGTCAAAGGTAATAAGCGCGATGCGCAGACGCTAGATTTCCCGCTGGAAATTGCGGCGGATGGCGAAGCGGTGGTGACTTACACGGTTCGTTATCATTGGTAGGATGATTACGCGCGCGGCCATGAAACATTAGGCCGCATGCGTCGAATCAAAATTTAGCATCAAAGCAACACGTCTAGATCAAGGCACAAAATGCGCATCGAAAAATTCCGCGTGCAAGGTTTCAAAAACTTTACGCAAGAAATTGTGTTGGACAAATTACGCGGCTACAACGTGATCCACGGCGTCAATAATGTCGGCAAGTCGAACTTGTTGGAGGCGATGGCGTTACTGATGTGCGGCGAAAAATACCTGAACACAGATATTTGGTGCTTGACAGACGCTTCAGTTACTTTAGAAATTGAAGCGGTTATTCCTGATCTTGCCGCCACACTGACAACCATAGGCATTCCTGCTAAAAATCATCAACATCAAACGATGTCGGTACAAGTTTGGGCATCAAAAAGAAATGAAACCGATATTCGTTGGACTCTTGAAATAGGTGAATCACGGACTGAAATTTTAGACAAAGGACAGTTGCAAAAAGTATTAGCACCGAAGCGAAGAGGACCGATGGAACGAATGCGTTTTATGATTTTGCCGGTTTCGAGGCTATCAAACGATGCAGCTTCTGGCTTGAATCTTGCTCTGGAAATGTACGACGCCCAGCAATCTGAAGATATTTTCAATGTCAAACGTTGGCGCACCTTTGTTGATGCCATGAAAGCCTTTCAGGACTTAACCGGCCCGGGTGAGTTTGTTGCAACCTACAACCGGCAAAGCAGCCAAGCGCAATTGATGTTTGAAAGCAAAGAGGCGCGCGTGCCATTTCGCTTACTCGGCTCAGGCATCCAGCAGATCGTGACCTTGCTCGGCATGATCTTAATGAGCAATGCTTCGATTATCGCGATTGAAGAGCCTGAATTAAATTTGCGCTGGGCACTACAAACACGTCTAGCCGATGTGCTTAAAAGTTTGCTTGATACGCCGGATGCGGGAATTGACCAATTATTCATTACTACGCATTCCCCAGCGTTTTCGGACACACCGGATTTTTGGCTGATGCAAAAAGGCATAGCTGGGCCAACAATTTCACGTCGGCCAAGCGAAGATTTAGCGCTGGTTTTGCAAGACTCGCTTGAGTCCGAGCCGAAGCTACCGAAACGCACTATGGAAGCATGGCTTACTAAAGATGGCATCGTGAAAGTGCCGCCACGCGTGCAAAAACTACTGCATTTGGCTGATGGCGGTGCGGTGGCCTTTAGAGAAGCGCCAAACGGGGTGTTGATCCAGAACGAAGACGAAGCGCTAGCCATTGCCGGTTTAGGGCCAACCCTTGAGTTGGCGCATGAAGACTGAAATTGCTGAAAAACTTCGCGCAGGTGGCATTCAACTTTATTTCGACGCTAATGCGATTCGCGGCAAAAGCGCAAGAAACGTCGGGAATTTTCTTGCACTTTGCCGCGATGTCAAATATTTGCGTGATCAAAATCAGCCAGCGCCGAGCATCAAGGTAATGTCGGTGGTTTATTTTGAATTAGTTCATCAGCTACGCCGAGAAATTACGTCCTTTGACGAATCGCTGATTACCCAAGAGTTGCAAGACAGGGATGTTGAAGTGATCGCGCTAGACACCCTGGCGGCAAGTTGTTGCGCGCGGCACCTGCATTCCTGGCACCCGACTATGAAACTTTGGACCGAGGCCAAAACGCCAGCCAATAATAAAGCGACTCTTGACTGGTTAATTTCAACTCACGCGGCGGAAGCAAATCACGTTTTAGTTTCCAACGATCAAGGCATCGAATTTGAGCGCCTGGATCACGCCAAGCAACGCGTTACCAGCGACGAGATTCGCCTGTTGATTGATAATTGGTTACGCGACTACCCGCCAGCGATCTAGCGGAACTATTTCCCATTTCCGAACACAATCCCGACTTAGCAATTTTTTAAGCTAACTAGATGCGCTAAGTCTTTGTTTTATATAGCGCCATAGTGCTGGCGTGGTTTTTGCAATACCGTCAGCCTATGGACATCTCTAGACCCGAATTCGCACAAACCCGCCGCCGTAAACGCCAGATGATTGGCGCTGCGGTCGGGGTTTTGTTTGCCATCGTCGCGTACGCCTTGTGGCGTATGGAGCCCGCCGCGCCCACGCTCGAAAAGTCGGCGGTCTGGACTGATACCGTCAAGCGCGGTGCGTTGACGATTGTGGTACGCGGGCCCGGTACGCTGGTGCCGAAATCGATTCGTTGGATTAGCGCGGAAACTGCGGCGCGGGTCGAGCGCATTGTGCTTAAACCCGGCGCCAACGTGTTACCAGACAGCGTGATTTTAGAGCTTAGCAATCCAGAAGTGCAGGACGCCCTGCTGGCTGCACGCGCCGAGGTGACTGCAGCGCGTGCGGATTTATCGGCGCAGCAAACTCAGCTCAATAGTCAGCTGCTCGATCAACGCGCCGGTGCCGCGCAAGTGCAGGCGGATTTGGCTTCAGCAAACTTGCAAGCCGAGGCTGAGAAAGATCTCGTCGAAAAAGGTGTGATTCCGGCAATTACCTATAAGCGCACTGAACTCAGCCGCGATCAACTCAAGCTGCGGGTGCAAATCGAGCTGGAGCGCATGCAAAACTTCGCGCGCACCATTGACGCCCAGCTTGCCGCCTCCAGGGCGCGCTTAGCGCAGCTAGACAACACACTGCAATTGCGGCTGCGTCAGGCCGATGCCTTGCAAGTGAAGGCCGGAATTGCGGGCGTGCTGCAGCAAATTGCGGTGGAAGAAGGGCAACAGGTTTCCGCTGGCCTTAATATTGCTCGCGTTGCACGCCCCGATTTGCTGATGGCGCAGCTGAAAGTGCCAGAAACGCAAGCCAAGGACATCAGCATCGGCTTAATTGCCAAAATTGATACCCGCAACGGCATTATCCACGGCAGCGTGGCGCGCATTGATCCGGCGGTGCAGGCCGGCACCGTGCAGGTGGATGTCGAGTTATCCGGCGCTCTGCCGGTGGGTGCGCGTCCAGATTTATCGGTCGATGGCGTGATTGAAATTGCCAGCTTAAGCGACGTTCTGTATGTCGGCCGCCCAGCGACTGGCCAGCCGCAAAGCACGATTAGCTTATTCAAGTTACGCCGAAACGACACCGGTCTAGCGGACCGCATACAGGTGCGCTTGGGTCGCGCGTCGGTGAGCGTGATTGAAGTCACCGGCGGCCTGAATGTCGGCGATCAAGTCATTTTATCGGACACCTCAGACTATGATCGCTTTCAACGGGTGCGGTTGAAATAGTTTTCTAGTTACGGCCAAATTTCGCACCGAATTTTTTCTGATTAGCTCATTTTAGAACCACACAGGAACCTCTATGTCATTGATTCAATTAAGTAATCTGAGCAAAATATTTTACGCTGACGAAATTGAAACGCATGCCTTGAGCGAGGTGCATCTGAGCATCGCCAAAGGTGAATACGTGTCCATTTCCGGGCCTTCGGGTTGCGGTAAATCGACATTACTATCCTTGCTCGGGCTACTGGATACGCCGACCGGCGGCACCTATCAGCTCAATGGCACGAACGCCGAGGCGCTAAAAGCCAATGATCGCGCGCGCATTCGCAACAAGGAAATTGGCTTTGTGTTTCAGGCATTCAATTTGATTGGTGATTTGAGTGTGTTTGAAAACGTCGAGCTACCGCTGACCTATAGACCGGGTGTCGGCAAAGCCGAGCGGCGCGAGCGCGCATTGAAGGCGCTGGAGCGCGTCGGCATGGGGCATAGAATCAAGCATTTCCCTAGCCAGCTTTCCGGCGGCCAGCAGCAGCGTGTGGCAGTCGCGCGCGCACTGGTGGGCGAACCTTCAATACTGTTGGCGGACGAACCCACCGGAAACTTGGACAGTAAAAACGGCGAGCAAGTCATGGGCTTGTTGAAAGAGTTGCACTGCGCCGGTGCCACGATTTGCATGGTCACGCACGACCCGCGCTACGCTGATTTTGCTGACCGTAAAATCCACATGTTTGACGGGCGTATCGTGGACGAGCAAACCCTGCATCGTTTGCGCGCTGAAGAAGATGAGCGTCTGGAAAAAATGCGTGCGAAAGTATAGCTGCACGTGCTTTATTCGCATTTTTCGCTAAGCCACTGACATGACAGCGTTCTTTGACATCCTGAAAGAAAGCCTACGCATCACGACGCGCAATAAGCTGAATTCTTTGCTCGCAGTGCTGATTTTGGCGGCCGGTTTAGCGGGGTGCATTTTTGCTATTGGCATGGGTGCTGCGCTGTATAAAAATGACCCAACCGTGATCCCAAAGTCGCTATATGTGATCGGCGAACTGGATAAAGGTGCGGTCCAAGGTATGCGCGGCCGTGATGGCTTGGCGTTAAAGCAATCGAATGTGCCCGAGCTGAATGCTTTGAGCTTAATTCGCCCGGCGGCATTCAATGTGCATACCGGCAGCGAGCTAGCGGCGCGCGGTTTTAAGGTGGATGGTGCGTGGATCGATGGTGCCATTTTTAGCAAGCTCGGCTGGCGTATGGCTCAGGGGCGTGATTTTTCGGATGATGATTTTGCTGCTAGTAGCACCGGTGAGCGGGCCATTTCGGGCAGCGTCATTATCGGGGACAACCTATGGCGCAGCGAACTTGGTGCGCGTGCGGATATTATTGGGCTGGAAATGATCATTGATGGCACACCGCGTGCGGTGATTGGCGTACTTGGCCCGGATCGCGCCTTCCCGAACCGGGAACAGATTTACGTGCCGTTTCGACTTAGCGATTCCAGCGCGCTCATTAGCCGGTTTTTTGGCGTCTTTGCATTTTTAGAACCGCAGGCCTTGCCGCGCGTCAATGCACTATTGGCGGCACGCCAAGCACAGCGGGTTGCGGAAAATGGCGAAAGTGCCAAGCAGTCGCCGTTTACGGCCATGGATTTCACTAGCGCCGGCTTGAATACGGAATCGCGCTTGCTATTTGGCATGCTTTCCTTGATTGGTTGGCTGGTATTGTTGTTGGCAGCGACCAATGTTGGCAGTTTGATGTTAGTGCATTGGCTAACACGCACCCATGAAATCGCGACGCGCAGTGCGCTGGGTTCGTCACGATTACGTTTGGCGGGTTCGGCATTCTTACAATCTTTCATGCTGGTAGCGTTTGCACTTGCCCTAGCGCTCTTGTCGATGCATTTTGGCATGGCAAAGTTCGAGAATTTTTTGCATTCAAGTGACTCGGCACAAGTGCCGCTTTATGTGCACTTCGACTTAAAGCTTTCCATGCTTGCGCCGATCTTTTTGGCTTGCTTAAGCACCGCGATCATCACCACGTTTCCGGTGCTGTGGCATTTGCGGGAAACCAACTTGATGCGCGAACTGCGTGGCGCGGAACGTGGCAATTCAAATAGTGGCAAGCTGGGGCTGTTGCTTTTGGTATTGCAGTGTTTTTTGAGCGTCGCAGCGGTATTGTTGGCAATTGTTTGTGCGCGTGGCGCAGATACGGCGCTCAATCGCGATTATGGCATTCATGCGCCGCGCGCCGTAGTGGCGCAAATCCGCAGCTCCGATCTTGCGACGCAGGCCGAAGCGGCGCAGAAACTACTCGCGCAATTAAAAGCGCACCCGGACGTTGAGCAAGTCAGCATCAGCACTACCATTCCGCAGGTATTTAACACCAATCGCGACGTATTACTTAAAGGCGAACAGGTCGACTTTAACTTTGCCGCAACAGACGAGAATTTTGCTGAAATTTATGGCATTAAGTTGCGCTCTGGGCGCTGGCTTGCGAATACCGATCTTGGCAAATCAGTCGTGGTCATTGATCCTGCGGCGGCGTTGAAAGCATTCGGTGACAAAAATGCGATCGGACTAGAGCTGCGCTATTTAGACGCGGATGGCCGCACCGAGAAAAGCGCCACCGTCATCGGCATCACCGAGCCGGTGACACTCGATTTTGAGCAAGGCATGGATCGCCCCAGCATGTTTGTGCCGATGCAATCCGATACCTTATGGGGCGTCAGTTTTGCCATTCGTACCCGCGATAAAAGCCCCGAAAATTTTTTGCCCACACTTGAACGCATCGGTGCCGCAGCGGATCAACGGGTCGCGCTATTTAACGTGCGCACTTACGTTGAGGCCTTTGAGCGCAATGCTGACGGTTTTCGCCTACTGAGCTATATGTTTGCGCCGATGGGCCTATTGGCGGTGATCCTAACGGCGGTGGGGCTGGCCGCATTGCTGGGCAGTTTAGTCGCGCGGCGCATGCGTCAAAGTGCGATTCGCCTGGCTTTGGGTGCAGGTGTTTTAGGCGTTTTAGTGCCTTTGCTGCGCCCGCTATTGAGCGCAGCATTTGTTGGTTTGATTTTGGGCACGACAGTTGCGCTACCGCTGAGCATGAAATTTAGCGAGGTATTTTATGGCAGCGAAAATCTAAGCTACGCCAGTGTTTTTTTAACCTTGATCGTGGTTATTGTCGGCTTGGCACTTGCCTGCATCACGCCCGCGCTGCGCGCGCTACGCGCGAATCCTAATATGATTCTTAAACAAGAGTGAGCTTTGTTTAGCGAATTAAATCCGGCGCCAGTGATGCCGGCAACAGCGACACGCCAGATCAGCCATCAAATAAAAATTTGGCTGCGGCCTTTTCGCACGCTTGGCGCGTTTTCTTTGCTGTGGCTTGCCACGCTGTCCTTAGGCATTGCAATTAGCGCCCTCGCTTACACTTATTTCAAGCACACAGTGTTGGCGCCGTTGGACTTGCCGAAATCAGATCAGCTGTACGCCATTGTGCGGGGAACTGATGCGCCAGTGGCTAAGCTCGACACGTTGACGCGCGGACTGCTCGCTGAAGTCAACGCCATCAAGGGTTTAGAAGCGGCTGGATCAGTGCGGCAACTACACCGGCTGAGCGGGCCTGGATTGGCGGCGCGGCAAGTTGCCTTATTGCAAATGACCTCGAATTGGCTGCGCGTTTTAGGCGTCAAAGCGCAACTGGGGCGTCGCTTAGAGCGGTCGGATTGCGATTCAGATCGCGTAATGATTTCCGATGCGCTTTGGCGCGATGCTTTTAAGGCGGACGCTACGGTGCTGGGTCGTGCCGTTGAAATCGCGGGTGAGTCGAAAACCATTGTTGGCGTACTGCCACCGGCTATAAAGCGCGTCGTACGTGCGGATGTGTTCAGCACTTCAAAATTTCACGCACCTGGGCGGGATCGGGAATACTTTCTTAAAGTCATCGCGCGGCGCTTCAGCAGCCTAAGCGCAGAGACGCTGAGCAGCCGTTTGCGCGAAGCATTTGCGGCGCGGCGTACCCAGGTGCCAGACGCCTACGGCAAAAGCGAGTCGGCGCTTTTAGCTATTGATCTGCATACCGATAGAAACAACGCGGTCCGTGCAACGCTGACGCCTGTTTTGGCGTTAGTCGCACTTTTAGCGCTGCTGATGGCTTGTAATGCCTCCAGTCTATTTGCAGTATCGGTTTTAGAGCGCATACACGAACTGGCTATTGAGCTTGCCTTAGGTGCCCGTATACATCGATTACTGTTCCAAATTGCTGCGCAAAGCCTGATTTTTACCGCAATTGCTGCGGCGATTGCGGTGCCGCTTTGCCCATTATTGTTTGCGCTGGCGCGCCGGTATTTTTTAGACGGCAGCGCTGAATTAGCGGACGTGCAGTATGACTTTAGCGCATTGTTATTGGCCGCAGCGGCTTTTGCGCTGATGAATCTTGCTGCAGCGTTACTGCCCGCCGCAGCAATATTACGCCGCATCAATTTGGTTCGCTCCGAGCGCGCGTTGCTCAGCAGCACCGGTGCACGCTTTGCGCGTTCGGCGCTCGCATTCCAACTGGTGGCTGCTACCGCCGTGATCTTGTTGTCATTATTGTTGCTGCGCACGCTGCAAAATTTAAATGAGATCGACCCTGGCTTTGATCTTGAGCATTTGTGGAGTGCGCAAATCGTACTGCCGAATCGCAGCGATACCGGCAAGCCGGAAAAGGATTTGAGCGCGGTGATGGCCAATGTGGAGTTTATGGAGTTCGTCCGGCGCGATGTCGCAAAGATTCCCGGCGTGCGCGCGGCAAGTTTTGCCAGTGCAGTACCCTTGGCACTCGAACGCAGCAAAGCGATAGAGCTAGAGATTGCCGGTGCCAAACCCGATGCCAGCGGACGCGCGCCCTACGCGCAATTGCGCGCGATCGATACGCATTATTTGAGCGCGCTTGGGCTTAAAGCAGTAGCGGGTAGGCTGCCTAAGGCCGATTCGGGATTGACTGATCCTGGTGCAAATGTTGAGCAAGAAGTCGCCGTGAATCAAAGCTATGTTGCGCGCTTCATGCCAGGCGTGGATCCGATAGGCCGCAAGATCGTCGGCCACTATGCGCGTGTGGTTGGCGTGCTGCCTGCCTTCAAACAACTGGCGCTTAGTGAGCTAAGCGAGCCTGAACTGTACACGCCGATGGCGCTGCAAGCTCTTAATGAGAGCTCGCTCTTGGTGCGCACCGAAACACCAACGCCGCCGCAAAGTTTGGAAGATCGAATTCGGCAAATCGTGCGCGCTGCGGATCAAAACGTGCCGCTTGCGGGCGCACTGATGGGCGCGCGTTTGCGCGACGCCTCGATCCAAGACCGCATCAATCTAAGCCGAGTGCTGACATTATTCGCGACGCTCGCGATTTTAAGCACAGCACTGGGTTTATTTAGCCTAAGCGCCTACTCAGTGACCAAGCGCGTGCGTGAATTTGGTTTGCGTCTGGCCGTTGGGGCAGCACCCATGCGCCTGTTGCGTGAAGTACTGTTTGAAAATTTACGCTTCACCGGTGCCTGCGCCGCCGTTGGTTTGGTGCTGGGCGCATTGTTGAGCGAGCTGGTCGCCAACAAACTCTACGCCGTGCATTGGTTTGACTGGCGTAGCGCTGTCGGTGCTGTGCTGCTAATCCAGCTGGTGTGTGTGCTGGCAGCGATTTATCCCGCGTGGCGTGCCAGCCGCACGGATCCGATGACGGTGCTTCGGGATTAGTCTAGCCGCAGTGCATTCGAATGCCGGTTACAAACTGCGCTAGAGTGGAGCATCCGCTCTATTGCTCTGTGTGAGTTTTAGCGTTCAGAAATTTTCTATTTTGGTGTAGCTGATGGCAAACGAACCTGGGCTTTATGACGCTAGCTTTGAGCACGATAGTTGTGGCTTTGGCCTAATTGCCTGTTTGGAGAACAAAGCGAGTAGCTGGTTGGTGCAAACCAGCCTGAGCGCTTTGGCGCGCATGAGCCACCGGGGAGCGGTAGGCGCAGATGGCAAAACTGGCGATGGTTGCGGCGTGTTGATTCATCAGCCCACCGCGTTCTTGCGTGCAGCTGCGTTAGAGGCAGGGATCGAGCTTGCGCCTGGGCCATTTGCCGTTGGTATGGTGTTTTTGCCGCAAGAGCAAACGTCTGCGGCCCAAGCGCGCGAAATTTTACAGGCCGCTTTGCTGCGCGGCGGGCTGAAACCGCTCGGTTGGCGCGCGGTGCCGGTGAATGTTGCGGTGTGTGGCGTGCAGGCGCTTGCTGCGATGCCGCAAATCGAGCAACTTTTTGTTGCGCCCGTCGATGTCGCCATTACCCCAGCCGAATTGGAACGCGCGCTTTTTGTCGCACGCAGGCGTGCTGAGCAGGAATTACCGTCTGGCGCTTATGTGGTCAGCCTTTCTAGCGTCACGATTGGCTATAAAGCGATGGTGTTGCCGGAAAATATGCCGGCGTTTTATCCGGATTTGGCGCGCGCTGATTTGGCTTCACGCGTGGTGTTGTTTCACCAGCGTTTTTCCACCAACACCGCACCTGCCTGGGAGCGCGCCCAGCCGTTTCGCTTTTTGGCGCACAACGGCGAGATCAATACTATTGAAGGCAACCGCCGCTGGTCGCTCGCACGCGGCGCGAAATGGCACTCACCGCTGGTTGATTTCAGCGAATTGCAGCCGCTAATTAGCCTGCACGGTTCGGACTCACAAAGCTTGGACAATATGCTGGAAGCCTTGCTGGCGGGCGGTATGGACATGCTGCAAGCGATGCGCATCTTGGTGCCACCCGCGACCTCATCGCTAGAGCATCGGGATCCGGATTTGTCGGCGTTTTATGAGTATCACAGCCTGTCGATTGATCCTTGGGACGGCCCGGCGGGTATTGTTTTATGTGATCAGAATTACGCCGCCTGCACGTTGGATCGCAATGGTTTGCGGCCCGCGCGCTGGTCTTTGACAGACGATAAGATCCTAACAATCGCCTCGGAAACCGGCGTGTGGGATTGCGATGAGGCGCGCATTGTTGCCAAAGGCAAGCTTGGTCCCGGGCAAATGATGGCGGTGGATCTAAACACCGGCGTGTTGCTAGACAGTGCCGCGATTGATCGCATTAATGCCGGACGGCAACACTACAAGCAGTGGTTGAAAGCCGGTGTGCGCTATTTGGATGCGGCGCTGATTGATCCTTCGCTGGCTTTGGTTTCGTTTGACGCACCGACTTTGCTGCGCTTTCAGAAGCTTTTTCATCTAAGCCGCGAGGAAATTGAAAGCGTGCTGCGGGTCTTAGCGGAAACTGAGTCGGAAACCACCGGTTCCATGGGCGATGACACGCCATTTGCCGTGCTATCACACCAGCTGCGGTCCTTGTACGACTATTTCCGTCAGGCTTTTGCGCAAGTCACGAACCCGCCGATTGACCCGCTACGCGAGCGCGTGGTGATGAGCTTAAGCACGCAAATTGGGCGCGAAGGCAATGTTTTTGAGCAAACGCCGGAGCAGGCGAAGCAGCTATCGTTGAACTCGCCGGTGCTGTCGCAGCGCAAATTGAATCAAATTTTGCAGTTACCGGAATTTAAGTCAGCCAATGCCCTGCTGCATTTGTATTGCTCACCGGAGGAAGGTTTTGAGGCGGCACTTTCAAGACTGTGTTTGGAGGCCGAAACGGCGGTGCGCGGCGGCGCGATTCTATTGCTGTTGTCGGACCGCTATCCCGCACAGGAAAAGCTGGCGATTCATGCGTTATTGGTCACTGGCGCGATCCATCAGCACTTGATTCACGTGGGTTTACGCTGCGACTGCAATCTGATTATCGAAACCGCGACCGCGCGGGACCCGCATCATTTCGCCTGTTTGATTGGCTTTGGTGCCACGGCAATTTATCCATATCTGGCGTATCAGACGCTAAAAAGCATGAACGAGGCAGGCATTATCAAGCTGCCGCGCGGCAAAGAGCAAATTGAGCTAGGCCGCAGTTATCGACGCGGCATCAAAAAGGGCTTGCTGAAAATCATCTCGAAAATGGGCATCAGCACCATTGGCAGCTATCGGGGCGCGCAGCTGTTTGAAATCGTGGGCCTAAGTTCTGCGGTGGTGCAGCGCTGCTTCGAAGGCACGCCATGCCGCATTGAGGGCGCTGGTTTTAAGGAATTGCAGAGCGATGCGGTGTTACTCAACGAGCGTGCTTGGGATCCGAGCATCGGCCTGTCGCAGGGCGGTTTGCTGCGCTTTGTGCATGACGGCGAATACCATATGTATAACCCGGACGTGATTGCTAGCCTGCAGCGCTCGGTGCGCAGCGGTGACTACAGCGACTATCAACTTTATGCGCAGCACGTCAATTCCAGGCCAGCCTCGACCTTTAGAGATTTGATGCGACTGCGTGCAACGGACGCCATTGCCATTGATGCGGTTGAATCGGAAGCGGCGATTTTGGCGCGCTTTGATTCGGCGGGCATGTCGCTAGGTGCATTATCGCCCGAGGCGCATGAAGCATTGGCGATTGCAATGAATCGTTTAGGTGCGCGCTCGAATTCTGGTGAAGGCGGCGAAGACCCAGCGCGCTATCGCACCGAAAAATCCTCCAAAATCAAGCAAGTGGCCTCGGGCCGTTTTGGCGTGACACCCGAGTATTTGATCAACGCAGAAGTGTTGCAAATTAAGGTGTCCCAAGGTGCCAAGCCGGGCGAGGGTGGGCAGCTGCCTGGGCACAAAGTCAATGCGCTGATCGCGCGTTTGCGTTACGCCAAACCCGGCATTGGCTTGATCTCACCGCCACCGCATCACGATATTTATTCGATCGAAGATTTGGCCGAATTGATTTTCGATTTAAAGCAAATCAATCCATCAGCGCTGGTATCAGTGAAGCTAGTTTCGCACGCGGGTATTGGTACGGTCGCGGCCGGCGTGGTCAAGGCTTACGCCGATTTGATTACCGTTTCGGGTTATGACGGCGGCACCGGTGCCAGCCCGATTTCCTCAATTCGGTATGCCGGTACGCCTTGGGAGTTGGGCTTATCGGAAGTACAGGAAACGCTGCGCATGAATGGCTTGCGCCACCGGGTGCGGGTGCAGGTCGACGGCGGTTTAAAAACTGGTTTGGATGTGATCAAGGGTGCGATTTTAGGCGCGGAAAGTTTTGGTTTTGGCACCGCACCGATGGTGGCGCTGGGGTGCAAATATCTGCGCATTTGCCATCTAAATAACTGTGCGACCGGCGTCGCGACGCAAGACGCGCGGCTGCGCGAGCTGCACTTTACTGGCCTGCCGGAAATGGCAATGAATTTCTTCAAGTTTGTCGCTCAAGATGTACGCGAACATCTGGCCGCTTTGGGCGTGGCGCGGCTGCAGGATTTAATTGGGCGGGTCGATTTACTGGAGCTGCTTGAAGGGCAAACCGATAAGCAACGCGGCCTGAATTTGCGCCCAATTTTGCGCGCGGCGGGGCTGCAATCAGGCGAATCGCAATACTGCACCGCAGGCACCAATCCACCGCGCGATCCAGCCGTCTTGGCCAACCGTATGTTAGCTGACTTACAACATGCGATCACCAATAAAACCGGCGGCATATTCAACTATGAAATTTGCAATCGTGATCGCGCGATCGGCGCACGATTGTCCGGCGAAATTGCCAAGCAGCACGGCAATTTAGGCATGGCCGATGCGCCGATTACGCTGAAATTGACCGGTGTTGCTGGGCAAAGCTTGGGCGCGTGGAATGCCGGCGGCTTGCAAATTTATCTGGCAGGGGACGCCAACGATTATGTCGGTAAAGGCATGTGCGGCGGCAAAATTGTGATCGCGCCGGGCAAGAAATCGGGCTATGTCGCGCACGAGTCCGCGATCATCGGCAACACCTGTTTGTACGGCGCGACTGGCGGCAAGCTCTACGCCGCAGGCCGCGCGGGCGAACGTTTCGCGGTGCGCAATTCCGGTGCCACGGCAGTCATCGAAGGCGCTGGCGATCACTGTGGTGAATACATGACCGGCGGCATGTTGGCGGTATTGGGGCGCACGGGCCAGAATTTTGGCGCGGGTATGACCGGCGGCTTCGCCTATGTGCTTGATTTAGAACGTGATTTTGTCGACCACTGCAATCTGGAGCTGATCGATTTGCTGCGCATGTCGCCGGAAGGTGTGGAAAGCCATTTGCAGCATTTGCGTTCCTTGCTGCGCGCACAGGTGCAAGAAACCGGCAGTGTCTGGGCCGCGCAATTACTGGAAGAGTTTCGCGATGTGCTGGGCAAGTTTTGGCTGGTCAAGCCTAAAGCGGCCAGCTTGGAATCATTGATTGATGTTTTGAGGCAGGCGGCATGAGCGCACACGATTTTCAATTCCTAGAACTACCGCGCAAGATGCCGAAAGAGCTGCCGGTGGCCGTGCGCGTACACGGCTGGAGCGAGATTTACGGCAGCTTTGAGGCCCCCGGTGCGACCGCGCAAGCCGAGCGCTGTTTGGACTGTGGCAACCCGTATTGCGAATGGAAATGCCCGGTGCATAACTATATTCCCAATTGGCTCAAGCTGGTGCAGGAAAATCGTTTATTTGAGGCGGCAACCTTGGCGCACGAAACCAATCCGCTGCCGGAAGTTTGTGGCCGCGTATGCCCGCAAGATCGTTTGTGCGAAGGTGCGTGCACACTCAACACCGGTTTTGAATCCGTCACCATCGGCGCGATTGAAAAATACATAGTCGACGAAGCGTTCAAACAGGGTTGGCGGCCGGACTTGTCAAACGTCATCGCCACCGGTAAACGCGTTGCCGTGATCGGCGCCGGTCCTGCCGGATTATCTTGTGCAGATCGCTTGGCGCGCGCCGGCATTCAAGCGGATGTGTTTGATCGCTATGAAGAAATTGGCGGCTTACTGACCTTTGGCATTCCGCCGTTCAAGTTGGAAAAGCAGGTGATGCTGACACGTCGCCAAGTGCTAGAGGCGATGGGTGTGCGCTTTCATTTGCGCACCGAAATTGGCAAAGATAT
>JANNYA010000107.1:0-30357 GCA_031409855.1 Rhodanobacteraceae bacterium | reverse complement strand
TCCAGCTATCTGATTTTGGCCTGCGTCGCAGTTATACCCATCGCGGTATTGGCCGGTGCGGGCACTGGCATGCCATCGCCAGACAGTGATTTTTCGCTGATCAGCATGCCGCTGGCACGCGCGCAGTCCGCACTTGCGCTGCTGGCGTTATTGGCTGGAATTTCCGCCGCCTCGGCGATGATGATCGCGGCGTGGCTGGCGCTTTCGATAATGCTGACCAACGATCTTTTAGTGCCAACGCTGCTCAAGTTGGGCACACCGGTCTCAGCCGCAAGGGTGCTTAAATTACGGCGCTCAGCGGTGGTGTTCGCTGCTCTGTTGAGCGTGATTTGGTTCGCGCTTAGCCCGGGCGATACCCTGCTGCGCATCGGCTTGTTGGCTTTTGCTGGGGTGGCGCAATTTGCACCGGTGGTGCTGGCTGGCTTGTTTGCCGCGCGTAGCAATCGCCACGCTGCGTTCTTGGCACTCAGCGTTGGCGCGCTGCTGTGGCTATTTTTGATGGTCGTGCCGGCGCTGAGTGACGCCAGTTTAAGTACTGCCGAACTGGTCGCACGCGCGCTGATTGCGCTTGGCTGTAATAGCGTCACGCTGCTTATTTTCAGCGCATTTAAGCCCGCCAGCTTCCGCCAACGGCTGCTGGCGAATCAGTTTCTCAGCGCCGCCGATGCGATTAGCGATGCGCCCGATGTACGCACGCCGGTACGCATTGATGATTTGTATGCCCTCAGCGAAAAATTGCTGGGTACCGGCAACTACCGGAATGCATTGCAGGCGCAGCTGGGCACGCGCTTGCCGGCGGCCTCAGGGTGGGCACATTCCGCGCTCCTGACCGCGACCGAACGCGCGATCGCTGAAGTATTCGGCAGCGTCAGTGCGCGCGCGCTGATTGCACGCGGCTTGAGCGGCAAAGAACTGGGCTTAGATGCGGTTTTGGCGGCGCTAGATCAGTCCTCATCGCGGGTGCGCATGAGTGCGCAGCTACTGAATGCAACTTTCGAGCATATGCATCAAGCGGTTAGCGTGGTGGATAGCGATTTGAACCTGGCGGCTTGGAATCGGCACTATGAACAACTATTTGCTTGGGCGCCTGGTTTGCTCGTGCAAGGTCAACCCATTGCGGCGCTGATTCGCCATACCGCGAGCGAATATGGGCTGTCTGAGAGCCAAATTGATGCGCGCGTGGCCAAGCGCTTGCTGCAACTGCAAGCAGCAACGCCCTATCGCAGCCAACGCACCCTGCCCGATGGCCGCACGCTGGATGTACGCGGCGAACCGCTGCCTGCGGGTGGCTTCGTAACCACGTTTTTTGATATCAGCAACACCGTACAGGCAGCAAACGCGCTGGAAAGTGCGAACGCCGAACTGGCACTCGCGAATACCACGCTCGAAGCCCGCGTGGCGGCGCGCACCCGGGATTTGGAGCGCTTGAGCTTACTCAAAAATCAGTTTCTAGCCGCCGCCAGTCATGATTTGCTGCAGCCGCTTTCCGCCGCCCGGCTCTACCTTGCGGCAGCGCTCGATTGCCCAGGCGACCCTAGCCTATTGCGCCGTGCCGACAGTGCGCTTAGCGTCAGCGAGGAGTTACTGTCCGGCTTGACCGATCTAGCGCGACTGGAAACGGGCCAACTCAAGCCCGAGTTGGCGGCGGTGGATATTGCTGCCATGTTGACGTCCTTGATTGCGCAATCGCAGGCCTTGGCAAGTCAGCGCGGCCTGCAATTGCGCCTGCACCCGACCGGGGAATGGGCCATGACTGACCCAAAATTGCTGCGTCGAATCCTGCAAAACTATCTTGCCAATGCGCAGCGCTACACCGCCAGTGGTGGCGTACTAATCGGCATCCGCGCGGCGGGCGCGGATGCCTTTGATATTGTGGTGTACGACACTGGCCCCGGCATCGACGCCGACACATTGAGCAAACTCTTTGGCACGCTGGACGCCAGCGCCACCACCTCACCCTGGGGCGAACGCGGCTTTGGGCTGGGGCTTTCGGGCTGTAAGCGCTTGGCCGACCTGCTCGGCCATCCAGTTTTTGTGCGCTCACAGCTTGGGCGCGGCAGCTGCTTTGGTGTACGCGTCCCGCGCGCGAGCGCGATAGTGCCGACCATACTGCCCGCACCTCCGGTTTCGGGCGTGCATGAGCTGGGTGTCTTGTGTGTGGATGATCATGATGATGTGCTGCGCGCGCTGACCCTGCTGTTGCAACGCTGGGGTGCGCGTGTTTATGCAGCGCGCAACTGTGTACAAGCCCAATCTTTGCTGCAAACACAAGCCATCGAGATGGCGCTGGTTGACTATGACCTCGGTGCAACCGAGCCAAACGGCTTAGAGCTTATCGCGCTACTTCGGCAACGTTCGCCAGATTTAGTCGTGGCATTGATTACCGCCGAAACTAATCCAAGCCTGACGAAGCGGGCGGCTGATGCCAATGTTGCGCTGATAAAAAAGCCCGTGCGTCCGGCTGCGTTAAGGGCATTTTTAGAGAGTTCTAGGCATTGAGCTATACACAGACTTGTTATTGGTCAATCTCGAGGCGCGGCGTCAAATCGCGTCCAACGCCATGCGCGGGGTTAAAATCCGGATTGCACCCATCGGATCTAACACCAGCAAGTCGGCATCACCGGTCACAATTGCGCAGGCATCTGCTGCAATCGCCAAATGGATAAACGCGTCATCATCCGGATCTCGACAAAAGTGCTGAGCTGCCAATTCGGCCTGCACCTCAATCCAAAGCGCCGATGCGCTGAGGTCATGCAAAATGCGTTTTCTCGTTTCCAGGCTCAGATAGCGATCAAATTTTGGCTTGAAAATGCGCGTTTGAAGTTCGCTGAACGTCGCTTTGCTAAGTACTAAGCCTGCGTGAACTAGTAGCCAAGCCAGCAAAGCAGCCGGTGCGCCGGATGGCGAAAGTGCTGCGCTGAGCAATACATTGCTGTCCACAACTACTTTTGGCTGCTTAGGCCATACAAAACCGTGCTGATTTGCCACGGTTAGCTTTCGTCCGCTAACAGCGCATCTAGCTGCGCAGGGCTTAGATTCGCATTCTGGGCGCTTTGCGACAGCGTCTGCGCTAGGCGGTTTGCATAAAACACGCGCATCTCTTCAAAATCTTGGGCACTGACCAGCACGCCAATCACCCGCTCGTGCCGCAGCACCCGCACTGGCTCACGCTGGGCCAAATCTAAAAATTCACCAAATCGGGTTTTTGCTTCATTTGCAGTGATGGTTTGCACGGCTCTTGCTTTCACTTTGGTGGGCGGTGAGTTTAGCGGTTTCGCGCGAATCGTGCGATGTGTAGCGCCTGCGATTTGATGCCAAACATCTGCTGGGCGCACTGGCACAAGATTTCGGTGTAATCATCGCGCCAGATAAATTCCGCGCAATTGCCCCTAGCTGGCGTGAATCACTAGCCGTCTTTTCGATCCCGCAGGGATCGCAGAAGATAGCCAGTGCGTCGCAGCCGCGAAGCGACGTTGACCACCGGAATTGCCGCACCATGGATTTCGTAGCGAACGTTGATGACTCTCGCTGTTATCAAACATTATTGGCAAAAACGTTTGCGATTTGCGTGTCAGATATTGAATAGCTTTTCACTTAATTCAGCCACCAAAACCTACCGGCTAATCTCACTTAATGCCCGCGCAGCGTCTGGCTCCAATGCCAAATCAGCCGCGAGCGTGACCGCTTGGGTGCGGTTGTTGCAGCCCAGTTTGCGCAGCACTTGCGTGACATGGGCTTTCACAGTGGCTTCGGTGATACTCAATTCGTGCGCGATTTGCTTGTTGAGTTTGCCTTCGCACAGGCCAACCAACACGCGAAACTGCGCTGGCGTTAGCGCGCGGATATGCACGGCCGCTTGGCGCTCGATAGGGCTGAGAGTTAAATCGGTGTGCGCTAGCGGGTCATAAATTTCACCGCTTAACACCAAGCGGACGGCATCGGCGATGGTCGCAGCTTCTGCGGATTTCGCGACAAAACCCATCGCGCCGTGCGCTAGTGCGCGGCGCACGGTGAGCGCGTCGCTGCGCGCAGAAACGATCATGATCGGCAGCGTTGGATAGCACGCACGCAGATGGATTAACGCGGAAAACCCGTGCGCGCCTGGCATATTTAAATCCAGCAGCAACAAATCTGACTCCAGCTCGGAATCCGCCTGCGCATACAGTGCGCCGATGTCACCCACCTCCGTCAAATCTGCCTGCGGATACGCGCGCAGCAAAATCGCTCGCAGAGCATCGCGAAATAGCGGGTGATCATCGGCGATCAGTATGCGCATGCTCAACGTGTGCTCTCGCGAATCAGCCGCGTATCAATCAAGGTTTGCACCACGCCAGGGTCAGCGAGCGTTGAAATATCGCCCAAGTTTTCGAACTCATTCGCGGCTATTTTGCGCAAGATTCGCCGCATGATTTTCCCTGATCTCGTTTTCGGCAAGCCCGGCGCCCAATGCAGATGATCGGGCGTGGCGATCGGGCCGATCTCGCGGCGCACGTGCTGGATTAACTCGCGCGCCAGCTCATCCGTTACCTGCACGCCGACATTGAGCGTAACGTAGGCATAGATGCCCTGCCCTTTGATTTCATGCGCGCAGCCCACCACCGCCGCTTCGGCAACGCTTGCATGGCTAACCAGCGCGCTTTCCACTTCGGCGGTACCTAAACGATGCCCGGCGACATTGATCACATCGTCCACCCGCCCAGTAATCCAGTAATCGCCATCGCGGTCGCGGCGCGCGCCGTCGCCGGTGAAATAGTAGCCACGATAGGCTTTGAAATAGGTTTCAATAAAACGCGCATGATCGCCCCAGAGCGTGCGCATCATGCCGGGCCATGACGCCGCCAGAACCAGATTGCCTTCAGCAGCACCTTCTAATACATGGCCTTCAGCGTCTAATAGTTCGGGTTGAATGCCAAAAAATGGTTTTGTCGCCGAGCCCGGTTTGAGCGTGGTGGCACCCGGCAAAGGGCTGATCAAAATGCCGCCGGTTTCGGTTTGCCACCAAGTATCGACAATCGCGCAGCGGCCTTCGCCAACAATCCGGTGATACCAACTCCAGGCTTCAGGGTTGATCGGTTCACCGACGCTGCCGAGCAAGCGCAGGCTGGCGCGCGAACTGGATTGCACCCAGGCATCACCCTCACGCATCAGCGCACGAATCGCGGTCGGTGCGGTGTAGAAAATCGACACTTGATGCTTATCGATCACCTGCCAAAACCGCGAATAGCTTGGATAGCTCGGCACGCCTTCAAACATTAATGTGGTGCAGCCATTCGCCAGCGGCCCATACACCACATAGCTGTGTCCAGTCACCCAACCAACGTCGGCGGTACACCAAAACACATCGCCCTCGCGCAAATCGAACACGCATTCATGGGTGTAGCTGGCATAGACCAAATAGCCGCCAGTGCTGTGCAACACACCTTTGGGTTTGCCGGTGGAGCCGGAGGTGTACAAGATAAACAGCGGGTCTTCCGCATTCATCGGCTCGGGCTCGCATTCTGGGCGCTCGGCTTCGGTCAGCTCATGCAGCCAGTGATCGCGGCCGTTAACCCATTCAATCGGCGTGCCCGTATGGCGCAGCACCAGCACGTCGCGCACACAGTCAGTAAGGGGGTTTTCCAACGCTTGATCAACATTCGCCTTGAGCGGCACCACTTTGCCGCCGCGCATGCCGGCATCTGCGGTAATCACCAGTGTGCTTTGGCAATCCGCAATTCGGCCAATCAGCGCTTCCGGCGAAAAACCACCAAACACGACCGAGTGAATCGCACCAATGCGCGCGCACGCCAGCATCGCGACTGCCGCTTCTGGAATCATCGGCAAATAAATCGTCACCCGATCACCTTTAGCCAGGCCGCGCGCACGCAAGGCATTTGCTAAGCGACAAACCCGTTCATACAACTCGCGATAGCTGATGTTGCCACCGACGTTGGGGCTATCGCCTTCATAAATAATCGCGGTTTGCTCACTGCGCACCGCCAAATGCCGATCAAGGCAGTTGACCGAAACATTCAGCACGCCATCGAAATACCAACGAATGCGAAAGTCTTCCGGCAAGAACGACACATCGCGCACCCGAGTAAAGGGCTTGATCCAGTTCAAACGTTGCCCAACTAAGCCCCAAAAGCGCTCGGGATCGCTAATCGATGCGGCGTAGTCACGCGCATATTTCGCCCCGTCAATACGCGTTTCGGCGATCACTGCAGCGGTAGGTGGGTAGGTTGTGGACATGGCACCAGCTCAAATGAAAGGAGATGCTGCAAGCATAGGCTTAGCTGAGGAAAAATGAGCTTAGACCATGGTCGAGTATGGCGCAGTTTTGCGCCAAGGAAATGCGGCTCGAAAGCTCACCTTTTTACTGGTGACATCGGCCCGCCAACAACGCCTTGGCCCGACTCCAACCAAAGCGCATCGAGCTGTCCATTAAACTCAAACAAAGTACGGCCTACCGATGGCGCGTTTCGTGGTGTTTTGGGCGGCGTTGACGCTAGGGCCACTGTTACTCGCGGCATCACTAGCAATGAGCGGCGACGCGCACAGCCTGCCAATGCTGCAACAGGCGGCAACCCAAGCGGATGAGCTCGGTGCAAAACGTCCTGGGTGCCGGGCTAGTGGTTTAGACGGCGTGGAGTTAGTCGAAACTTAACAAGCACTTTAGCGGACAACGGCAGGCGCTTAGGCTACGCTTCGCGCTCCAAATTTTGAGATGCGTGCCATGACCGTAGAGACCATGACCCAAAATTCCAGTGCCGCTTTACCGAAGCCGAAAAAATCTGTGGCACTTTCCGGTGTTGCTGCGGGCAACACCGCGATTTGCACGGTCGGGCGCAGCGGCAATGATTTGCACTATCGTGGCTATGACATCGCTGATTTGGCCAATAACGCCTCATTCGAAGAAGTTGCGCACTTATTGGTGCACGGGCACTTACCCACTGCCGCAGAACTTGCACAATACTGCAGCAAACTGCGGCGTTTACGCGGCCTACCGTTGCCAGTGCAGCAAGCATTGGAATTATTGCCAGCCGCGACGCACCCGATGGACGTCATGCGCACCGGCGCGTCGATGCTAGGAACAGTTTTACCCGAGAAGGACGATCACAACGAACAGGGCGCGCGCGACATTGCGGATCGCTTGATGGCTAGTTTTGGCTCGATCTTGCTGTACTGGTATCACTTTAGCCACAACGGCCGCCAAATCGAAACCGAAACGGACGATGCCAGTATTGCCGGGCATTTCCTGCATTTATTGCTGGGCGAGAAGCCAAACCCAGCGCATGAGCAAGCACTGGATCGGTCCTTGACGCTATATGCCGAGCACGAGTTCAACGCCTCCACCTTCGCCGCGCGCGTCATCGCTGGTACTGGCTCCGATATTTATTCCGCAATTACCGGTGCCATTGGCGCATTACGTGGGCCAAAGCACGGCGGCGCGAATGAGGCAGCGATGGAAATCATCTCACGCTATCGTTCGGCCGATGCCGCCGAAGCCGATATCCGCGCCCGGGTTGAGCGCAAAGAAATCGTGATTGGCTTTGGTCACCCGGTCTATACGATTAGCGACCCGCGCAACGTGATTATCAAAGGCATCAGCAAATCCTTATGCGATGCCGGTGGCAACAGCCGCTTGTTCGAGATTTCCGAGCGCATCGAAAGCTTAATGTGGGAGCTGAAAAAAATGTTCCCCAACCTCGATTGGTTTAGCGCGTCCAGCTATCACATGATGGGCGTGCCAACGGCAATGTTCACGCCGCTGTTCGTGATCGCACGCACGTCGGGCTGGTCAGCACACGTGATTGAGCAACGCCAGGATGGCAAAATCATTCGCCCGAGCGCCAATTACATTGGGCCTGAAGATCAAGAGTTTGTGGCGCTAGCGCAGCGCTGAGTAAATATGAACGGCCGCGGCCTTGGGGCTGATTGACGGGTTGAACAATCTGAGCACCAAGGCATGCAACCCGGCCTCACGCACTTGCAGTAGGAACGCACCGCAGTCAATCACGCCTTTGAGCTTTCAATGCGTTGGTAGAAAACATGAATGAATATATTGCCAACTATATGTGGAGTTTTAATCCAGCAGAAAAACTGCCTACACCTTCTGATTGCATCTTCAGCAACAAAGTATTTTTCAAAAACTCAGCTATTTTAACTCCAGAAAATATCGAGCCGCTCATTCGACATTTTCCTGATTTGATTAAATTATGGCAAATCATTCCGCACTGGATTATCAAAGCAGACTTAGGCCGCCTAATTTACATTTATTTCCGTGGGAATTTTTATTTTGATGTCGACTGCAAGATAAACAAAACAATTCCTATAAATTCAGAAAGTTTTTTAGTGTTATTCACTGAAACCGTGCTGAGTGACGTGCGTCAACTGGGGCCGCGTGAATGCAAAAATCCAGAGAACGCACTCAGAATTGCCAACTACGCCTTTGGCACTAATGTCTTGCAACATCCATTTCTTCTTGAAGTTATATTGGAATGCATCAATAGACTACATCAGCTAATGAACTCAGGTGTAACAAAGTTATATCAACACGATATCCTTTGGGTTTGCGGCCCGGACGTAATGACGACTATCTATCACAAGTCAAAAAGCATGTATCCTGATTTAATGTTATTGGACACTAGCTATCTTTCGCATCTTTGCCGGGGATCTTGGCGTTAGCCGTTAACTGGAAAATAAATTTAATTTTCTGCAATATGCCGGCATGTTACGCAGCGTTGACAACGCAGCGACGGCGGTTCCAACATCACACACAGCAATGCCATTAACGCGCAAGTCAAACGCGCTGCACCAGCTGCAAAAGCTACCTAAAATCGTCGCTGGCTTTTTCCGCACTGAGTCATGGCTTTATGCTGCTGCATGAGGCTTTGTTAATGATTGGCTTAATAAATGCCGGGTTTTTGCGCCACAGGCGCTATCTATACCAGCCTGGGGCAGCGCCCCAGGTCGTCGGTCAAGAAAAGTCGAAGGGCTGAAAGCCCGTCCTATCGATGCGCTTTCGGGCAACATCAATCTTGAAGGTCGGGCTTTCAGCCCTCAATATTTGTTGTCTGAACTTTACTGGGGCGCTGCCCCAGGCTGGTATGGGGCGCGCCGATGGCGCTTTAGGTTTCAACTTTCCTGGGGCGCTGCCCCAGATCGTCGGTCAAGAAAAGTCGAAGGGCTGAAAGCCCGCCCTATCGATGCGCTTTCGGGCAACATCAATCTTGATAGGTCGGGCTTTCAGCCCTCAATATTTGTTGTCTGAACTTTCCTGGGGCGCTGCCCCAGGCTGGTATAGCGCGCGCCGATGGCGCTTTAGGTTTCAACTTTCCTGGGGCGCTGCCCCAGGCTTTAATGGAATGGGCTTTCAGCCCTCTGACTGCTAAGTTAATGGCATTGGCGCAGGCCGGGAACCATTTTGACCTTTGCGACCGGGCTGTGACGAAAACCGGTCGTTTGAAAAGCCAATGGTTCCCGGCCTGCGCCGGGATGACGGTGCAACAGCTCGTGACTCACGATGCTTGGGTGCAGCGTTTACGTAAAGTTAATTGCATTGCACCCACTTTCCCAAAGACAAGATTTTCCTAAGTTATTGGCATTGAGTCCACCGTGGTGATCGATCTCAAGGTTCCGACAAAATTAGGCTAGCCACCTTAAACCCCGCCTCACGCGCTTGCAATTTAAAAGCGCTGCAATCCATAAAGCCTTTGTAGCTGAAGTCAGCAAATTCTATTCCCTGGCTGTTAATCCCGTGGCGATGGATATCGGCACGCACCAACAGCAAACCGCTGCCCTTGATGCCGTCGCTAGATTGCGCGGCGTCGCTAGCATTAGCACAGGCAACGGGTGCCGCCAAAGCCAATAGCTGGGTCAGTATTGAACTTGGGTAGTCAGAAACATCCGCGTCTAGCCAAAACACCCAATCATCTTGATCGCTTAACTGGCGCAGACACTGATTGCGCGCATGGGCAAGGGCGGCATGAGTTTGGTAGTTGCGATTTACGCTAAAGCTGCTTTCAGCCAATCCAGCGCGATCAGACTGTTGCCAGGATTTGGTATCTGCTGGCGCGAACAACACCTCCACAGCGCTAAAAATATCGGCAATTCGGGGCCGCAATTGCTGCAGTATCGCGTGCGTTTGATCGCGGCTTTCGCCCGCAAATAACACTAAACGCAGGCGTTCTTGTGGATACTCCAAGCGCTCTAGCAATTCGACATAACGTGGCAAAAATTGCGCGGCGTTGCAAATCGGCGTGGCGATCATAATCATCGGCCATTCGCGCAGCTGCGGCGCACGCGCTTCGGACGCGCTTGTCGGGCGGCGCATCGGACGCGGCTGTTCATGGCGTTGCGCTTGCAAACGTGCGCGCATTTGCGCACCGATGTGGGCAGGCGATAGATGTTTGGCGATATGCGCCTGCCCGGCGAGGCCAATTTGACGCGCAGCTTCAGGGTGGTTGTATAGCCAGCGCATGCGTTCACTAGCGTGCGCGATATTGGCTTCGCGCCATGCGGTTCCGGCGCTGAAATAACCTTCGTCCGCCGCCAATACATAAGGCTGGGTGTCGATTAGAACGCTGTTATCGGCGCTCATAAATTCCAAATTGCCGGACCAGGCACTGGCCATCACCGGCACGCCCATCGCCATCGCCTCGGCCAACACTAAGCCAAAGCCCTCGGCGCGGTGTAGCGAAACCAGAACGTCGCTGCTGGCGATCAAGGTTTGCAACTGCGCGGTGTCGAAGTGCTGCTCCAGCAGGGAAATTGCCGGGTGCAGCGCAATTGACGCCTGCAGAATTTGGCGAGACTCTTGCTTCAAATTTTTCGTTTTGATGACCAGTTTCACCCGCTCTGGCAGCGTCAGAGGAAATGCGGCTTTGAATGCGGCGATCACCGCCTGTGGATTTTTTCGCAGCAGTTGGCTGAGCGCATCGAACAGGCATAGGAAGATGAAATCTCCGTCGTGCAGGCCAAACGCGGCGCGATCTGCCTGACGCGCGCTGATCGGCATGGCGTGCGGCATGCACAGCACCGGAATCGGCGACACCCGCGCGATCGCAGCGCGCGCGAATGCGCTCGGTGCCCAAATTTCATCGAACAAACTAAAAGCAGGCAAATGCGCCTGGCGAAAGGTATTCGGGCTTTCCCAGGCCCAAAGTCCAACACAGGTACGCACGGCAAAGCTTTTTGCGTCCAAACGCGACGACAAAGTAGTATTTTCACCATTTTCAGCAGCGTCAACGGCCGAAAGTGCAGCCTGCAATCGCAAACTGGCCGCATAGATTTTGCCCACCATATCGGGATTGGCGTGCACCAGCATGGCTTGTGCTGACCCACTCGCTGAATCACCCGTTTGGCTAAGCGCAGCGCTAAATTCATGCGGATATAGCTCAATCGCCTGCACGGAAAGATCCGCTGCACGCAGCGCCGCAAGCGTTCCCGCCGCCGCCGTCGCAATCCCCGAGCCGGGCGAAAATGGTGCGAATAGCGATACCTGTAGTGTCGGCACCTCAAGCGCCGTCAAATAGCGTTCCAAATCCAGCCGCTTTGCCAGCTCTTGCTGCACCCGGCGCGCGTCCAAGCCGCTGTAGCGCGCACTGGCGTTGTGCCAATGTGCATCAAAATGCGCAGCATCGAAGGTGTTTGCGCCGTGTACGACATATAAATACAGCCTAGGCGCGTCCAAACTCACGACGCGGGCGCTTTGGAACACGGCCTCTGCCACCGAGGTATCTTCGCCCCGGCGCAGGCTAGGGTAAGCGTTCAACGCTGATTTGCGCGCCAGCATCGAGCCCTCCCAAAGTCTACTCACTGAGGTGGCAAAACGCTTTTGCTGCGGCCACCAGATCGTCCAGCGGCTCAGAAAGCAGGCGTCGGCCTGCTGCGACTGTAGCGCCGCCATTTGTACGCTGATACGCGCAGGGTCGTACAAATCATCATCGTCCCACTGGCACACCCATTCGCCGCGCGCCGCGTGCACGGCATGGTTGCGCAGCTCGCCCAAATTTAATTGCCCAGGATTTAACTTAATAAAGCGTATGCGCACATCGTTAAGCGCCTGAATGGCGATGCCTAACTGCGGATCCGGATCGTCTTCGACCACCACGAGTTCACAATTTGGGTAATCCTGTGCTTGAAAGCAGGCGATCGCCGCCAGCGCCATAAGCGGGCGGCGCGTGGTGACCATAAGCGCCGACACTAGCGGCATGGCGGCAGCGACGACAATGGGTTCCGGGCGCACCAATGTATGCGTCATTTTGTCGGTTAGCTGCCCGGCGTTAAATACGCGCAACTCGGCGCTGCCCAACGCCGCGCGCGCTGTTGGCGTTTGCCACCAGCTGCCGGCCCAATGGTGCACGCCATAGGCGACGCGCGTTTTAGCAAACCAAGATTCCAGCGCAAATGCCTGCCCGTGCTGACACTCAAATTTGTCCAGCGGATGCAGTAATTTCGCCGGTGCCAACGCGATTTTCTCACTGTTGCGATAGCGCCCCAGCGCACGCGTCAATAAAAACGGCCCGGTGGCATCCAGCGGGTCAGGCGCATGCTGGGCTTCAACGATTAGCGCAAATACGGCCAACCAAAATGGATGCCCGGCGCGTGAGGCCAACAATGCGGGCGACAATAATTGCGTGAAGCCGCGCTGGCGCACTGCGGGCAAAGCGACGTGGCTATCAGGCTCCAATCCAATCAATAAGGTGTGCGAATACAGCAGCGGCGCCAGCGGCCTAAGGCATTCAAAATCCAAATCAAGATAAACGCCGCCTTTGGCCCACATCAACACATAGCGCGCTAAGTCCACCCGACAAATCGGCGTTTGATACGCGTCAAAAATTGCCAGCAGCGCGGGCTGGTGCTGGGCTACCACCGCGCGCAGCCCTAGATCATTTAACAATTGATAGCGCCAATCCGGGTGATGCCGGCGCACGCTGGCTTGGTACCAGGTCAAATCAGGAGGTAAATCGGCGGTTTTATTGGTTTGCCACAGTTGTTCAGGAATTTGCGGTGGCGAATTCACAAGCGTCACATCTCTATCTTTAACATTTGCTGCACTTAAGCATAGTCAAAAAATGATTTCAATCTGGTCTAATCCGAGGCGTAGATCACACTTTTTTCGTAATTGCCTAGCCTTCTAATTCGCGAGCGAGATGCCCCATGCTTTCCAAACCCGCACTTTCTACGCTTGCCGCTGCCATTTCGCTGGCACTAAGCACCGGCTTGATGGCACAAAATTCTTCTCGTTCTGGGCAGCCGTCGACAAGTGCGGTGGTAGCGCAAAGGTTCTCGGTGTTTGCACCGAACGCAACGCTTACCGAAGGTTTTGATAGTGTCGCTGGGGCGCCACCTTGCCCAGTCAGTTGGCTCTGTAGCAATACCAGCACACCTATTGGTCTTACCAATTGGTTTCAGGGTAATTCGATGGTGTTCTCCGCCCAGGCTGGCGCTGTGCCGCAATCCTATATTGCTGCTAACGCTAACAGTGTGGCGGGTGCCAGCACGATCAGCAATTGGTTGATTTCCCCGATTATGCAGTTTGGTGCCGGTGCGCAACTGCGCTTTTGGTCACGAACCGCGCCAGCCGCTGCGTTCGCAGATCGACTTGAGATTCGCGCCAGTACCGGCGGCGCCAATACCGGTGCTAGCAGTGCCAGCATCGGTGATTTTTCTATCCTTTTGGGCACAATCAACCCTAGCCTTAGCATCGGGGCCGGCACCTGCGCCACGCCAGCGGCGGCACCCAACACCGGCGGTTACCCGATTACTTGGTGCGAATACCTGCTTAGCAATGCGCAAGGCATTCCCAGCACCGGCAGTGGCCGCATTGCCTTTCGCTATTTTGTAACCAACGGCGGCCCAGCTGCCACAAACTCCGATTATATCGGCATTGACACCTTTAGTTTTGTTGAGGGTACAGCGCCACCCTCAGGCTTGGTCGTCACTGCCGCACCGAACTTGCAAACCAGCGAAGCCGGCACCAACGTAAGCTTTACCGTGGCGCTTTCATCCATGCCATCCGGAACGGTGAATGTGGCTGCCACCTCGTTTGATAGCAGTGAAGGCGCCGTTATTTCTGGCGCGAATTTAGTGTTCCAAACGAACAATTGGAACGTGGCGCAAACCGTGGTCGTTGTGGGTGTAGACGATGCTTTAGTTGATGGCGATATTGCTTACGGTATCTCTCTAAACAGCTCAACCGGGCAAAATGCCAACGTCAGCATCGTCAATTTAGACAATGACGTGGCGGGTTTAGTCATCACCGCCGCACCAAACCTACAAACCAGCGAAGCCGGTGCGAACGTGAGCTTCACGGTCGCGCTTTCGGCGCAGCCTAGCGGCTCAGTGAATGTCGCAGCGTCTTCGTTCGACAGTACTGAAGGGCAAATTCTTTCCGGCGCAAATCTAAGTTTCAACCCAGGTAATTGGAATGTGCCGCAAGTGGTTTTGGTAGCGGGCGTCGACGATATCTTGGTCGATGGCGATATTAATTATGCCGTTGGCTTAATCAGCAACTCGGCGCAAGGCGCATTCAATGGCCGCAGCGCCAATGTCAGCATCGTCAATTTAGACAATGACGTCGCCAATCTAGTGATTACCGCCGCGCCGAATCTGAAAACCAGCGAAGCCGGGGCGAACGTGAGCTTCACGGTCGCGCTTTCGGCGCAGCCTAGCGGTTCGGTGAACGTCGCGGCGACTTCGTTCGACAGTACTGAAGGGCAAGTTCTTTCCGGCGCAAATCTAAGTTTCAATCCGGGCAATTGGAATGTGCCGCAGGTGATTTTGGTGGCTGGCGTCGACGATATTTTGGTCGATGGCGATATCAACTATGCCGTTGGCTTAGTTTCTAGCTCTGCGCAAGGCGCGTTTAATGGCCGCAGCGCCAATGTCAGCGTGGTCAATTTAGACAATGACGTCGCCAATTTAGTCATTACCGCCGCACCAAATCTGCAAACCAGCGAAGCCGGGGCGAACGTTAGCTTCACGGTCGCGCTTTCGGCGCAGCCTAGCGGCTCGGTGAACGTCGCAGCGACTTCGTTTGACAGCACGGAAGGGCAAATTCTTTCTGGCGCAAATCTAAGTTTCAACCCAGGCAATTGGAATGTGCCGCAGGTGATTTTGGTGGCGGGCGTCGACGATATCTTGGTCGATGGCGATATCAATTATGGCGTTGGCTTAATCAGCAACTCGGCGCAAGGCGCGTTCAATGGCAGCAGCGCCAATGTCAGCGTGGTCAATTTAGACAATGACGTCGCCAATTTAGTCATTACCGCCGCACCAAATCTGCAAACCAGCGAAGCCGGGGCGAACGTGAGCTTCACGGTCGCGCTTTCCGCGCAGCCTAGCGGCTCGGTGAACGTCGCAGCGACTTCGTCAGACAGCACCGAAGGCCAAGTTTTGTCCGGTGCGAATTTAAGTTTTGGGCCGAGCAATTGGAATGTGGCGCAGGTGATTGTGGTGGCGGGCGTTGATGATGTTTTGGATGACGGTGATATTAGTTATTTGATCGCCTTAAATGCCAGCTCAAGCGACAGCAATTTCCAAGGCCGCAACGCCAATGTCAGCCTAGTCAATTTGGACAATGACTTGACCAATACTGCGGTCAGCGTTGTCAACACCGACGCGAATCCAGTGCGTCTGGACGAAGTGGTAACGGTCAGCGCCAGCGTAAGTGAACCGCTGCCCGGCCCGGACGGCATTGCGCCGACCGGTTTAGTCACGGTGCGCGCGAGCACGGGCGAGCAGTGTACGTTCGTGTTGCCCGCCACCGGCTGCAATATGCCCGGATTTACCAGCTATGGCCCACGGGTGATCACGGTCAGCTATGCCGGGGATGCGCTACACGCAAGCAGCGCCAATAGCTACAACCAGCGCGTCGTCCGCCGCGCAGATTTGTCCGTTGACACGTTGAGCGTGCCGAGCGCGATTAGTGCAGGCATGGCGATTGACTATCAAAGCGTGATCATTAATTTTGGCCCAGATCCAGCACCTGGCACGCGCTTTATCAACCCAACACCGGCCGGTTTATTGGCACCTGTTTGGAGCTGCTTTGCCGCGAACGGTGCCAGCTGCCCCATCGCCAGCGGCAAAGGTTCTCTCGATCAAACGATCACTATTCCAAGTGGCGGCAGCTTGCTTTACATCGTTTCGGGAACGGTCGCCACACCCGTGCCGGAACAAATTGCGAATATGGTGCAAGTAATCCCTGCCACGAACGCGCCTAGTTTTGTCTTCGATCCTGACACGAATGACTTGAGCGACACTGAAATTGACTTTGCCAATGAGCTGTTCGCGAATGGCTTTGAAAATGGTGCCGCGCCGGGCGCAGCGGGTGCGGAAATTGCCACTGTTGATCTGAATACGGCGAACACCGGCAGCTTAGCGATGTCACCAACGGCAAATTGGACGCCTAAACTCAATCAAGGCGACGGGCTGAATCAAGGCATTTGGCACGGCATTTGGCCAATTGCGAAGCTGACATTTAACGGTGTTGATCGATTCAATGTCGACGCGCGCTTTGTCGGCGCAGATTTGCAGGTACGCATCAGCACCCGGGCTACGAACGGCATTTGGCAGTTCGGCGAATGGCGTGCAATGCCTGCGAAGCTTTGGACGCTTACGTGGGCTGTGGATGCTCAAGGCGCGGCGCAATTGAAGGTACAGGCTGATGATGCCGTGGTGCAGGCAGCGCTGACATTGCAATCAAACTAGTTTGACCAGCGGCGTGAGTAGTAGCGCAGACAGCTTTGCCGACGTCTGTATCGCGATCTCGTTTCGGGGCCGCGATACGCACCGGGTGCAAAATTTACAGCGGGTGTTGCGGCATTACCAAGGTTTAAGCGACGTCGAAATCCTGCTGGTTGAGCAAGACAGCAAGCCCTGCGCCCTGCCCGGCTTAGCCAGTCCGGTCAAGCGAATATTTGTCCACAACCCAGGCAGCTTTAATAAGTCCTGGGGCTTTAATATCGCGGTGCGGCAAAGCACGCGCAGCCTCATTGTTTTGCTCGACGCGGATACCTTGCTGGAGCTAAACGCGTTAACGCAAGCGGTCAAATTAACCCGATCCCGCACCTTTGCCACCAACCCCTTTGACGCCTGGCAAGACTTGAGCCTAGCGGAGAGCGAAACGCTGCTTACCACTGACACGATAGATTTCAAGTCCGCACGCGGCAGCACCCAGCGGCGCGTGCATGAGCAGCTTAATTTTTGCGGCGGTGCCTTTGTCATTCGGCGCGAATTTTATTTGCAGCTGGGCGGCTTTGATGAGCGTTTTTTAGGCTGGGGCGGCGAAGATGACCACATGGAAATTAAGCTCAAACGCTCTGGTCAGCCGGTCGGCAAGGTGCAGGGCAGCACCGGCTTGCATTTATGGCACCCACAAAGCAAGGCCACTACGTTTGATCAGCCGCACTACGCATGCAATCTAAAAATGGTGCAAGAACTCGCCGCCTGCGACGCCACGCAGTTCAAATTCCTCTGCGAGCTGCAGCGTCAACTTGCGGGGCACCCACGTAAATATGAATTAGCAACGCAGGACCCACTGCTGGGCTATTACGAGCCGCGTAGCGAAACTGTATGACTATGGATAGCGAAAACGCGGCCCCGCCACCGTATTTAATGATCGGCACGCCGGCCTATGCGGGCATGGTGCATATCGATTATGTCGCCTCAATCTCAGACTTCCATCGCGCTGGGATCACAGTTAGCTCGATGATGATTGGCAATGAAAGCCTAATCACACGCGCACGCAACTCGATTTTGGCGCGCTTTTACGCCTCGCCTAACCACACGCATTTGCTTTTTTTAGACGGCGACGTGGCTTTGTCGGCGGCAGGTTTAAAGCGCTTGCTGAGCCATAACATCGATGTCGTTGCCGCGAGCGTGCCGCTCAAGGCGCTTAATGAGCACGGCGAGCGTATTTTTAATATCGGCCATGCGCTGGGTGAACACGGCCCACTGGTGGAAGTTAGTCGGGTCGGCACGGCAGCCCTGATGCTATCGAAATGCGCCGTCAACGCGCTCGTCGCCGCCGCGCAAAAGGCTGGGCGGGTGTATCAGCGCCCCAGCTATGTGCGCGGCAGCCCGCTGCCAGATACCCACTTCGACGTGTTTCGCGTAGGCGTGGTGCACGGGGATTATTTATCTGAAGACTTTTTTGCGTGCTATGAATTGCGCCATTTGGGTTTCAAAATTTATATCGACCCACAAGTGACGACTCGCCACCAAGGGGTGACTGAGTTTTAGCTTGCCGAGTTTTAGCGCGCCTAGTTTTGCTTGCATAGCTTTAGCCTGCTTTACGCCAGACTCAGCGGCAAAAAAACCTAATATAAGCGCCAGTTTTTTTTGCTTGGCAAACGCCGCGTGATAAAGTCTGGCGAAAATTCCGCTACTGAATATTTGCCCATCAAATTCCAGGGATCACCGTGAAAAAACCGCTCATCAGCCTGCTTAGCTTAGCGTTATCTGCCCATTTAGGTGCCGCTGCATTCACTCCAGGCAACGTCACTGTACTGCGCATAGGCAACGGCACCGGCGCCCTATCGAACGCCTGCACGGCGCTATTTGTTGAAGAATTCACGCCAGCCGGGGCGGCAGTGCAAACCATCGCCCTACCCACAAGCACGGCAGGCGCTAGAATTTGCTTGAGCGGTACGGCCACCTCGGAAGGACTGATGACGCGCACCGTCGACACCTCGGCGCTGCTGGTTGCAGGCTATGACGCCGTACTTGGCAGCGCTGGCGTTGCGACTGCCGCCGCTGTGAATCGCGTGGTGGCCATCATCAATGCGGATGGCACCGTTACTATTAGTAGCGGCTTTATCGATGGCTATCTCACCAATAATGTGCGCGGTGCGGCCGGCGAAACGGTGGATAGATTCTACTTAAGCGGCACCGGCAGCACGGCGAGCGGTGGTTCGCGCCTGCTCAACGCGGGGGACACGACGACCACGCAGCTTTCTACCAGCGTAACCAACACACGCGGTATCGCAATTTTTGGCGGCCAGCTCTACACCTCATCGGGCTCAGGCGCGTTTCGCGTGGCCAGCGTTGGTGCCGGTTTACCCTCCAGCAGCGGGCAAACCACAAGCAATCTTCCTGGCTTTCCCACCGCAACAACCTCGCCGTATCAATTCCATTTTGCCGACTTAGATGCCGGCGTCGCAGGGGTGGATACGCTTTGGGTCGCGAACGATGACGCCAGCGCGCTTGCGAAACATTCGCTGGTGGCGGGTTTGTGGGCCAGCAACGGCAATATCGGTGCTGCAGCCGATGGCTATCGCGGCTTAACCTTAATTGGCAGCACTTTATATGTATCGAATCGCAGCTCGCTGCGGACACTCACAGCCGGCGGCTACAACGCCGCCCTCAGCGGCAGCCCCAGCGCAATTGTCAGCGCGGCTGCCAATACGGCTTTTCAAGGGGTAGCGCCAGCACCGCAGGGCTTGCCGGTACTTTCGATCAACAGCCCAAGCGTCACTGAGGGCAACACGCCGACGAACACGCCGATCACTTTTACCGCCTCGCTGAATTTCGCAAGCGCTAGCAATTGCACGTTTAATATTGAATCCTTCATTCCAACCCCCGGCCCCGGCATCGCAGTGGGCGGCGGCGTGGATTACGCCTTTAGCAATATCATCAATCTAAGCATTCCGGCCGGACAAACCTCGGTCACTTTTGACGCGACCGTGATTGGTGACAATGCCGTCGAGGGCGACGAAACTTTCCCGGTCAGCGCCTTTGGCGAGCCGCTTACCTGCGATATCAGCAACGCGAACGGCACCGGCACGATTATTGACGACGATGGCGTCGCCACCACGGCGACCATCGCGATTGATTCGCTCAGTCAAGCCGAGGGAAATGCGGGCAGCGGCCCGATGACCTTTAGCGTCACGCGCAGCAATAACACCACCGCGTTCACCGTGCCGGTAACGATTGCTACGACGAGCGCAACGTTGAATAGCGACTTCACCGGCATCGATACAACGTTGAACTTTGCTGCGGGCGGCGCATTGAGCCAAACCGTCACGATGACAATTTTGGGCGACAGCGGCGTCGAAACTGATGAGCAATTTCAGCTCAATTTAGGGGTGGTCACCAACACTACGGGCACGACAACGATCAGCACCGGTGTTGGCGTAGGCACGATTGTCAATGACGACGCCAGTATCCTCATCAGCAGTTTCGTGGCAGCGCCAGAGGGAAACGCTGGCGCTAGCAATCTGAATTTCACTGCGACCCGCAGCGGGCTGACTTCAGTAGCGCACAGCTTTGACTTTGCCACCAACGGCAGCGGCACTGCCACCAGCGGGCTAGATTACACCGCCAGTAACGGCAGCGTAAATTTCGCCATCGGCGTGACGACACAAAGTTTTAGCATAGCGATTAACGCTGAGCGTATTTGGGAAGACAGCGAGCAATTTGGCATTACGTTCAGCAATGCCAGTGTTGGTGCCACGTTGGGTACCTTAAGCGCAGTCGGACAAATCAACAATGATGATTTGCCGAACATTGAAGTCAGCGACATCAGCATCGCTGAAGGCAATACCGGCACTAGCAACGCGGTGCTTAACCTAGTCGCGGTGGATCCAGTACTCAGTGCTGATCGCAATTTATTGGCTCCGGTTGCGCCACTGGGCACGCCGAACGTCGTGAACTTAAGTTTTGCTAGCACTGACGGCAGCGCAACGGCGGGCTTGGATTACACCACCAGCGGCGGCAATCTGCAGTTCACGCCCAGCAACCGCACACGCAGCGTTAGCGTGCCAATCTTGGGCGACACGCTCGTTGAGGGCAATGAAACCCTGAACGTCAATTTTACCGTGCAACAAAGCGGCATCGTGGTGCCAGCGGATGCGACGGCGGTCATAACGATTACCGATGACGATCAACAAAGCACCCTAGCCACCATTATTAGTGACCAACCGGACGCTTCGGTGGTTGGGCAAAGCTATCTCGTCGCGGTCGCGGTATCGGCCCCTGTCACTTCACCGATTGGCGACGTGATTATTAGCGACGGTGCTGCAAGTTGTAGCTTTACTTTGATGGCAACGACCGCGCCAAATAGCTCAGGTAGCTGCAATTTGACCAGCACCAGCGCAGGCACCAAAACCTTGACGGCCAATTACGTTCCAGCCAGCAGCGCGTTTACTGCCAGTAGCGCCAACACCACGCACCAGGTAAATCCAGCGACAACCACATTGACCGCCAGCGGGCCAGTGCGCGTGCGAATTAACCAGCCAGCGAGCTACAGTGTGGTGCTTGCAGTTGACGCACCCGGTGCGGGCGCGCCATCAGGCACTGTGACACTCAGTAGCGGTGCGTTTAGCTGCACGGTTAGTTTACCCAGCGCCACACCCAGCTGTAATTTAAGCTTTAATACCCTGGGCCCTAAAGTCATCAACGCCAGCTTTGTGCCGACCGGCGGCGACTTTCTGGGCGCAAGTGCAATCCCCGTCAACACGCTGGTGTTCGCGCAAGCCGACTTAGCGGTCACCAAAGACAATGGCGTGAGCAGCTACCGGGTCGGTGACTTACTGGTCTACACCTTGATTTTGCGCAATAACGGCCCCGATTTTGCCCCCGGCGTGCGCTTTAATGACGTGATTCCAGCCAGCCTATTTAACCCACGCTGGACTTGTGCCGCCAGCGCTGGCGCAATCTGCCCAGAAGCCGGTGGCGTGTTGGATATCAACGCGGCGGTGTCCAGCCTGCCCAGCGGTGCGGCATTGACCTACACACTGAGCGCAATGGTGCCGCGCCCTGCCCCAACGTCCGTGGTCAATCGCGCAGAAGTGTTTTTGCCAGCGAATAATTTCATCGAAGATTTGGTGTTAAGCAATCAAAGCCAAACCGACACCGATACCCTGCAACTGGTGTTTGCGCATAGTTTTGAAGCCCCCAGCATCAATCAGGCTTCGGGCAGTTTCGTGATTCCTAGCGGCGCATTACGTGGCTACGCTGAGCCGGTCGCGAAAGTTGTCTATCGCCTAGACGATGCGCTCGGGGAGGCGCTGCGCGTTTACAGTCGCACGTTTGAGGGCGAGCTTGAATTTGCCCTAGCGACTCGGGATGCTTCAGGCTTGTGGACTTTGCAAGAATGGAAAACCTACGCCACCGAGCCGCAATTATCCTGGACTGCGCAAACGCGCGATTTTGGCTATGTGCTGACTGCAGCGCGCTTGCAATAGCGCCGCTCTAGCCGTTTTCAATCACCTCAAACATAGCCGCACCAACTCATAAAGGTCTTCCATGTATCGTTCAACTTTGCTTGCCATCGCGACCCTACTCATTCCCACTTTCGCTTGCGCGCAAAACATCGCGATTGGCAATGTCACTATCACTGAAACCGATACCGGCACGGTGAATATGGACTTCCCGATTACCGTCAACCCAGTGTCAGCCACAGCCATTACCTTGAGTTATGCCACCGCGCCAGGCTCGGCCACCTCAGGCAGCGATTTTACCGCCGTGATTGCCGGCAATATCAGCATCCCAATCAACGCCGCCAGCGCCAGCGCACGCGTGGTGATCGCTTCAGATGTCACGGTCGAAACGCTGGAAACCCTAACTGCAACGATTAGCGCCGCCAGCAGCGGCACGATCATCACTAATCAAGGGTTAGGACAAATCACCGACAACGATGCGGCAGTGCTCAGTATCGCCTCGGTCAGTCAAGCGGAGGGCAACAGCGGCAGCACGCCAATGCCCTTTGTCGCCCGCCTTTCTAACCCGGTGCAGGGGCAAGTACTCGTCACCGTCTCAAGCGCAAATGGCACCGCGACCGCGGGCAGCGACTACACGACCTTAGCGCCAACGGTTCTGACCTTCCCCAGCTTAAGCGTGCAACAAGCCCTTTCGGTTGGCATAAACGGTGATACGCAGTTGGAAAGCGACGAAAGCTTCACCTTAAATTTGAGCGCGCTGGAAATTCCAGTCGGCATCAGCGCAATCACTTTAAGCCCGGCAGCCATTGTCGGCACAATACTCAACGATGATTCTTTAGCGCTGAGCGTCAACGACGTGCGCGGCCCCGAGGGCACCGCAAGCCCGGTGCAATTTAACTTCATCGTGAATTTAAGCAGCGCCAGCGCGATTCCCGTCACCGTCAATTTCAATACCAGCGACGGCACTGCGCTGAGCGCCTCTGACTACACCGCGCGTACCGGCACGCTGACATTTGCGCCGGGTGAACTCAGCAAAACGACCGCAATTTCAATCGCCAATGACAATGTCACTGAGCCTGATGAAAATTTTCAATTCGCCTTAAGTGCCGCCAGTGCCGGTACCACCCTGCCGGCCCGTGCCGCTGTTGGCACCATTGAGAACGATGATTTTGTTGCCGTTCCAGGGCTAAGCTTGCTTGGTATGTTGCTGCTGACGGGCTTAATGATCAGCTTCGTTCGCGCGCGCAACTAGTTCACAAAACTTATCTTCGCACCCTACCAAGGCAGCTGCCATGACCGTTAAACCCGCAAAAATCATCTACACCTTGACCGATGAAGCACCACTTTTGGCCAGCTGTTCCTTCCTGCCGATTATCCGCGCCTTTGCCGCACCGGCGGGCATTGAGATTGCTGGCAGTGATATCTCAGTATCAGCACGAATTTTGGCGGAGTTCTCGGACGTTCTAAAAGAAGATCAGAAAACCCCAAACAATTTGGCCGAACTGGGCAAGCTGACCCAAGACCCCGACACCAATATCATCAAGCTGCCCAATATCAGCGCCTCGGTGCCGCAATTGGTGGCGGCAATTAAGGAACTGCAGGGCAAAGGTTTTGCGCTGCCTGACTTTCCAGAACAGCCGAAAACCGACGCGGAAAAAGCGCTGCGCGAACGCTACAACAAAATCGTTGGCAGCGCGGTCAATCCAGTGCTGCGCGAAGGCAATTCCGACCGCCGCGCGCCCGCCGCCGTCAAGCGTTACGCGCGCAAAAATCCACATTCGATGGCGCCATGGAGCCCGGCGTCGCGCACGCACGTGGCGCACATGCGCGGCGGCGATTTTTACTCCAGCGAAAAATGCATGACCATGCCGCGCGCCTGCGATGTGACGATGGATCTAGTCACCAAAAGCGGCAATGTAATCGTGCTGAAAAAGAAAGTATCGCTGCAGGAAGGCGAAATTATCGACAGCATGTTTATGAGCAAAAAAGCGCTGTGCAAATTCTATGAAGACGCGCTAGAAGACGCGAGAGTTTCCGGCGTGATGTTCTCCCTGCACGTCAAAGCCACGATGATGAAGGTGTCGCATCCGATTGTGTTCGGCCACGCGGTCAAGGTTTTCTATAAAGACGCCTTCGCCAAACATGGTGAGCTATTCGAGAAGCTTGGCGTCAACCCAAACAATGGCGTCAGCAGCGTTTACGAGAAAATTAAAGACTTGCCGACCGCGCAGCGCGAGCAAATCGAACGTGACATGCACGCGTGTTACGCCACGCAGCCGGAATTGGCGATGGTGGATTCGGTCAAAGGCATTTCAAACCTGCATGCACCCAATGATGTGATCGTCGATGCCTCGATGCCCGCGATGATCCGCGTCGGCGGCAAAATGTTCGGGCCCGACGGCAAACTCAAAGACACCAAAGCGGTGATGCCGGAAAGCACCTACGCGCGCATCTATCAAGAAATTATCAATTTCTGCAAATCCAACGGCGCGTTTGACCCTACCACACTTGGTACGGTTCCTAACGTTGGCCTGATGGCGCAGCAGGCCGAAGAATACGGCTCGCACGACAAAACGTTCGAAATCCCAGAAGACGGCGTGGCGCGCTTTGTCGATCACGACGGCAATGTATTGATCGAGCAAAACGTCGAGCAAGGCGATATCTGGCGCATGTGCCAAGTCAAAGACGCCCCGATCCGCGATTGGGTCAAACTCGCCGTCACCCGCGCGCGCCTGTCCGACACACCGGCCGTATTCTGGCTAGACGAATACCGCCCACACGACGCCGAACTGATCAAAAAAGTACGCACCTATTTGAAAGACTACGATTTGGACGGCCTAGACATCCAAATCATGTCCTACATGCGCTCGATGCGCTTTTCGCTGGAACGCATTATTCGCGGCAAAGACACGATCGCGGTCACCGGCAATATTCTGCGCGATTATCTGACCGATCTATTCCCGATCATCGAAGTCGGCACCAGCGCCAAGATGCTCTCAATCGTGCCGCTGATGGCCGGCGGCGCACTGTTTGAAACCGGCGCCGGCGGCTCGGCACCACGGCACGTCAAACAATTGGTGGAAGAAAATCACCTACGCTGGGATTCCCTAGGCGAGTTCCTGGCACTAGCCGTGTCGCTAGAAGATTTAGGCATTAAAACCGGCAATAAAAAAGCCACCGTACTCGCGCAAACCTTAGACACCGCCACCGGCAAATTGTTAGACAACAACAAATCCCCCGTCGCCACCACCGGCGAGCTGGACAATCGCGGCAGCCATTTCTATTTGGCGATGTATTGGGCGCAAGCGCTGGCTGAGCAAACCGACGATCTAGAGCTTGCGGCGCAATTTGCTGGGTTAGCTAAATCCTTGACTGATAATGAGGACAAGATTGTCGCCGAGCTGGCGGCGGTGCAGGGTCAGGCGGCGGATATTGGTGGGTATTACAAGTTAGATTTGGCGAAGGCGGATGCGGTGATGCGGCCTAGTGGGACGTTTAATTCGGCTTTGGCGGCGGTGGGGGTTTAAGGGAGCCAGTTTGCCTCAGACAGCGCCTTCTCCCCACTATGAGTTTGTTCGGAGCCTAACCGGACTGTGGGGAGAAGGATTTGGCGGGCAGAGGGCAAGATTCGGGCGTTTCGGCTATCCAAATAGAGACCGCGCTACTGCCAAAAAATCAAAACCGAGCCTCGAACGGCTCCTTCTCCCCACTATGAGTTTTATTCGGAGCTTAACCGAACTATGGGGAGAAGGTTGGGATGAGGGGTGGGCAATTGCAATTGCGATCACTGGGTTGCAAGCATCGAAATTTCAAAAATCTCTCAAAATAGCATCGCTGACGCGCTCTATTGCCGTCCCCAAACTTTCGACACCATTTGCAGGTGGGACGTTTTCCATCGCATACATTTTATGCACCAAAACTCGTGAGCGCCGACCAGGCAGTATTTGACGAAGTGCTAACTTTTCAGGAATGTTGAATCCGAAGCGAACGCAGCTACTGAGTGTAGAAATACCCAGGCCCGGAAGCGTCTGTTCGCGCACAGTACCTTTTACCATTGCTCTAATAACTTGAAGCGGTAAACCGACCAAATACGCGAATTCAGGGACGATTCGCAGTACGAACTCTCGAGCCTTGTTGCATTTGCCAAGCTTAGAAACTGCTATTCCAAAATCTAGCTCGATCTCTGCAAGAGGTGAGCCTGCCATCCAGCGTTTAAGAGGTGGACCGATGTAGTTGAGGAAATAGAGCCCGCGCTCAGCATCATTAGTCAACGCTTTGTAGGGATTGCCAAGAACAGATTCGAGTGTGGCTGGACGCATAATGACTGGAAGGAAGTACGGAACCGTTTTGAGCCAGTCCAGAACCCAGTCGAGCCATTGCTCAATTGAAGCCATGTTCGAAAGTGGTTGCGCGTCAATAGCTTGGCCGAGCATCGCAATGAATTCGGCTGGCACCCCTGTAGCAGCAGCAAGTTGATCAACCCATGTTGGGTTGGGCCTACGCAATACACGCGCTGCGAGCACTGCGCTGATCCGACTTTCGATCCACGCATTGTCGTTTGCAGTTCTCTTGCGGAATGCAGCGAAGGACTTATGCAAAAGCACTTGCGTCTTACTAGCTAGGTCGCCATTGGTTCCAACGGGCAGGCGCCTCAGAAAGTACTGGAGCGAGGGTGAGTTCACATCGTTGGATAATGCCAACTGATCGAGAAGTGCTTCCATCGGATCGTCAATTGATAGGCATTGATCGCTTTGTGCAAAAATTGTTTGTAGATTCTGCCAATGTTTGCTTAGGACTGTCTGATCGCGATACTCGATTACTTTGCTTGGAACCACCAAAACAACGCCGTAAGACGACTCGCCTGCACGACCAGCCCTGCCAGCCGCATTAAGCAGTTCATGCGCTTCAAGCTGTTGAGGTTTAGCAGCGCCGCTCTCGAAACGGCTATCACCGGCAATGATCACAAGCTCGCTGGGAAGATTCATGCCTTGGGCGAGCGTCGATGTTGCAACCATGATTCCTACGCCATCATCACGCTTGAACAAAGATTCATGGAGGCGACGCTCCGAAGGTAAAAGCAGACTGTGATGACAGACGGATGCCAATTTGACAAAGCCAAAGCTCGTTTTGCGGACATCTGTATACGTTGCACCTCCAAGTTCCTCGATTGCTTCGTCGAGAAACTCATCCTCCTTATTTGAAAGCGTTATTTCATCGGCGTTTCTAAGCTTGTTGATTTGTTTCGCCGCTGCAATGGCAAGAGGGATCGTCTGGACAAACATTAAGGTCTTAATACTTTTTGCGGCTGCTGCATTGGCGAGCGTTGAGCCAACTTGAATTCCATTGGGCGTTAAGTACCAACTCTGCGCACCGTTGCCAGTTCCCAGCAAAAGCAGTTCATCTAACAATGGCACAAATCGGTAATCAATTCTTAGCTTTGAGAACCAAGTCTGCTTCAGCGAGAACAAACCAAACGGCTGTGCTTCCAGCGTCGTCGAAACTGCACTCGGTACTCCTTTTGTCGTCTTGTTGCGATACGCGGCTTTCAAAGTAGAATTCAGAGCAGCAATTCGGTCTGCGTCGTACACGACGCAGCCACGAACCTGTCGGGTTGGCTTCCACGTGAGATCGAGCGCAAGACAAGTCCTTGCTGTGAGGGAGCTAACCCAGTCAGCTATCTCTTTGGTGTTTTGCATCATTGCAGACAGCAACAGCAGATCCGCCATTGGCGCAATCGTTACGAAGTTGAGGACACAGAGCATGGCGTCAATCGCTCGGTGGCTCTTGTCCGTGCTTGCCGCGTGCATTAAATGACACTCGTCAAACACTAATAATCCGACGTCCGAAAACGCCTCAGCGTCATAACCAAGTAGGGCGAGGCATCGTTCGGTGGTCATCACTGACACAGTTGGAAGCTCCCTAACTAGATCATCGAAAGCCGAGGTGTCACCCTGTTCGCGCTCAATGCTGGCATCAGGGAATGTCTGCTTCAGTGCGCTGGCAGTTTGCTCAACCAAAGCCAATGTAGGAGCTAAAAAAACCACCTTTTTGCCTCGCAGCATGGTGGCGGCGATCTTTAATTCCGACAGCGTCGATTTACCTGCGCCGGTTGGAAAGCTAATGGCAGACGAAATGCCCGTTTTAAGATAGCCGGACTTCACTGCCATTCGGTGATTTCGCCAAAGATATGGTCGCCGCTTGGCAATCATTCCCAAAATAGTCGCCCATCGCGTGGCATTTACATCGCCGGGAGGAGCTATATTTACAATGGCGGAAGGAGTCAGATTGTCCGCCACGGACACCAGCAGCGACGCTAGATGATGCGGGCCTGGAAATGCGCTAAACGCGGGGATTGACTGACCTTCAATCTCCATTTGTTCGACGCACAGGTTTTTGATATGTCTGAACGTCGACGTGGTATTCTCGGTTGTATTGCCGGGTTGTGACCTGCCAAGTAGTTCCAATGCAAGTTGGCGCACCCCACTAAGTAGCAAGTAGTACAGTGCTGAAACTCCTCGGTCACCAAGATCGCCTAATTCAAGCAATTCTGCATTCGGCAATGCGCGGACCAATATGTTGGTCAAATCGCCCTTTGATAGATCGACAATTGCACTGATGAGATTAGCTCCGACGATATTGCCGCTTGGAATAACAATTTCTTTCGCCATTTCGGCGGAGTCTGCGGTTGCTTCGGCAATCAAGAAAAGCAGTGTGGCCGAAACTTCCGGAGCAATTGAGTCAAGCATCAACCTTGTTTCTTGCCTCTCTGTGCGCACCATCCGGGCCGCCATCAAGGAAACATGATGCGCTGCGCCAGCAACAAATGCAGCGGCTGCCCGATCTTCTCTTCCTGGAAGCGCTGAGACAAAAGCTTCGTTGGTAAAGGCAATGCGCCGCATTTGCCTTGCAATTTTCAAGATGTCGTCAGGTAGAACGCTATCCTTCGCAGCCCCGCGCATACGTACGCGTGCGGTAACGATTAGCGTGTATGCCTCAGTGAGTTGCGCAGATAACTTGGAAAGGTCTAGGCCGTCGAGACTAGGAGCGTCAGAGATTAGCTTGGATGTGTCGGGGTCAAACACTTGCGGCCTTCACTGCTGCGATGTGAGCCAAACATTTGTTGGCAAGGCCGTCCATCCAGGCCCGAAGATCGGCTACGTAAAATGTCTCACCGCGCCGACGCCCTACATTTGCTCCTGGTGCTATTGAATCGTAGTCTTTGAAAAGGCGACGACGACCTGCGTCTGTGCTATGGGAATCGCCGACAGTGATGGTTACTCTAAAATGGCGCGCATCATTCCAAATTATGTGCCGAACGACGTCATCGGCATCAATTCCTGGCCGCTTCTCTAAAAGGCTCGTAACTTCGGCTACCAGCACGTTCATGTAAGTTCCTGCCTCAAATTTTTGGAATTCTGGAAAGACGTCCTTCTGAATCGTTTCGCGCGGGTTGATGGTTGCCTTATCTTCAAAAATAACCACCGCGCTGATGCGGCCATTTGCGTCGAAGTCAAGTTGTAGCCCGTCGAATCCTTTCAGCGCACGGATCATTTGGGGCGCATTGATCTGCGAGTTTGGCTTCGCGTTTTGTGCCGCCAGCCAAGACATAACCTGAAACATCCAACCATCGCGGTGAGAACTGTGTTCGTCACCCGCTGAAACCGCAAACATCGCCACCGCACTTGACCAAACACCGTCAGCAGGGTCAGGAAATGGAGTTCCTATATTGAGCAATATCTTGCTCACATGCCGCGCCTGACCAAGTGCGACGCGAGCTATGAGTTCAGCAAGCAGCTGTTCATTAGCTACCTTCCATGTGTAGCCATGCATTAGAGGGGCGTGATCGATTGGCGTCAGTTCGATAGGCAAGAGCCAGCTCCAAAAGTTTATTGTTCATTCTGTCACGCGACCTGGGTAGCGTCGATAAAAAAAGCCGTTGACCATCATCAAAGTCTAGCAAGAGAGCGTATTAGTCCACCAAACATCAAATTGCAGTGTTTTTGACGGCCCGCGCCAAACAAAATGCCCGCCCCTCATCCTAACCTTCTCCCCATAGTTCGGTTAGGCTCCGAACGAATGTAATAGTGGGGAGAAGGAACTGTTTGAGGCGTCCGGTAAGCACGGTTTCATGCAGCTTTAGTCGCAGCGTGAAATAGATAATTCACAGAAGCAATTCGCGCACCTCCGCCGCAACAACGTCACTTTCAAA